>NZ_JQFL01000078.1:0-199933 GCF_000764215.1 Pseudoalteromonas sp. ND6B
CGCTTATAAACTTTGACATACTGCCTCAACCCTCAACTGAATCAATAGTCTAATTATATAAATATCAGTATATTAAGTGAACTAAATGTATAGATTAATAGATCATAAGCAGAACATACTTAGACCAAAAGGTGATCAGAGTTTTCACACAGTCTGGGCACAAACCAGAAATAGCTTACGCATTAATTCTATATTTATACATTAAGGCTTCTTCAGGCTTAATGAAATTCATTTTAATCATTCAACTATTTATACCTAAACCTACTTAAATTCAAGGTGGGATTTTATTTATTAAATCTCAATTTAAGTGCCATACTTCGATTGAAATTCAAACAATTCTCAAGCTGCCGCGAATTCTCAATTTAAGTGGCGCTGGCCAAAAAAAAATGCAAAAAAATCAATTTTTATAAAAAACCAATTGATAACTATTTTCGTTTAGATTAGTATAAACCTACTAAATGAAAGTAAGAGTTGTTTGTATTCATGTATATTTGTCTTTGTCACGGTGTGACCGATAAAAAAATTGAGCAAACCATCGACGATGGTGCTACTACCATGCGCGAGCTAACTAAAGAGCTTAAAGTAGGCAGCCAATGCGGTAAGTGTTGTGGCTGTACTAAAAAGATCCTCAATCGTAAACTGATTCAAATTGCAGATATAACCGATCAAGTGGCTTAACAGTAATCTATGTAATTGCCCCTATCTAAACGAATTGGTTTAACATTTAAAAATTAAACATAAAAAAAGCAGCCTTAGCTGCTTTTTTTATATTTATAACTTTAACTTACAGTTGTGATTGTAAGTAGTTTTCAAGCCCAGTGTTTTTGATCAGCAGTTGCTGTGTTTCGAGCCAATCAATTTGCTCTTCTTGCTCATTTAAAATGTTATCGAGCGCTTCACGGCTAATGTAATCTTTTTTACTTTCAGCTAGTTTAATCGCAGTACGCAGCTCGTCTAAGGTATCAAGCTCAAAGCTCATGTTAGCGGCAATCATTTCTTCGCTGTTTTCGCCTATACGTAAACGTCCTAAATCTTGAAGGTTTGGTAAGCCTTCTAAAAATAAAATACGCTCAATTAAACGATCAGCATTTTTCATTTTTTGTATCGATACTTTGTAATCAGCTTTGTCCAGTTTACTAAAACCAAAATCTTTAAACATACGTGCATGTAAAAAGTATTGGTTAATACCCACGAGCTCATTAGCAAGTACTTTATTTAGCGCTGCAATAACGTCTTTATCGCCTTTCATAATGTAAGTCCTTATTCGCCCATTTGAGCTTGGTGGTAATTTTGAGTGCCAATTTTGTCAATCAGACCCAATTGTTGCTCTAACCAGTAGACGTGATCTTCTTCGGTATCAAATAATAGTTTTTCTAGAATTTCACGTGATTGATAATCTTGCTGTTGTTCACAGATAGCAATAACTTCTTTAACACACTCAACCACTTCAAGTTCTAAGGTTAAGTCGTTTTGCATCATGCTTTTTACATCGCTACCAATTAAGAGGTCACGACGTTTGGTCATGTTTGGTACGCCTTCTAAAAAAAGAATACGTTTAATTAACCAATCAGCGTGATCTTTTTCTTCTTCCATTTCATGGTTAAGACGCTCATAAAGTTTGTTTAAGCCCCAATCGTCGTACATACGAGAATGAATAAAATACTGGTCAATAGCAGCTAATTCGTTAGCTAACAATGTATTGAAGGCGTCGATTACTTTTTGATTACCTTTCATAGCGCTTATCCTAAAAATTCTAATTGTGGCTAGTCTAGTATATAGGCACAGAATTGCAAGTAATTTACTTATAAATCATATGGTTAATATTGAGTTTGATTCTCGTTTAAGTTTGCATTGCTGGCTGACAAATGGACAAGTTGTTATTTGTATTTTAGATCAGCAAGTTACATTTTTTATAACATAAAAAGGCATACTTACTAAGGTTATTAAGTAAAGTATTGCAGCTATTTTAAGTGTTGAGGTTGTTCTTTTACGCTTTATTACTTCGAATTCTGGGATGAATACAGTAAAACTGAAATATTTACACAACTGAGTTTTTTCACTCAATTTATTTTGTAGCCACTCTCGTAATCTAATTATTGCTATTGTAGCGGGGGGATGTCTTTGCACCCAGCTCACGGCTCTGTAATTAATGAAGTAAGAAAGGCTAAGGAGCAGGGAAGTGGACATTTATTGTTTACAAAAATATCCGTGAAAAAAGCAGATAAAGCTGAAAACTTAATGCTGCCCCTTGCAGCAGCAACTATCAGTACTCTTTAATTAATTTGTGATAATACTTATCTATCGTATTTTTGTAGCGGTTTAAATAAAAACCGCTGAGAAGTCTATCTAATATATAAGTAAACCTACTTAGAGCTTTAATGTAATCATTTTGGTTATTGAAAACAGTGATTAGTAACACTCGATTACACAGTGCTCAATTGCAAATTCATCATGTAAATAATGTTTAATGGCGTTAAGCTCAATAAGGGTATCTGTTTGCATCACAATTTCACAGTGTGTGGTGTTATCGTCGAGTTGCCATGCTTTTATTGATTTTATTTGAGTAATGGCAAACTGTTGCAGTAACTTTTTACTGATAAGTTGCTGGTCAAAACCAATGGGGGCTGCCTGCATTAAAATGCTGCAGCTGGCTTTAAGTAATAATACGCCGTGATAAATAACATACAGTGATATCAATATCGTCGCTATTAAATCAACTACATACCACTGGTATAAAATAATTAAAGTACCGGCAATAATAACCACAATAGAGGCCATGGCATCAGACACATTATGAATAAACGCCGCCTTTATATTCATGTTGTTTTTAGCGCCGGCTTTAAAGGTTAATAATGCAGTGACTAAATCAATGAATAGCGCTACTGCAGCAACCCACACAATGATCCAGCCATTGATAGGTTGAGGGTTTAAATAACTACTTATGGCCTCAAAAATTAAATAACCACCGATGACTATTAACGTGGTGCTATTAAAAAGAGTTGCTAGAATTTCTGCACGTTTGTAGCCAAAATGGTGGGTTGTATCAGCTTGCTTATTGCCAATTTTTCGAGCAACGAGGGCAATAAAAATTGAGGCCGCATCACTTAGGTTATGTAATGCATCTGCAATTAATGAAAGACTGCCGGAAAATACGCCGCCAACAACTTGCACTGCAGTCAGTAAAACATTTATAAATACGGCAAGAGTGAGCTGTTTATCACTTTGGTTATCATCAACGTGACTGTGTGAATGACCATGACCCATTTTAGTTAAACTTCCTCATTGCTTTACTGTGTACTCATAATGACAACTTTTTGCCATATATAAAAGCGTTGTTTTAATTTGTTTTTTTAATGCCCTAATGAATAAATTGAAATAAGCTCATGAACGTTACTTATTGAATATAAAACGATATGCTAGGGTATAAATAAATGTATTAATGGCTTAAATTATCATAATTAGTTAAGCACTTTTTATATTAAATTAGATGCTTACCAGGCATAAAAGTAGTTTTTTAAGGGTCAATAACAATGAACACAGCAATAGAAATTCGCGATGCAAAGCCAAGTGATGCAAAAACAATTCTACACTTTATCAATGAGCTTGCTATTTACGAAAAAGAACCTGATGCAGTTAAAACCGATGAGCAAGCCATTTTAAACACCCTGTTTTGTGAAGGCGCAACGGCGCACAGTTTAATATGTTTACAAGATGATGAGCCAATTGGTTTTGCCGTGTATTTTTACAATTACTCGACTTGGTTAGGTAAAAATGGTCTTTACCTAGAAGATTTATACGTGAGCCCTGATAGCCGCGGAAATGGGGCTGGTAAAGCCATTATGAAAGAACTGGCAAACAGAGCAATCAATAAAGACTGTGGCCGCTTTGAATGGGTGGTACTTGATTGGAATAAACCCGCGATTGATTTTTATAATAGTATGGGCGCTGAGCCACAAAATGAATGGATTATATATCGTTTAACGGGTCAGGCATTAATTGATTTTGCAAATAAAGATTAGTGCCGAATATGGCCAGTAATACGCTTAGTTTTTGCTAAGCTAAGCGCTACCTAATTTACAAGAGCATTTTATGGGTGATCAGCACTGGCAAAAAGCACGTCAAAGTCGTGATGCGCGTTTCGATGGGCTTTTTTATGTAGCTGTTAAAAGTACCGGTATTTATTGCAGGCCAATTTGCCCTGCGCCCACAGCTCACGAAAAAAATGTGGTTTACTATCAGTTTGCGCACTCTGCCGCGCAGGCTGGTTTCAGGCCTTGTATTCGTTGTCGGCCCGATAGTGCACCAGGAAGTGCGGCTTGGCAGGGAACAAAAACAACGGCTCTACGAGCCAAGCAATTAATTGATCAGGATAATCAGCACGACTGCGAAAAGCTCGCCACGCGTTTAGGAATAAGCAGCCGTTATTTAAGGCGATTATTTTCTCAATATTTTGGCATTTCGATCACGCAATATCGATTGTTTAACCAATGTCATTTTGCAAAAAAATTAATTCAAGAAACTAGCTTACCGCTTACCGAGATAGCGTTTGCCTCAGGCTTTAAAAGTGTTCGGCGTTTTAATGATGCTTTTTTAAAACAACTTAATATTGCGCCCTCAGCGCTCAGAACCGCCAAGCACCCAGCTGATATTGGGCTCACCTTAATTTTGCCTTTTCGTCCGCCGTATAACTGGCAGGCATTGCATGGGTTTTTAGCAAAACGATTAATTCAGCCAATAGAGTGGTTAACGCCAACCAGTTATGGGCGTACTTTTACTTATAAATCGTGTAAAGGGCGCTTTGATGCTGAGTTTGTTGCAGATAGACATCATTTTCGGGTGCAAATTGATATAGATAATACGCAATATTTACAGCCAGTTATTAACAACATTCGCCGTGTACTTGATTTAGATGCAGATACTTATTTAATTGAGGCGCATTTAAGCGAACACATTAATAATGCATTTCCATTTACTAAAGGCTTAAGGTTACCGGGTATTTGGTCAAGTTTTGAGGCGGGAGTCAGGGCTGTACTTGGGCAACAAGTCAGTGTAGCGGCCGCGCACAACCTAGTGACTAATTTAGTAACACAGCTTGGTGAAAAGCAACACCAGCAGGTCTATTTTCCTGAGCCTGAAGTGTTAGCACACAGTGATTTTGCATTCTTTAAAATGCCACAGGCGCGTAAAAATGCCCTGCATATCCTCGCTGAATTTTGTGCCGTGAATCCCGATTTTGATGACTTAGATCAATGGCTTAGTTTAAAAGGGATTGGCCCATGGACGGTTAATTATGCAAAGTTACGCGGCCAAAGCCAGCCCGATATTTTACTCGATGGCGATTTAGGCGTTAAAAAGGCACAAGCGGCAGCAAGCTCTTTTGAATCTGCGAACTGTGCACCATTTCGATCTTACTTAACTTTTCAACTTTGGCAGCAATTATGATAGTGCAAACCAGTTTACCCAGCCCGATTGACGATATTATTATTCAGGCAACTGAAAAAGGTATTAGTTATGTGGGGTTTTATCCACCGACCAGTTATATCAGTACGCCTTTAAATAAGGTGACTAATTCACATGTTTTATCTTGTATGGCGCAGCTTAATGAGTACTTTGCTCATTCGCGTACCGAGTTTGACTTAGAGCTTGATACTGGCGGCACACCATTTCAGCAAAGCGTATGGCAGGCATTACAAAGCGTACCGTTTGCTACAGTGGCAACCTATAAAGACATAGCCATACAATTAAATAACCCTAAAGCAGTGAGGGCGGTAGGGGCTGCAAATGGTAAAAATCCAATTAGTATTATTGTGCCGTGTCACCGCATCATTGGCGCAAATAATAAGCTTACAGGCTATGCCGGTGGTTTAGAGCGTAAGCAATGGTTACTAGAACATGAAGCAAAATAAATAAAATAGCGTTTCCAAATTTGTATTCTCAGCACTTTAGGGTAGCATAAGCGCACTTTTTATTTGAAGGCACGGCCATGGCGCAATTATACTTTTACTACTCTGCAATGAATGCAGGTAAATCAACCACTTTATTACAATCAGCGTTTAATTATAAAGAGCGCGGTATGGAGCCGGTGATCCTCACCGCTGCCATTGACGATAGAGCAGGAGTGGGCAAAGTATCCTCACGTATAGGCCTTCAAGCAGATGCACATATTTATGATGCGGATAAAGACGTATACGAGCTAATTAAATCGCTCAATAGTGATAAAAAACGCCATTGTGTACTCGTGGATGAATGTCAGTTTTTATCTAAAGATCAAGTTATGCAGTTAACCGATGTAGTCGATGAGTTAGGTATTCCTGTATTGTGTTACGGCTTAAGAAACGACTTTAGAGGTGAGTTATTTAGCGGCTCGCAATATTTACTTGCTTGGGCTGATAAGTTAATAGAACTTAAAACGGTGTGTCATTGTGGGCGTAAAGCAAATCACGTATTACGTACCGATGAAAATGGCGAGGCTATTGCCGATGGCAACCAAGTAGAAATTGGCGGCAACGACCGTTATGAATCGGTGTGCCGCAAACATTATAAAGCCGCGTTAAATATGGGCCGTTAAGGCTTTTATAAAGGTATCTATATCCGCTTTGGTAATACCTAAATGGGTTACTAGCCTAAGTTGCTTACTTGGGCTAAACACAATGCCCTGTGCTTTTAAATCGGCTGCTAGTTTTGTGATGTTTATGCTGTTATCAAGCGTAGCGTAAACCATATTTGTGGTATTACTCATATTTACGTTAAAGCCTGCCACGTTATTTAACTGTTTTGCTAAATAACGCGCGTTAGCGTGGTCATCGACTAAACGTTGCGTGTTATTTTCTAAGGCATATTGCCCCGCAGCAGCTAATATACCGGCTTGGCGCATACCGCCGCCAAGCACTTTACGCCAGCGTCTTGCTTTAGCGATTAACTGCTCAGAACCTAATAATAATGAGCCAACTGGCGCACCTAAGCCTTTCGATAAACAAATAGAGACTGAATCAAAATGTTTGGTGATATCACTAATATCAAGGTTAAGCTCGGCTGCGGCATTAAATGCTCGCGCGCCATCTAAATGCAGTGCTAAGTTATGTTGATCAACAAATTCACGTGCTTTAATTAAATAATCAATACCCAGTACTTTGCCACCTATGGTGTTTTCAAGGCTCAGTAATCGCGTTTTCGCAAAGTGGCTATCATCGGGTTTTATTGCAGCAGCAATTTTAGTAAAACACAAGCTACCATCGCCTTCATTTTCAATAGGCTGTGGTTGAATAGAGCCTAAAACGGCAGCGCCACCGCCTTCAAACTTGTAGTTATGAGCATTTTGGCCACATATATACTCGTCGCCGCGTTCACAATGGGCCATTAATGCAAGCAGATTTGTTTGTGTGCCTGAGCTACAAAAAAGTGCATCTTGCACATTAAAACGTAATCGAGCATAAGCTTCTAATTGGTTTACACTTTCATCATCGCCATAAACGTCGTCGCCGACGGGGGCATGATACATAATATCTCGCATTTTATTGCAAGGCTTGGTCACTGTGTCTGAGCGAAAATCTATCATGGGGTGTCCTTAAGTGACTTTATACTAATTCTTCACAAATTTGTTCTCGGGTGGCTTTATCAAAATAGCTCCATGCAATAAAGCGACTGACTTTTTGCCCTTGTGCCATTTCAACAATTTTAAACTCACTAATAGGCTGTTGTTTTAGCTGTGCTTCTAAGGCTGCTAGAGTTTCTTTTTTAGAAACCAACGAGGTAAACCAAATTACTTGGTCACTGTGATCCCTGCTTTCTTTGATCATGTTAGAAATGAATGCTAATTCACCACCTTCACACCACAGCTCATTACTTTGTCCGCCAAAATTAAGTGCTTGCGAAGGCGCTTTGCCTAAGTTTTTCCATTTACGTTCACTGCCTTTACTGGCTTCTTCTGCACTGGCGTGAAATGGCGGGTTACACATCGTTAAATGATACAAATCTTTCGCATTAATCACCCCTTTAAAAATATGCTCGGGATTTTTTTGTTGTTTAAGCGTTATTTTTAGATTATTGAACTGAGCGAGCTGCTTGGCTATTTTTATTGCTGCAGAGTCTATGTCGCTGCCAGTAAAGTGCCATTGGTATTCGCTATTGCCCGTTAGCGGGTAAACTAAGTTAGCGCCAGTGCCTATATCAAGCACTTTAATTTGTCGGCCAGTGGGAATAACTTGCTGATTATCTTCGCTGAGTAAGTCAGCTAAGTAATGAATATAGTCAACTCTACCTGGAATAGGTGGGCATAAGTTGTGCTCAGGAATGTCCCAAAAGTTAATATTGTAATGACTTTTTAATAGCGCCTGATTCAAGGTTTTTACAGCTAAGTTATTACTAAAATCAATACTTTGATTGCCTGCTGGCGTCGTAATTAAAAAAGCAGTTAACGAAGGGGTTTGCGAGGTAAGCAAATTAAAATCGTAACCATTTTTATGTTGATTGCGCGGGTGTAATTTAGAGCGAGCTGATTTTGCTTTCATGAGGCTTTTTAACAACAGGAATAAAAGCTAATAGTAACAAATACAGACAGAAAAAGTGCATAATTTTCCCTTTGGCTTACCAGATATTACTGGTAGGATGAGTTGTTAGCAATTATAAGGAATTCGCTTTGGCAGTTACTCAAGAGTCTGTTTTTATTAAATTAGGTGACCATCAAACACTGCATTTGCGCCGTATCGCCAACCAGCAGCCAAGTGGGCCTGTGGTGTTATTAATTCATGGTGCGGTAGAAAATGGCAAAATATTTTACACTCATAGCAATAAAGGGTTAGCGCCTTTTTTAGCTGAACAAGGGTATTGTTGCTACGTAGCTGATTTACGCGGGCGTGGTGAAAGTAAACCTGCTATTTGTAAGCAAGCACGGTATGGACAAACTGAGGCGATTGTTGAAGATATTCCGGCATTTATTGAAAAAATTGAACAGTTAGAGAGTAAAAAACCTGACTTTTTAGTTGCTCATTCTTGGGGTGGGGTGTTGCTTAATAGCGTGTTTGCTCGCTTCCCTGAGCTGATAAACGATGTAAAAGCGTGTGCCTATTTTGGTTCAAAGCGTTCGCTATTTAATAACCACCCTAAAAAGTTATTTCAGGCCAATTTAATTTGGTATTTTATGGCGCCAATATTAGCGAAAAAACACGGTTATTTACCAGCAAAACGCTTAAAGTGGGGCAGTGATGATGAAACTCAAAAGTCGCATTATCAAAGTATGCAATGGGCTAAGAAAAATCCGTGGATAGACAGTGATGATGGCTTTGATTACGCTAAAACATTAGCAAATCTCACGCTTCCTCCAACGTTACATATTGCGGCAGTAAAAGATAAAGCATTGGCACAGCCTATCGATATTCAAAAGTTTATTGATGAGTCAGGTACTGGGGTGCAAAAAATGCAAATATATGGCCGCCGCTTTGGGCACAAAGTAGATTACGACCATATTAATATGCTTACTCACCCACAGGCACGCCAAGAACAGTTTATGGATGTGCTTAATTGGTTTGAGGCAACGAGAGCAAACTAAGTAAAGGGGCTTCATAACGCTGCCATTTATCAAGGTTTTTGTTATTTACAGGCTGCCTGATGGCATGTTTACTGAGCGTTGTAACGGCGCTTTTATTTTTGTAAAAGTCTAAACAAGTATGTTCAAATTCACAGCCAGTAAAACTCAATAGTGCGGTTAATTGATCTTTAGGGTTTTCAATTAACTGCTCATAACTTAAATTATAAATAGCTAAGCGGTTAAATTGCTGCCAATGGCTCATCAGTTTTTCATAAAGCTGATGGTACAAAGTAAATTCATTTAAATCACAAAAATAGGGTTCGTTTTCAGCAAAGTAATTAGTAAACACTGAAAATGCGGTTGCGTTAAAGTTGCGGGTCAGGTTAATAAACTTAGCATCTGGGAATAAAATATAAATTAACCCTAAGTTTTGGTAGTTGCTAGGCAGTTTATTGATCACAAATGCGCAATTGCTCCCAGAAGAACTTAAGGTATCTAAATATATAGCTCTGGCTTGGTTAATTAAAGGCGTTGTTAGCTTAGTTAAGCATTGAGGGTAGCGTAACCCTGTTTTATGTTCTAAAAAAGCGACTACCTTATTACTAATACTGGTGTCTTCTCCAAGCGTTGCCCATTGACTGTGTCCTGCTAACATCTGCTCCAGTAAGGTTGAGCCGCTTCGTGGCATACCAATAATAAACACGGGCGTAACAGGATACTGCTTATTTAGGTTTGCTAAATTGAACACACTTTCATTATTATATTCAATAAGTTGATCATAAAACTCAATTAAATCTTCAGTATTAAATTCACTGAGTTTGTGTTGTTGCTGATTGGCAATCACAAAATAGTTAAACGCTTGATCAGTATTGTCTAATTTGTCGTAACTTTTAGCTAAAGCATAGTAGCAGACCATTTTTAAGCGTAGGTTATTTGTTTGCGTTAAAAAGTGGTGTAATTGATCGATGTAATTATTTGCTTTATTAAAGCGCCCTAATTGTACCAATTCAAATAAAACATAAGCTGTAACTGGTGCTATTCCAAGCTTTAATGCTTCCTCAAACGTGGCCTGCGCTTTATCAAGCTCGCCAAAGGTTAAATAGTGCTGGGCTAAATAATAATGAGTGTCTGGGTTGTCTGCGGCAATACTTGTTGCGTATTCGAGTACTTTTTGCGCATCTTCAGGAGAGTTGACCGCATTAAATGCATCACTTAGTGCATACAAAGGTTCTAATGCATAAGGGAGATGCTGACACGCTCGTTGTAGTATATAAACAGCGGCATCAAATTGTTCTAAACGCAGTGCTACTTTACCTAAGCCAAACAGGGCGTCACCATTATCAGGCTCTGCTTGTAATAGCATTTTGTAATGAAACTCAGCCTCTCTGAGCTTGTTTTGTGATAATAACTGGTCCGCTTTTTTTAGTAGCATAATACAACTAATATTCTTTTTATTTACTATAACCCCAAAGCCACAAAAAATGCGAGTGTAAAAGTCATTTTAAATAGGTTTATAAAGGGCAATAAAAAGGCGAAATGCATTACACATTTCGCCTTTGATTATCATTAACACATGTTAGAAAGTATAGGTTGCTTTAGCGTAGTAAAAGCCACCATTAATTCCGTATGGAGATGTTTCGTAGTACTTACCACCCCAGTTGTTATTTGGTGTCACTGTGAAATCAAGTTTCTCTGCTTCTTGATCCAGTAGGTTTTGTGCACCCAATGAGAAGCTAATTGAGTCATTCATGAAGTAGGTTACTTCTACATCTAACGTGACTGCTGCGTCAGCCATTTTAGCTGTTTCATCATAATCTACGTGAACGCCTTGGTACTCACCAAAGTAGTTAAGGCGAGAAAATGCTGAAAAGCTTTCCCATTGTTGTGCCCAGCTCAGTGTTGCACGGTGATTAGGTAAGTCATTTTCAAGACGGCTTACTTTAAATGCACCCGTTATATCACTTGAGCGTGTTACTTCTGTTTCATTCCAGTTGTACGCTAAGCTAAATGTAGAGCTACCACTGAACAATTCAGCTGAGTAGTTAGCAACTAAATCAACACCTTGTGTAGTGGTGTCAAAGTCATTAGTAAAGAAACTAACTTGCGCAAGGTTTTGTACGTTAGGTACGCCCGCAGCTTCAAGCGTGTCTTTATCTGCTTGGCTAAGTTCAATTTTATCTGATTGGCTAATACGGTCATCTACTTGGATGTTGTAGTAATCAACCGTTAAGAATAAATCGCCAATAGTATACACCGCACCAAAGGTGTAGCTTTGTGATTCTTCAGGCTCAAGTTCAGTACCACCTAGTTGAATAGCAATAGGGTTTGTAGGTGGTAACAAAGCCGAATCTACTAGTACACCACTGCTTAAGTTAGTTTGTACGTTACTAACATTCGCTTGGCCAACGGTAGGCGCACGGAAACCGGTGCTGATAGAGCCACGAATATTTAGATCTTCAGTAAGGTGGTATTGACCCATTAACTTATAGTTAGTGGTTGAACCAAAGGTATCGTAATCTTCGTAGCGAAGCGCTAAGCCCATTAAGAACTCTTCAGTAAATGGCGCTTCAATATCAATGTAAGCTGCATAGTTACGACGGTCATATTCGCCTGCATCTGATGGTTTAAATCCAGGGAAACCGTTAGAACCTATACCAAAACCTTGATCAGTTAATGGACCTGCAATAAACGAAGCCTCATCACCTGCCACTACGGTAAAGGTTTCTTCATGCCATTCTAAACCACCGGCAATGTTTACATCGTAAGCTAAATCAAAGTCAAACCCTTTTGAAATATCAAAATTAAAGTTTTTCTCTAATTGTTCATATTTACCTGGGCTAAAATCACGCGGGCTATCTGGACCCAGTGAAGCATTGATTGTGTCGTATATAAAGTAGCGAGATTCGTTATACCCTACCGTACCACTTAGATCATAATAAGCGCCTTCTAAAAAGCCGCCAGTAAACTCACCTTTAGTACCGATAGTAAGTGACGTATCTGTAATATTACCACCAAAGTTTGGTGTAAAACCGCCCGGAAGCATTTCGTTAAATGCGAAACAATCAGGGTTATTTGCTACACCATTAATGTAGTCAGGGTTATCAAGAACGTTGTCATCAATCATGATTGTTGGACAGTTACCGCTCATATCACCGGTTAAATCACCAACAAGCAGTGTTTCGCCACCATCATTTGAGTATGCACCAGGGCGAGTATGTGGGTTACGGTAATAAAAACCACCGCGTACATCACGCTCTGAGTAGTTACCAAACATGTAAAATTGTGAGTCGTTAGTAAGTTCTAAACCAACATTACCAAAGATTGAGATGTCGTCATCGACCTCAGGTGCACCCCATACTTGGGTTATCGGGGCAATGTTTGGTACGCCAGCGGCATCAAGTGCGGTAGCATCAGCTCTTTGTACTGAGCGGCTGGTTGCGTCGGCTGTTTTGTACTGAAAGCTTAAATTAGCAAAACCGCTATCGGTAAATGGTAAGCCCACATTACCTGAAATTTGAGTTGTATCACCGTCGCCCTCATAATATTCGCCTTTGCGAACTTCGAAAGATCCGCCTTCAGAGGCATCTTTAAGTTGGAAGTTTAAAACCCCAGCAATCGCATCAGAACCATATTGTGCAGCGGCACCATCACGAAGTACTTCTACTTGTTTCAGTGCAATACTTGGAATTACTGAAATATCAGCACCTTGCGCACCATCGTTAATACCACCACCTAAAAAGGCGATAACTGAAGCACGGTGACGACGTTTACCGTTAAGTAAAATTAGTGTGCTATCTGAAGGTAGTCCGCGTAAGTTTGCAGGGCGCACTAATGAAGCAGCATCACTGATTGGCATTGAGTGTACGTTTAAAGAAGGAATAGCCCCTTTTAATAGCTCTAGCATATCAGTGTTACCTGATTTACTTAGCTCTTCACCACCAATAATATCGATAGGTACAGGAGAGTCACCAATAGAACGAGGCGCAGAGCGCGTACCTACTACGGCAATTTTTTCTACATTTTTGTTAACTTTAACTTCGGTTTGCTCTTCTTGAGCAATTGCTGAACCAGAAACAAATAAGCCTGCGGCTGTTGTTGCTAGAGCAAATTTGATGGCCTGTTGAAGCGCATTGCTTTTTAATTTCATTCTAAATATCCCCAGTTAGAATTGATTTGTATAGTCTATTTAATGACTTTATTGTGGACGGTTCACATTCAATGGGGAGCAGATATTGTTAACTCACTCCTAAAAGCTTAATAAACTAAGCGCACCTCCTGTGAGTCCTCGAAATAGACTATAGATAAAAAAACTAAAGAGGGCAATGGGTAATTAACCACTATTTAACAAGTTGAAACAAATGATTTATCTAAAAGTAACACAGAGTTAATCATAAGTAGGGCAGGGAAAGGGGGGTAAAAGCAGGCATTGATACATAGTTATTAATTAAATAAGCTATTTTAGCTACTTTCTATTATTGAATTAAACTGACCTGCTATTGATATTTTCACCATGATATTTTTTCCACTGTGCAAGTTTTTCTTTGTACTCATCCCATACACATGGACAGCAACTACCGCCGCCGCAGCACTCATCAGATTTTGGCCTTTCGGGTTTAGTGTTGGGTATGTTTTTTTGCATGTTTTTAATTAAAACTGAGGAAAATGAACATTAAGAATAAATGATTGAATAAAGCGTGTAAATTATTCTTTGTGAACTGAAAGCGCTGTGTGAGAATACAAGCTATGCGATTATATAAAGTTATCCATCGTGCACCCTGGCGGGTTGCTAAAATAAGTAAAAAGCGACAACAACTACGCTTTCGTCGTGCTATGGTCGCGCTTAAAATTGCGCTTGCCCAAGAAAGGCAAGAAACCAAAGAAATGCTAATAATTTATAGGCGTTATACCCAAGGGCAAACAAATAAAGCAGAACTAAAACGCGCCAACGAGCAGTTTGTTGATATATTAAAAGGACTAGGGCTAGGCGTTTTTGCGTTATTACCGTTTGCACCATTAACTATTCCACTGGTTGTTAAACTAGGGCAATTAGTAGGTGTTGATGTATTGCCGAGTTCTTTTAGTATGAATAAGCCGATTAAAGAAATTGATCAAGAAATGGCTCAACAAAACCAAGAGCAAGACTCAACGCCCTCAAAGAAGAAGTAAGCTAGCAGAACATAATTAGCTATACCTTTTAATAGTGCTTATTGATATGCTAAGGCATCATTTTCTATTATGTGAGTCATTTAATGAGTGCTTTACTTCGTCATACCTCTTCAGGAATTCCTCTATCTTTTATTGTTAAAAATGAATTAACAGACTGGCTTACTCAGCAACCAAGCTTTGTGCAGCGTTGGCTTGCAAATACCGATTTTGAAAAATCAGGGCTCGCACTAGTGCCAAACCCAGAAACGGGTGAACTTAGTCAGGTATTTTGTGTAATGCAAAGCACTGATGATTTTTGGGCCGCTGGCGAGCTTGCCAGTAAATTACCTGCGGGTTGTTATCAAATTCAAGGTGATGAGTCTTTAGTTGCTCAACTTGCTTTAGGCTTTGTGTTAGGTGGTTATGAGTTTAGTGAGTACAAGCAAAAAGCCACAGCGAAAGCTCAGCTTGGCATTGCTGATAAAACATTATATGAACAAGTAAAACAACAAGCGGATGCCATTAATTTAGCACGCGATTTAGTTAATACCCCAGCTGCCGATATGATGCCGCAGCATTTATCGCAGGTAATGAGTGACCTTGCAGATACATTCGACGGTGAATTTACACAGTGGGTAGGTGATGAGTTATTAGAGCAAAATTACCCAACTATTCATATGGTAGGCCGTGCAAGTGAAAACAAACCACGATTACTCGATTTAAAGTGGGGAGCGGTTGATGCGCCACAAATTACGTTAGTCGGTAAAGGTGTCTGTTTTGATTCCGGTGGACTGGATTTAAAACCTAGTTCAGGCATGCGCAACATGAAAAAAGACATGGGTGGGGCTGCGCATGTTATTGCCTTGGCTCAGTTAATTATGGCTGCTAACTTACCAATACGCCTTCGTGTTTTAGTGCCTGCGGTTGAAAATGCTGTTTCGCGTAATGCATTTCGCCCTGGCGATGTAGTAAAAACCCGTAAAGGTATTATGGTCGAAATAGACAATACCGATGCGGAAGGGCGACTAGTGCTGTGTGATGCACTAAGCGAAGCACAAAACGATGATCCTGAATTAATCATTGATTTTGCAACATTAACTGGTGCGTGCCGTATTGCGTTAGGTACGGAGTTACCGGGATTTTTCTCAACGGATCGCGCTGTAGCAAATGCCATTATAGACTCGGGAATGCAAGTTAACGACCCTGTTTGGCAATTGCCGTTATTCGAACAATACAAACCATTTTTGAAAAGCGATGTGGCTGATATGGCTAACTGTGCAAGTACGCCATTTGGTGGCGCAATAACCGCTGCGCTTTATTTGAAAGAGTTTATAGAGCCAAATACACCATGGGTTCACTTTGACGTAATGGCATGGAATTTACGTGCATTACCTGGGCGTCCAGCCGGTGGTGAGGCACTGGGTATTCGTGCAGTATTTACTTACTTACAAAATCGATTTAACTAAATTAAATATACCTTGAGTTATTAGATGTTAAAGTGCATATAACTCAAGGGGTAAGCCATCTGGATCGGCAAAAAAGGTGAATTTTTTGCCGGTTATTTCATCTTCTCTAATATTTTCGACGATGACATTGTGTGACTCTAAATAATGTTTAGCAGTATTAATACACCCAACTTTAAATGCTAAATGTCTAAGTCCTTGTGCTTCGGGGTAGCTTGGTCTACTTGGCGCATCATTAAACGAAAATAATTCTAACTGACTACCATCAGGTAAAGCTAAATCGAGTTTGTAAGACTGACGCTGTGCACGATAATGCTCATTAATAATCGTGAGTTTTAATATTTCACTATAAAAATGTTTAGAGCGTGGGTAGTTGCTACAAATGATGGCTACATGATGAATGCCTAGTAGTTGCATCTATTTTCCTTAAAAAGCAAAAAGCGCACTAAAAGCAGTGCGCTGTTTATCAATACATGTGCATGGTCATATATATTAGCTTTTAGCTAGGTTCTGCGTCTTTACACGCTTTTACAGCCGGTGCAACAAGCTCTAAACCCGTTTTATCACACGGTGGAAGCTCAGCATCACTAATAGCAATAGGCGTTACTCGCTCGCCCCATTTTATATAGCTTGCCGCCCACGTTAGGCCTGCTCCAAATGCAGCCGACATAATATTGGCATGCGGCTTAATTAAACCTTGCTCAACGGCCTCACACAGCGCAATGGCAATCGTTGCAGCAGAGGTATTACCGTATTCGCCAATGTTAACCATTACTTTACTGTCTTCAACCTTTAAACGGTTTTGAATTGCTTGAATAATGCGTAAGTTAGCTTGATGCGGAACTAGTACATCGATATCGTCTAACTTGAGATTAGCTTGTTCAAGCACATCGTCACAGGCTTCACTCATGCCTTTAACGGCACGTTTAAATATTTCACGGCCTTCAAATAAAAGGTCTGATGGACCAATTGGCTCATATTTATTTAAATCACTGCCAAAATTAGTAATGTGTAAAATATCACGATCTTCGCTGTCACAACCGGTTTTAGTCCCTAATAAGCCTGCAGGTGTTTCTGCTGCTTCAAGCACAACGGCACCGGCACCATCACCAAATAATACTGCGCTGTCGCGTCGTGCCCAGTTTACATACCACGTCATGCGCTCAGCCGCGATAACGACAGCTTTTTTGATCATGCCAGCTTGAATTTGCGCTGTCGCAGCTTGTAAAGCATATAAGAAACCAGAACATGCCGCGTTGGTGTCCATGGCTGCAGCGCCTGTGGCACCAATATTTTTTTGTACTAATGAGGCGGTGTTTGCGACTACTGTTGAGGGGGTGCACGTTGCTAAAATAACTAAATCGATATCTTTTGCATCTACGCCAGCACAAGCAATGGCATGTTTTGCAGCCACACTAGCAAGTTCAGCAGTACTTACATGGCTAACTCTTCGTGCCTTGATACCTGTGCGTGTGGTGATCCACTCATCGGTTGTATCTACAATTTCACTTATTTCGTCGTTGCTGATGCTTGCTGGTGGAATGCATTTACCCCAACCAGTGATATGTGCGTAAGGCATAGTGTGTTCTCTTAAAAGTGGTATGACGTGTTCGTCTAATGAGGACGTTATATCAAAAATTAGCTGTTAACACTAGTTTATAGCATGGTTTGCTTAGTAATTACTGCTATTTTACGGACTATTTGCTGCATTTTTGCTTAAAGGTAAGTGGCTTATTTTTATTGTGTTAATTAAATGATTTTAATGATTTTGCGTGTTTTACACTATAGCTCATAGGCCTTATACACATATTAGAATACGAACGCTTTGTTGACTATATATGCTTGAGTGCGGTTGAGCGAGCAGTTAATATGAGGCGCATATTATAGAATCACTACTATAAAAAGCATTATTTATAATGGATAACAAAGCTGTGTATATTCAGACAAATGAACCTTATTGTGTTAATTAAAACCGACCCGGCTATTAGCCGGTTATTAATGCTGCGCAGTGGTGCCATTGTTGTTCAGCTTATTGCGGTACTCAGTGTTTATTTTTTACTAGATCACCAAATTGCACTTATGCCGTTGTTAGGGGTTATTGCTGTTGAGGCGGTTTTTCAGTTAGCCAGTGTATTTGCCTACCGGCATGTAAGCCAAGCAAAGCCAATTGGCATGTTAATGCAACTGACCGCAGATGTGCTTTTTTTAACTATTTTGTTGTCTTTAAGTGGCGGTGCAACTAACGCATTTGTGTCGTTATTGTTGCTGCCCATTATGATAGCGGCAATTACATTGAGCGCTCGTGGGCTTGCCTATATTGCTGTGCTGGCTATCGCTGCCTACAGCATGCTACTGATTAAAATGCCAGAGCATAGCATGCACCAAATGAACATGAGTGGCCACTTTATTGGTATGTGGGTTAATTTTGTTATCAGTGCCTGCGTGATTGCGTTGGTTATTGGTGCAATGAACCGTGCTTTACAACAACGTGAGCGCACTATTGCCAAAGTTAGAGAGAAACAGTTGCGTAGTGAACAACTGGTTACTCTCGATGGCGCAGCGGCGCAAATTACTCATCAATTAGCAACGCCTATTGCTAATTTACAATTATTGTTTGAAGAGCTTGTAGAAGAGTATCCCAACAATGAAATTATTCAGCAAATGCAAGCACCCTTGCTGCAATGCCGCACTCAGCTTAATGATTTTAGAAAGCTCTCTATGCAGCTACGAGATAAAAACACGCAAACACCTATAAAAGGAGAGCAGCTGCAAAATCAAATTCATGATACGTTGCTAATACAATACCCTAATCAACAAATAAATTGGCTTAATGAGGCGCCTAAAGCCACATTAAAAAGTGATGCCATGCTGCTACCTGCTATTTTAAACTTATTACAAAATGCAGCGCTTGCTAACGAAAAAAAAGGCCAAATGCAATTAGAGTTGAGTTGGCAACAGCCAGATGCGCAAAGTATTGCGTTAATTATTCGGGATTTTGGCGCTGGTTTTTTATCCTCAGAGTTAGCGGAGTTAGGCGGGCAGCTCATGCCCAGCGAGCAAGGCATGGGAATAGCGGTTATGCTATCAAATGTCACGTTTGAGCGTTTAAATGGTTCGTTAACTGTTTATAATCACCCCGATGGTGGGGCGGTGGCCAAGATACAAATGCCACTATTAATAACCGAGTCGGCGCTATGAAGCTGCTAATTATTGAAGATGACATTAACCTTGCTACCACTTTGACAAGGCGCTTAACAAAACACAGCTTTAACTGTGAGGTTGCACATAACCAAACAGAGGCTTTACTTAGGGCTCGCCAGCAGCAACCTGATTGTATTTTATTAGATATGAAGTTAGCAGATGAAAATGGGCTGGCGCTTATTGCACCGCTGCGACACTTGTTACCCAAGGCGCATATTGTATTGCTTACCGGCTTTGCAAGTATAGCTACAGCCGTAGAGGCGATGCGCTTGGGCGCTAATGACTATTTAACTAAGCCTGTCGATATGGCAAGCTTATTAAAAGCGCTAAAAGTAGAGCCGGTATCGACAGTAACCGAAATTCCTGAAGAGGTTATGTCACCCGAGCGTTTAGAGTGGGAGCATATTCAACATGTATTGCACAGTAACAACGGTAATGTATCAATGACTGCAAGGCAGCTTAATATGCATAGACGCACTTTGCAGCGCAAGCTACAAAAAAAACCTGTGCAGCAATAAGCCCTCACTTGAGCAAGCAATTAATGACCCATACCGCCGCGCTAATCAAAAGCCAAAAAATTATACTGTTCGACGCCCAGTGCAAGCTTTGTAGTGCGTGGTGTAATTTTATTATTGCTCACGACCCTCAGGCCATGTTTAAACTGTGCAGTGTACAATCGCCAAAAGGACAACAAATATTAATGCACTTTGGCTATTCGACAACTGATTTTGCCTCTATGGTTTACATTGAAAACGCTCAAGCATTTATACAAAGCCATGCATTTTTTGAGGTGATTAAACAGCTAGGCTATCCGTGGAAACTTAGTGGTATATTTAGTGTGTTGCCAAATCGTTTTAACAATTGGCTTTATGATAAAATTGCATCAAATCGATATACCTTATTTGGTAAATATCACTATTGCAGGATCCCTTCAAAGCAAGACCAAGCCCACTATTTATAAGTGCTTTAATAGATGCCTGAATGTATTGGCTGTGCTAAAATCGCGGCGTTTAAATTTAAGCATTAAAAAGGCACTTACATGGCAAATACGGCGCACGCACTGCATATTTTAGTAAAACATAAAGAGATTGCAGAAGACATCATCAAGCAATTAGGCAAAGGCGCAAAGTTTCAAACTTTAGCTAAAAAGTATTCGTCATGCCCATCGGGTAAAAAAGGCGGTGATTTAGGTGAGTTTAGACGAGGCCAAATGGTTCCACAGTTTGATAAGGTTGCCTTTAGTGGTGCAATTTTAGAACCGCATTTAGTAAAAACGAAATTTGGTTGGCATGTGATTAAGGTGCTTTATCGTACATAAACTAACGCAATTTTAAGTTGCCGCTATACTTATCATTTGTTTAGTTTGTTACATTGCTAAAGCAACTTGGAATAACTATGAAGCTTATTATTTTATGCTGCAGTTTAATTTTAATGGCAGTGTCATTTTTTGCCAGTAGCACTGAGCAAACGATCACCCTTAAGCTTGGCAAACCAAGCACCCAAGACATACCAAAAAACCACTATATTTTAACATTATTAGAAAAGAGCTTTGCAAAGGTTAATGTAAAGCTCAATATTGCTTATAGTCTTGAGCCAATGAATACTAAAAGAATTTTAGAAGAGCTCACACGTAACGATGATGTTAATTTAGCTTGGTTAACTTTGCCAAACTCCCTTGCAGAGCAAAGACATTTAATCCGCACAAGTTATCCTATTTATAATGGGCTGCATTCAAAGCGCTTGCTCATGGTTAAACAAAGCCGGTTGGGCGAATTTTCAGATATAAAAACCCTTGAACAACTAAAGCCGTTCATAGCCTTACAAAAGCAAAGTTGGTCTGATTATTATGTATTAAAGAACAATGGCTTAACAGTTAATGGTGATTTGAGTTATGAAAGCATGTTAAAAGCGTTAGATGAAGGACTTGGCGATTATTTTCCGCGTTCAGTAACTGCTATAAAAGCCGAAATACGTAAACATCCTCAGTATAACTTTGTTATTGAGCCTCATATTATGCTGCAATACGATAATTACTATTATTTTTACGCAAACGAAAATAACAAAGCAATCATTGAGTTATTAGAGCAAGGCTTAACAAAGTTAGCAGATAGCGGCGAGTTAAATGCGCTTTATGAGCACTATTATCGTGATGTTGAGGACGGGCTTAATTTAAATAACAGACGGGTGTTTAACTTAAAAAATTAATAAGGTTAGGCCGCAAAATGTAGCCTAACCCGAAAAATTATTGCTCCTGCTTGGCTTCTTCTTCACTTATTTGCTTAAGTGCTTGAATAAACGATTCACTCGGTTGCCCACCGGTAAGCGCGTACTTATCATTTATAATGAAAGTAGGTACTGAGGTTATTCCCATTTGTTTAAAGTTATTTTGCTCTTGGCGTACCGCTTGTACGTATTTATCTGAGTGTAAAATTTCTCTGGCTGTGTCTTTGTTAAGGCCGACTTTTTCTACCACATCCAGTAACGCATCTTCTTGATTTAAATATTTTAAATCGGTGAAGTGTGCTTCAAAAAACGCCAGTTTTAACTCAGTTTGTTTGCCTTCTTCACGCGCCCACATTAGCAAGCGGTGTAGATCAAAGCTGTTGATCATGATGCGTTTACCGTCAAAATTAAAGGTAAACCCAGCTCGTTCACCCGCATCCGCCATGTTTTGACGATTTCGCGCGCTTTCTTCTTCAGTTAAACTGTATTTTTGCTGCAAATGCTCGTTTAAGTCTTGCCCTTCAAGTGGCATATCTGGATTAAGCTCAAAAGGGTGCCATGTAATATCCGCACTCATTTCGTCTTTTAATTCTGCCAATGCGGTTTCTAAGTTTTTATACCCAATAATACACCACGGGCACATTACATCTGAGACGATATCTATTTTTAAGTTTTTCATAGGGATCCTTGAAGGATTGCTTTTTAATAACAATGGATATTGGGATGAAGTTTAGTTTATCAATCATTGAACATAAAAAGAGCAGCGAAAGTGCTGCTCGTTTATTGAATGTTTTCAGGTTAGCTGTTCAAGCCAAATGGGTCGTCAATGCTGTGGCTTGGCTGGGTAAACCAACGCGGGCCGTCATCTGTCATATAGAAGTGATCTTCTAATCTCACACCAAATTCATCTGGAATAACCAGCATTGGCTCGTTACTAAAACACATGCCTGTGGCAAGCGGGGTTTTATCGCCGCCCACTAAGTATGGCCATTCATGAATGTCTAAGCCAATACCATGGCCTGTGCGGTGTGGGCAACCTGGTGTTTGGTATTCAGGGCCTAAGCCTTGAGCTGCTAAGTAGCTGCGAGCTGCTTCGTCAACCGATTCACAGGTTTCGCCAAGGGCGGCTTGATTGAAAGCTGCTAACTGGGCCGCTTTTTCAAAATCCCAAAATAGGCGTTGGCGGCTGGTTGCTTCACCAAATACATAAGTGCGGGTAATATCAGACAGGTAATCGTGTACTTTGCATCCGGTATCAATAAGGACCATGTCGCCTTTTTTCAAAATTTGTGGATCTTTTACACCATGAGGGAATGAGGTAGCAAGGCCAAACAATACAATACAGAAGTAATTTCCCGGGGCACCTACTTTTTGATGCGCTTTTTTTATAAATTCTTCGACTTCTACTGTGCTAATTCCTTCATAAAGCATGCTCGCAGTAGCCTGATGAACCGCTAAAGTCATATCCATGGCGCATTGCATTAATGCTAATTCATTGGGTGATTTATGCATTCTACAATGTGCGGTTACAGGTTGTGCGTTAACTAGTTTTAATCCTGAACTGGCTTTATTGATGCCATCAAAAATAAAAAACTGTGCGCTTTCATCAATGCCCACGGTAGCGGTGTCGCTAATATTAAGCTGTTTCAGCACTTTAACGAATAGCTCAAAAGGGTTCTCGTGTTCTTGCCAGCCGTGTATTGGGCCATCAATGACTTTAAAGCCATTTAAAGAGCCAATTTCAAAATGGGGGGCAATGTATTGCACCTCACCCATGGCGGGTAAAATAGCGCCGACTAGTCGTTCACTGGCGTACCATTTCATACCGGTAAAATACGTTAAGTTGGTACCTGCATTTAAATATATCGCATCAATATTATTAGCTTGCATATAAGCTTGCGCTTTGGCCATACGCACTAAATACTCATCGGCCTGAATTGGCGTTACTGAGTGGGTCATATTGCTTAAACTAGCAAGTGCTTGTTCGGGTGTGTGTGTACCAATACCAACTGTGGTCATATATTTCTCCTACAAAATTTTGCATAGTGTGTAGGCTAAATGCGTTCAATTCAAATTAATTGCGATTAGTGAACAAGGGATTGAACAAATAGGGGGAGTTATCAAGTCCCTCATTCCCAAGGACTTGATAACCTTGGGCTATTTTTTCGCGTAGGGTAAACGATTGAGCTTATTCGCCGTGTGGTAGCTATCTAATCCGGTTACTGCAACGGTATCGATGGCTTGTAAGTCTAAAAAGCCGTCGCTTTGGAGTGCTGATTTATCTACGTACACATCCATTATTTCGCCAATAACCAGCTCAGTGCCATTAACAGCTAAATGCTGGTTCTCAACAAATTTTACTGCGTATTTTAGTCGGCTTTGTGCAACAAAAGGCGCTTTAAAGTCGTTTAAGTACTCTGTTTTTAAACCCGTTGCATCAAACTCAGACTCATCTTTAGCGTAACGTGCCGATGTTTGGTGTGCTTGCTGGTATATATCACTGTTTACTTGGTTAATAGTATAAACGCCTGTTTCTATAATATTTTCGAATGTATGCCTTGGTACGCTGTGTGGACGCATTATCATGCCTACTAGTGGTGGGTGTGCGCCTAAATGAATAACTGAACTGACAATGGCTAGATTGGTATTACCTTGTAAGTCTTGTGTGCCAATTAAGTTTGCACTTTTAAACCCTGAAAGTGAGTTGATAAAGTGTGTACGGGTATGTTTTTCAAGTGCGGCTATGCGGTCTTTCGAAAAATGCATGTGTTTGTTCCTTACCATTTTATGGTGTTTCCTTGCCAATCTAGGTAGGCAGGTTCGCCGTTGAGTTCTAACTGTGGGTTTTCGTAAGTAAATTTAAATAATTGCTGCGCAACAAAGTCAGGAGTAAACAGTTTATCTGCGGGCACATTTTTTTGAAATGGCTTAGAAAGCTGTGTATCTGTAGTACCCGGGTGAAATAAAACAAGTTTGGTATTTTTAGCGCGACGAGCAAGTTCAATGGCGGCTGTTTTAAATAACATGTTCAGCGCAGACTTAGATGCGCGATAGGTATACCAGCCACCCAATTTATTGTCGTTAATACTGCCTACACGAGCGCTCAAAGCAGTAATTGTGCAGTGAGTTTTATGATTAAGCAGCGGCACTATACTTTGCAAACACAGCAGGGGTACAAGCGTATTAGAGTGCATAAGCTGCATAAAATAATCACTGTTGATTTCTTCAAGCTTTTTTTCTGGCATGTGCTGGTCGTTGTGTAATTGACCATTAAATATAATCACTTGAGCTATATCAACTTGCTGAGATTTTAACGACTCGGTTAGCTCTTTTAGGCTTTGCGCTGAATAGTCGCTCTGAAAATAGTTTACGTTTATATCGCTGTGATTAATATTCGATGAGCTGACACAAATTATATTAAATTGTGCTGCTTGCTGATTTAAATGACTTACGTAGGATTGTGCAATGGCGCTACTGGCGCCAAATAAAATCACTGTTTTCATTTTTCACCTTTAGATTTGATATTGCATTGACCATTACTACACTGCGCATTGGGCATTAAAAAACGGCTTATATGATGGCGGTATTTTGCAAAAAAAGTGTAAGCATGATCGGCAAAAAAGCGAATTACGGGCAAACGAATTATTTTAAGCCAACGGTATTTCCCAACGGTGCGCCAAGCTTGATAAGTGACGTCTAAGCCGTAAATCATCTGCCCCTTATCAGTTTGGGCGTGCAATAAATCCATGGCATTTTGTTTATCAATTGCGGGAAAACGCTCACTAAAATCATCCGCGTTTAAATCTTCTAGTGTAATTTTATGATCAACATCGGCACGTTTTAAATGTTGCATTTCTGCATTGCACAGTGGGCAATTGCCATCGTAAAAAATGATCATGTTATCGCTTTGTGTTTATTTTACATATGCTTTTTTACGACAAGACAATGCAAATGGATCTATTAAATATTCCCGCTTAATGATATTAATAGGTCTCCAAGAAACGAAGGAGAGCTAGAAATGAGTGAACAATATGCCGCCTTGCGAGGTAATGTTAATCTACTTGGTCAATTATTAGGACAAACTATTAAAGATGCCCAAGGACAAGAGATTTTAGATAAAGTAGAAGAAATTCGGGCTTTATCAAAATCATCTCGCAGTGGCAATGAAGCCGATCGCCAAGCGTTAATTGATGTACTCCATGCGCTCAGTGATGAGGAGCTTTTACCGGTTGCCCGTTCATTTAATCATTTTTTAAACTTAGCTAATGTTGCAGAGCAGTTTCATACCGTATCACGTTTTAATGATGTTGGTTTTTGCCAACTAAATCCTCTCACTCAAACATTAAAAACGTTAGCAGCAAAGGCCGAACAAGGTCAGCTTAATCATAATCATTTAGCCGACACACTCTCAAAACTCCACATAAACTTAGTACTAACCGCTCACCCAACCGAAGTGACTCGCCGTACTATTATTAACAAACATGTTGAACTAAGCGACTGTTTAGCATCACTTGAGCGCACCGATAACCTTGCGCAAGAGCGCGAAGCGATATTAAATCGAATTGCGCAGCTAATTAGCCAAGCTTGGCATACTGACGATATTCGTCGTTCTCGCCCAAGCCCTGTTGATGAAGCTAAATGGGGCTATGCGGTAATTGAAAATAGCTTATGGGATGCCGTGCCACGTTTTTTACGTGAGTTTAGCCAGCATGTTAAACAGCATTTGAGCCTTGAGCTACCTGCCAACTACAGCCCGATAGAATTTACGTCGTGGATGGGGGGAGATCGTGATGGTAACCCGTTTGTAACCGCCGAGGTGACTAAGCAAGTACTCGATCATGGCCGTTGGATGGCGCTGGATTTATACCAGCGTGATTTAGAAACTTTGTGTGCTGAACTTTCTATGTCTGATGCCAGCGATGAGCTCATTAAATTGGCTGGGCAAGAGTTTGAACCGTACCGTGCTGTTTTGAAAGATGTTAAAAACCAAGTTGCAGAAACGGTGATGCATTTGAGCGCTAAAATTAAAAATAAGCGTACTGAATCACAAGATTTAATTACTGATATTAACCAAATTAAGCACCCAATTGAGGTGTGTTATCGCTCATTATTAAAATGCAATATGCAAGTGGTTGCTGATGGCTTGCTATTAGATGTGATCCATCGTGTAAATAGCTTTGGTTTGCGTTTGGCTAAACTGGATGTGCGACAAGATTCGTCAAGACACAGCGATGTGTTTTCTGAGTTAACCCGTCATTTAGGTATTGGCGATTATAATCAGTGGGAAGAGCAAGACAAACAAGCTTTTTTACTGACAGAGCTCAATTCACGTCGTCCGCTAATTCCTAGGCATTGGCAACCAAGTCCAGAAGTGCAAGAGGTGCTCGACACCTTTGATGTTATTGCACAGCAAGATGAAAAAACCTTTGGTTTATACATTATCTCTATGGCACGAACTGCCTCTGACATATTAGCAGTGCAGCTATTACTTAAAGAGTCTGGCTGTGGTTTTGAACTGCCTGTGGCGCCTTTATTCGAAACCTTGGACGATTTAAACGATGGCCACAACGTGATCACCACGCTTTTAAATAATGAGTGGTACCGTGGACACATCAAAAACACCCAAAATGTAATGATTGGCTATTCAGACTCAGCCAAAGATGCAGGCATGATGGCTGCTGGTTGGGCACAATATGAGGCAATGGATAAGCTCGTACAATTAGCGGATGAACGCGGTATTGAGCTTATTTTATTCCATGGACGTGGTGGTACGGTTGGACGTGGTGGTGCGCCTGCTGCACAAGCATTGCATTCTCAGCCGCCGGGGTCGTTAAAAGGCGGGCTTAGGGTAACAGAGCAAGGTGAAATGATCCGCTTTAAGTTTGGATTACCCAATGTGGCATTACAAAGCTTAAATATTTATGCAGGTGCGGTACTACAAAGTAATTTATTGCCACCACCAGAGCCTAAATCACAATGGCGTGAAGTAATGGCATTAATTAGCGATGTGTCGTGTCAGCACTACCGTAATGTGGTGCGCCACGATGAAAACTTTGTGCCTTACTTTAGAATGGCGACACCTGAATTGGAACTGTCAAAATTACCGTTAGGCTCAAGGCCTGCAAAACGAAATCCAAATGGAGGGGTTGAGAGCTTACGTGCTATTCCGTGGATTTTTGCTTGGAGTCAAAACCGGTTAATGTTACCTGCATGGCTAGGTGCATTAAGCGGGCTTAAAGCCGCGCTTGAAAAATATGGGATTGAAACCTTAAGTGAAATGAGCTTGCAATGGCCATTTTTTAGGGCGCGTTTGGAAATGCTCGAAATGGTATTCAGTAAAGCAGATAGCTGGTTGAGTGAGCATTACGATAATGCGCTGGTGGAAGAGATGTATAAGCCTTTAGGTGTTGCCTTGCGAGAGGAACTTGGTGAGGCGATGACGTTAGTGCAATCATTAAGCCCACAAAAAAGCTTATTGGCTGATCAGCCTTGGATCAAAGAGTCTATTGGGCTTAGAAACCCATACACCGACCCGCTTAATGTATTACAAGTTGAGTTATTACGTCGTTCTCGTGGCGATGATAAAGGCAATGAAAATGATATAGACAATGCCTTGATGATCACTATGACCGGTATTGCAGCGGGTATGCGTAATACAGGTTAATCCAAAACTAGATTAGTTTTAGAGGGAACACGCGACGTGTTCCCTTTTTTTACGTTGAATAGGCTGGTATTTAGTTTGCCAACCTTTTACACTACTTAGCCATTGAACAAATAAAAACTATTATGGCTTCAGCAACTTTTAAAGTGCAACATAATACAGCACTTAGCAATTCACACATTTCATTAAACGTAGCGCAAACTCAAGCTCTACGCAGTCAATTAAAAACTCAACGCGGTATTTTATATTCAAGCGATATTAAAGCGCTTTGCACCGAGCTTAATGTTAGCGACGATGCATTATTACAAGGCTTAGTGCCTATGGCTTCAGAGTTTTCGGTTGCACCTATTTCCAAATTTCATGTCGGCGCAATTGTAAAAGGGCTCGATTCACAAGGAAACACCACTTTTTACTTTGGCGCTAACGCTGAGTTTGACCATCAAGCACTTAGTTTAGTGGTGCACGGTGAGCAATCTGCAATTAATAATGCCTGGTTAAATGGCGGTAAAAAAATTCTTAAAATAGCGATTAGTGATGTCCCATGTGGGTACTGTCGTCAATTTATGAATGAACTCGCTGATGCGAAAGAGCTTGATATTTTACTGCCAGCACAAAACTTTAAATTGGCAGAGTTATTACCTCATTCATTTGGACCAACCGATTTAGGCAATGAGCACAGCTTATTTAACCCAGCAGAGCAAACTAATTGTTTTGAAAACAAACAACTTGATGAAAAGCTGATGAGCTATGCTTTAGCGGCTTATGTGCCATACAGCCAAAATTACAGTGCAGTAAAAATAAGTACGTTTGAAAACGGTGATTTTTATGGCAGCTATGCAGAAAATGCAGCGTACAGCCCGAGTTTATCGCCATTACAAAGTGCTGTGAGTCAGTTGTTTTTAGCAGGACTGAGCTTTGATAAGCAAACAGTTAAATCAGTTACGTTATTAGAAACGGCTGGTCATGAAAACCAATCAGGGGTGGCAAAAGCCGTGTTAGCAAGCTTTACTGGCTTGCCAACACTTGAGGTTATTAGCGCAACATTAACCAAGTAACACTTTAGCGGCTTCAAGTACCACGGCAACCGATTTTTTCTCAATCTCGCCGTGGTCTACGTTAGGAATTTCTTGACGTGTTCTATTTACTAATACACCTGCAACACAGGCTGCTTGTAGGCCAAGAGCGGCACACATAGTAAATAAAGTAGCCGATTCCATTTCGTAGTTCATCACGCCTAGTTTTTGCCATTCTTCACAGCTACCCTGTAATGACTTAGGAACATAACCAGAATGCGTATCGTAACGCTCTTGTCCTGGGTAGAAGGTATCGCTTGAAGCGGTGATACCGATATGAAAATCGATGTTTAGGTTTTCACAGGCTTTTACCATCGCTTGAGTGGCAAAAAAATCAGAAACAGCAGGGTAGCACAGCGGTGCAAAATGCTGACTCGCGCCATCCAAACGAACTGAGGCTTGGCTAATTAAAATATCGCCTTCGTTAATGTGCGGCTGAATCGCGCCTGTTGTGCCAATGCGAAGAAAGCTACGTACGCCAAGTTGAGCCAGTTCTTCAACCGCAATTGACGTTGAAGGGCCGCCGATACCGGTTGAACATACAACCACTGAGTGGCCGTTTAATTGGCCTAAATAAATGTGAAACTCACGCGTTTGAGCAAGGCAGGTTGGATTATCTAAGAACTGTGAAATGCGTGCTGCACGATCTGGATCCCCTGGAACAATAGCCAGTTTTGCACCTTTTAAATCATCAATACACAGTCCTAAGTGAAATACCTTTTCCATAACTAAGCCTTTTTAATAAGAGTTGTTGTCAATTTAACATGATTACGAGAAACCTAAATGAAGTACAGGACGGATGTCCGTATTGATTTATTCATCAACTCTGAATATTCAATCAATGGCTAAAATTACTAACAAAATGAGCCAGTTGACTTGTTTGCTCAGACACTATATTCATACCTCAGAGCAAACCAGTAGCTAGCCAAAAGAGTTGTTAGCTAAATTTTAAATTGTTTATATTCATAAGGTTAGTTAGTAGGTTTTGTATTGTTTTGCCACTGACCTAACCTCGCAAAACACAACGTTCAGTGATTTTTATAACCACAGACAATTAATTTTTAATTTATTCAGCGTTCGTCGTTTTGCATAACTACTCAATAATAGACAAGATATTCAGATTGAAAAAGGGTTTACAATGAGCACACAATTTCAAGCATTTAAAAATAAAGTTGAACACTGTTTATGTGCACCTGGCGACGGTGTATTTACGGTTAATACGGCAAAAGAACGCAAAGCAGCACTCAGAAATAAATTATATGGCCAAACTGAAAATGTCGATGCTTTATGGCGTGACTCGCTAAATGAATTACCTAACTCACCCCACAAAGCGGTTATGCTGGGGATTAGCTCTGATTGTGGTGGTGGTATTTTACGCGGTGCAAACTGGGGGCCTTTATTTTTACGTTCAGCTTTAATTGACCAGCAAACACAGTGTCGTTCATTTGACTTAGGTGATGTGCGCGTAATACCGCATTTATTACACGATAAATACTTAAACGAGGCAACAATTACCAACTGCCAAAAAGCGCTTTATGGCAATGACAATAACGATCATTTCGTAAGTCCACTGTCTATTACCGAAGATGTATGTGACAGCTTTTATGCAACATTCCAAGATAAAGGCATTTTTGGCATTGGTGGCGATCATTCTATTAGTTACCCGCTGACAAAAGCGTACTTAAAAGCAAAGCGTAGCCAAGGTAAGCGTACGGCTATTATTCATTTCGACGCCCACACCGATTTATTGGTTGAGCGTTTAGGCATCGATTTATGTTTTGGCTCTTGGTGTACCCATATTTTAGAATTTTTACCCGCGCCACATCATTTAATTCAATTTGGTATTCGCTCAAGTGGTAAGCCTAAATCACATTGGGAAAGTACCTTTGGCGTTAAACAGCACTGGGCTGCTGAAATTATTGAGCGTGGCGCAGCCGCTGTTGCTGCCGATACAATCGCGCAACTAAAGGCTGACAAGGTTGATGAAGTGTATGTAAGCTTTGATATTGACGCACTAGATGCTCAATTTGCCTCAGCAACAGGTACACCTGAAGAAAATGGATTAACACCACAGCATGCGCTTGATATTTTGTCAGCCATTGCCGATGAGTTTCCAATAACCGGTGCAGATATGATGGAAATCGCGCCGTTTACCGACAGCTCATTAGTGGGTCAATCAAGCTCAGAGACGACGCTTAGAGAAGGCGCTAAAATTTCAGCATTCTTAATTGCAGCAATGAATCGTTAATCCCACAGGCCCAAAATTGGCTATTTGTAAATAATCCGCTATATTAAATTTGCTTTTACCAAAAAAGTAACATCTTAAATTTTATATAGTGGGTTATTGTGACTAAGTGGTATTGTGTATTATTGCTCATTGTAAGCCATCATTGTGTGGCTAAACTTACTGTTGTAACAGAGAACTTCGCGCCTGCGCAGTATCTGGACGCGAATAACAATTTAGTAGGTGATGCTGCCGATAAAGTCCGATTGGCGCTTGATAGCGCAGGCATTGATTATTCAATTTCTGTAAACGATTGGAGTATGGCTTACAATATTGCACTGAGAGATCCCCAAACCTGTATATTTTCCATTTCTCGTTCGCCTGAACGGGAAAATAATTTTATTTGGTTTGCTAAGCTTGCCCAATTTGACACTAATTTTTACTCCCTTAAAAGCAAAGGTATTTCCTTAACTAATTTAGAGCAGGCTAAGCAATACCGTATTGCGGTTTTAAAAGATAACTACAGCCATCATTACTTACTTTCAAAAGGCTTTAAAGAAAACGAAAATTTAATGTTGTTTAGTAGTTTTGATAATATTTTTAAGATAATTCAAACACGAAGTTCGAGTATTGATTTAGTGGTTATACCTGCGCAGCGAATAAACCATGAACAATCTCATTTATTAAACAAATTACAACTCGAATCACTCATGCCCATCAATGCCCATCAAGCCCCTTTATATTTTGCCTGTAATAAAAATCTACCCGATAACGTAAAGCAACAACTTAGCGCGGCTTTTTCTTCATATGAGTCTAAACTATAAATATTAAGCTTTTGATTTTTATTAGTTATTAATATTATTTAAATATCAATTGCCCTGTCTATAAAAGCGTCTATAATCCAGCTGCTTTTGCTTGTAAAAGCGATTATTTTGGAGTTATAAATGGGTGATTTAATCGGGATTGCGTTATTAATCTTGATGAGTGCGTTATTTGCGATGTCAGAAATTTCGATTGCCGCTTCACGCAAAATTAAGTTAAGAGTAATGGCCGACGAGGGCAATGTGCACGCTTTGGCGGTTTTAAAGCTGCAAGAGCAGCCTGGGGCTTTTTTCGCCATGATCCAAATTACGCTCAATGCGATTGCGATATTAGGCGGGATTGTTGGCGAGCAAGCATTGTCTCCTTACATGCAAGAAATACTACAGCTGTTTTATCAAGGTCCATTACTTGGGCAAATTAGCTTTGTATTATCGTTTTTAATTATTACCTCGTTATTTATTTTATTTGCCGATTTACTACCAAAGCGTTTAGCGATGATTTTACCTGAGGCCGTTGCCGTGAGGGTGGTGACAATTATGCGCTGGGTTACTTTTGCGCTCACGCCACTGGTATTATTTTTTAATGGCTTAACCAATATTGTTTTACGGGTGTTTAAAGTGCCCAGTGAACGTGAAGATATTGTGACCACTGAAGATATTGTTGCGATGATGGATGCTGGTGCTGAATATGGCAGTTTACAGCAACAAGAGTATGATTTAATAGGAAATGTATTTGATTTAGAAGCGCGTTTCTTATCAAGCGTTATGTCACCGCGTGAGCAAATTGTTTATTTTGATATTGATGAATCTAGCGACGATATAGCAAATAAAATTATAGATCACCCGCACAATCACTTTTTAGTGTGCAAAGGCAATCTTGATAAGTTAATTGGCTCTGTTGAGTCTAAAGATATTTTACGCCAAGTACTCAAAGGTGAGGCGGCAAATATTAACGATGACATGCTTGATAAAGATATTTTTTACTTGCCCGAAACATTGAGTTTATCTGAAGCGTTAAATGCGTTTAAAACCGCTGTGCATCCTTTTGCGGTGGTAGTTAATGAGTATGCTTTGGTGGTTGGGATTGTTACGGTTAAAGATTTAATGAAAGGTTTTATGGGCGATTTAATTACTCATCAAAGTGAAGAGTTAATTATTGAGCGCGACGCGAGTTCTTGGTTAGTGGATGGCTTAACACCGATTGTTGAGCTGGCGAAGGTACTTGAAATTGATGAATTTCCTGATCAAAATCATTATGAAACCGTGGCCGGATATTTAATCTATACCATGAAACATATTCCTAAACGCGCAGAGTTTGTTTTATTTGCAGGTTTTAAATTTGAAGTTGTGGACGTGGAAGGAATTCGTATTGAGCAGTTACTAGTCTCTAGAGTTAATACTGACAGCGAATAATAACAGCCAACATAGCTTAAGAGCAGCCAATGAAAGTTCATTGGCTGCTTTTTTATGGGTGTTACTTAAATAACTCAGCTATTGTTTGTGTTACTTATCTATTCAATTGTAAAAATGTGTAAATGTTGATCAGTAGCTATTTTTAATTGCTGTACTATAGTTTAGAATGATCGTTCATTCTAAACTAAAAGGTATTTGACATGCAGCGTTCCCGCATCGCTTTTTTTGTATTTTCGGCCCTCGTTGGTTCTGTTGCTTTAAGTGGTTGTGATCAGGTAGCTGAACAACCTAAGGCTTCTGCTCCTGCAGCGACACCTGTTGGTGTGGTCACCTTAACAAGCCAAGCTATTACACTTAAAAAAGAATTACCAGGGCGTGTTAGTGCGTTTCAAATTGCTGAAATTCGTCCTCAAGTCAGTGGTATTGTTCAATCTCGGTTATTTGAAGAAGGCACACAGGTTGAGCAAGGCCAAGCGCTTTATCAAATTAATCCTGACATTTTTGAAGCAGAACTCGCAGCCAGCAAAGCGGCCGTTGCGCGCGCAGAGGCTAGTATTGCAAGCAGTAAATCTAAAGCGTCGCGTTATAAAGAATTATTAGCAATTAAAGCGGTAAGCCAGCAAGACTTTGATGAAGCCGATGCAGCATACAAGCAAGCATCTGCAGAACTATTAACGGCGAAAGCACAGTTACAAAGCGCGCAAATTAATCTTGATTATAGCCATGTTTCTTCGCCAATTAGCGGCCAAATTAGTAAATCAAGTGTCACTGTCGGGGCACTAGTCAGCGCAGCTCAAACCACAGCATTGGCAACCGTTACTCAGCTTGATCCAATTTATGTAGATTTAACCCAATCAAGCAATGAACTAACCAAGCTAAAAAGAGCATTGGCATCGGGTTCTTTAGGGGTTGATTCAACCACGCAAACAGATGTTGAACTTATTATGGAAGATGGCTCTGCGTATCCTCATAAGGGAACATTACAGTTCTCTGAAGTGACGGTTGACCCAAGTACGGGTTCGGTAACGTTACGCGCGAAGTTTCCAAACCCTGAAAAACTATTGCTACCTGGTATGTATGTACGTGCTGAGGTTGTTGAAGGGGTGAAATCTAATGCAATTCTCGCTCCTCAACGCGGCGTTAGCCGCAATACTAAAGGCGAACCTACGGCTATGGTTGTTAGCAAAAACAATACCGTTGAAAGCCGTGTATTAAAGGTAGAGCGTACTTTGGGCGCTAACTGGTTGGTTACCGACGGTTTAGCTGATGGCGATCAATTGATTGTAGAAGGGCTACAGAAAATTCGCCCTGGTGCACCGGTTGCTGCTTCACAAGTACAGTCATCAGCAAATAACAGCCAATAACGGAGAATTTCATGTCACGATTTTTTATCGACAGGCCTATTTTTGCATGGGTACTGGCTATTGTGGTGATGCTTGCAGGCATTATTGCGGTTAAAAGTTTACCCGTTGCTCAGTATCCGTCTATTGCACCGCCTGCTATTACGATCACAGCTAACTACCCTGGTGCTTCTGCGCGTACTTTAGAGGACTCGGTGACTCAGGTTATTGAGCAAAAAATGAAAGGTTTAGATGGCTTGTTGTATATGTCATCGACCTCTGAATCAAGTGGTTCAGCAACATTAACTCTTACCTTTGATGCAGAAACTAACCCTGATATTGCACAAGTGCAAGTGCAAAATAAACTAGCAACAGCTACGCCATTATTACCTGAAGAAGTGCAACGACAGGGTGTGGTAGTTGCTAAGTCATCGTCTAGTTTTTTACTCGTTGTTGGTTTTGTATCGCAAGATGGCAGTATGACCAATATTGACATTGGTGATTATGTGTCATCAAACGTGCAAGATATTGTAGCGCGTGTTGATGGGGTGGGCGAAGTACAATTGTTTGGCTCTCAATATGCAATGCGTATTTGGCTCGATCCGGCTAAGTTACAAAGTTATAAACTAACGCCAAACGATATCTCTGCGGCAATAAAAGCACAAAATGCGCAAGTGTCGGCAGGTCAGCTTGGTGGTATGCCGTCATTGGCTGGTCAACAGCTTAATGCAACGGTGACGGCTCAAAGCCGATTACAAACACCTGAGCAGTTTAAAGATATTTTAGTTAAAACCAACAGCGATGGCTCGGTAGTGCGTTTACAAGATGTTGCTGATGTGGAACTCGGTGGTGAAAACTACGGTGTTGTAGCGCGCTTTAATGGTAAACCGGCATCGGGTTTAGGGGTTAAATTAGCCAGTGGCGCAAACGCCTTAGATACAGCACAAGGTGTAAAAGATGCACTTGAAGAACTTAAACCATTTTTTCCAGAAGGTTTAGAGGCGGTTGTGCCTTATGACACTACTCCTTTTGTTGCATTATCAATCGAAAAAGTAGTACATACCCTAATCGAAGCGGTTGTTTTGGTATTTGTTGTAATGTACTTATTTTTACAAAACTTCAGAGCAACTATTATTCCAACCATTGCGGTGCCTGTCGTATTGCTAGGTACGTTTGGTATTCTATTTACCTTTGGGTATTCCATTAATACCCTCACGATGTTTGCGATGGTACTGGCCATTGGTTTACTCGTAGATGATGCGATCGTTGTTGTCGAAAACGTTGAGCGTTTAATGACCGAAGAAAAGCTCTCTGCGGTTGAAGCAACGCGAAAATCGATGGATGAAATTAAAGGGGCACTGGTAGGTATTGCTATGGTGCTGTCGGCTGTATTTATTCCAATGGCATTCTTTAGTGGCTCTACTGGGGTTATATATCGTCAGTTCTCTATTACCTTAGTGTCGGCGATGGGGCTGTCGGTACTGGTTGCGCTTATTTTAACTCCCGCACTGTGTGCTACGTTATTAAAGCCTAGCCATGTTCACACCGATGGTAGCTTTATTGGTCGTTTTTTCTCAGGCTTTAACCGTGGTTTTGATAAAACCAATAAAGGTGCGCAAGGTTTTGTTGGCCGCATGATCAAGCATTCTAAGCGCTACTTGCTTAGCTATGCATTAATTGTAGGCGGCATGGTGGCTATTTTTTCAAACTTACCAACGGCATTTTTACCTGATGAAGACCAAGGTATTTTGTTTAACCAAGTAATGCTTCCTGCAGGCTCTACTACAGAGCAAACGCTTGAAGTGGTTAAAAAAGTTGAAAACCACTATTTAGAAGATCAATCTGAAGCCGTTAGTTCAATTTTTACGGTAACAGGTTTTAGTTTTGCAGGCTCTGGACAAAACTCAGCAATTGGCTTTGTTAGCTTAAAGCACTGGGATGAGCGCCAACGTGACGACCTATCAGTGGGCGCCGTTGCAGGAAAAGGCATGGGGTATTTTTCAACGATTAAAGAGGCATTTGTATTTGCATTTCCACCTCCGGCGATTGTTGAACTTGGAACCGCAAATGGCTTTAATATGTTTTTACAAGACCGTGTCGGTTTAGGTCATGATGAGCTATTAAAAGCGCGCAATCAGTTATTGGGTATGGCGAGTCAAAGTCCAATATTGGCAGGTGTTCGCCCTAATGGGCAAGAAGATATGCCTGAGTTACAGCTGGATATTGATCTTGCAAAAGCAGAAGCGCTTGGTGTGTCGCAAGGTGATATTAATAGTACGCTTTCGACAGCATGGGGTAGTAGTTATGTAAATGACTTTATCGACCGTGGTCGCGTGAAAAAAGTATACCTGCAAGGTCAAGCCGATGCGAGAATGGTGCCTGAGGACTTAAACAAATGGTATGTGCGTAATAAAAACGGCGATATGGTGCCATTTTCAGCATTTGCTAGTTCTTATTGGTCTTATGGTTCGCCTCGCTTGGAAAGGTATAACGGCTTTTCAGCAATGGAAATCCAAGGCAGTGCAGCGCCAGGCTACAGTACAGGTCAAGCCATGGATGAAATGGAGCGTTTAGTTAAGCAGTTACCACAAGGTATTGCTTCTGAATGGACTGGTATTTCATATCAAGAGCGATCAAGTGGCGGTCAAGCGCCGTTGTTATATGGATTATCACTGTTATTTGTATTCTTATGTTTAGCAGCGCTTTATGAAAGTTGGTCAGTACCATTTGCAGTAATGATGATTGTGCCACTGGGTATTTTTGGTGCGATTGTAGCCGCCTTTATGGGTAACTTATCAAACGATATTTACTTACAAGTGGGTTTATTAACCACCATAGGTTTAGCCTCTAAAAATGCCATTTTAATCGTTGAGTTTGCGATTCATAAAATGGAAGAAGGCTTAAGCTTAGTGGACTCGGCGATTGCCGCTGTACGCCTTCGCTTACGTCCTATTTTAATGACCTCAATGGCCTTTGTGTGTGGTGTGCTTCCATTAGCTATTGCCTCAAGTGCTGGTTCAGGTGCACAAAATGCATTAGGTATTTCAATTATTGGTGGAACACTTGCCGCCTCGTCATTGGTTGTTATTTTTGTACCGTTGTTTTTTGTTTTAGTACGTAGACTGTTTTCAGGAAAAGCTAAAACCACCTCCGAGGAGGAAGTATAATGAGTTTAAGAGCAATCAGTTTTAGTGCTTTTACTTTAGCAATTTTATCTGGATGTCAGTTAGCTCCTCAACAAGAAGCGCTAAATTTACCTGTCCCTGATGCGTATGCATCAGAGACAGGGGATGAGCAGGTGTCCTCGTTAAAATGGCAGCAGTTTTTTAATGATGAAAAACTTAAAACACTGATATCACAAAGTCTTGAACATAATAAAGACCTGCAAATAGCAGCACTTAATGTGCAACGAGTGCGTGGTTTATATCAGATCGAAGATTCTGCGTTATATCCATCACTGGATTTTAATGCATCAGGAAGTCGTCAGCGTTTACCCAGCGATTTATCAGCAAGTGGTCAACCACAAATAAGTTCTCAATACAGTGCAACGGTAGGCATGACGGCTTACGAGTTAGATTTATGGGGTAAAGTACGCAATCAGTCAGAGCAAGCATTACAAACGCTTTATTCAACTCAGCTGAGCCAATACACCATGCAAGTGTCGTTAATTGCAGAGCTTGCTAATGCTTGGTTAAATTACGCGACCGATCAACAGTTGTTAGCGTTGGCACAAGAGACGTTATCATCGCAGCAAGCATCCTTATCATTAACCCAAAAAAGTGTTGATTTAGGTGCCGCTTCTAAAATTACGCTGGAACAGCTTAAAAGTACGGTAGCCACAGCGAAAGTTGATATTGCTAAATACCAACGTTTAGTGAAACGCGATAAAAACGCGCTTGATTTATTAGTAGGTAAAACGGTAGGTGAGGATTTACTGCCAAGTAAGTCATTAAATTATTTATTAGACTTGCCTAGTGTGCCTGTGGGTTTACCTTCTGATTTACTAACGCAGCGACCAGATATAAAAGCAGCAGAGCATCAGCTGTTAGCCGCTAACGCTAATATTGGTATTGCCCGTGCAGCGTTTTACCCGAGCATTAGTTTAACTGCCAATGCAGGAACTGCATCACGTGATTTAAGTAATTTATTTGATGCAGGCTCAGGCACATGGAGCTTCATGCCATCGGTAAATTTACCTATTTTTAATATGGGTCGAAATCAAGCAAATTTAGATGTCGCTAACGCAGAGCAACAAGTTGCTGTAGCAACGTACCAGCAAAAAATACAGCAAGCATTTCGTGAAGTTGCTGATGTACTTGCGGATAGAGAAGGCTATAACGCACAGTTAATGGCTCTTGAGGAGTTATTACAAAGCCGAAAGACAACCTTTGAATTATCGCAGGCGCGCTACGACAAAGGGGTTGATAGCTTTTTACAAGTGCTTGACGCTCAGCGAACTTGGTATAGCGCAAGGCAGCAATTGATCACGGGCCAACAAGCTGTGCTTGCAAGCCAAATCAATTTATACAAAGCGGTTGGCGGTGGCTGGCAGACCACTACTTCAACCGTTAAGTAAATTAGTACGCATAAAGCCTGTTAACAATAAAAGGTTTTATGCGTGATTAAAGTAATGCCCGTTTAGCGTTTATTTTTTGTGATCAAAGCAGTAAGCGCTAAATATTTCGAGTTGAGAGACTCGATACTGGAGTTTCAAATGAAACCTAAAAATAAAAAACACCTAGATCCGGTGCAAGCACAAGCGCGTCGCGAGCAGGTATTAACCGCCGCTGCTGATTGTTTTCGTCGCAAAGGCTACCATGGCGCAGGTATGGCAGAAATAGCTAAAACAGCCGGGATGAGTGCCGGCCATATTTATAATTACTTTGAAAGTAAAGAAGCCATAATTGAAAGTATTATTAAACAAGATATGGAAGAAATGTTTTCCATATTTCAAGAGTTTGAAGATCAACCTGGCGATATTTTAACAGTGTTACTTGATGGCTTACACCATGGTGTGCAGCGTCATATGGACACGGGGGCCTGCGTAGTTGACTTAGACATGATGGCAGAGGCCAGTAGAAACAAAAAAGTCGCTTTATTACTACGCGAGGCTGATACGCAAGCACGTAACAGAATGCGTGATTTATTAGTCAGTGAAAGTAGTTTAATAAAATCACATTCAGAGCAAGAACTCGAAAGCCGCATTAATGTGATTTTCTCAGTGATGGCCGGACTGCTATTACGAAAAATGTTATTTCCTGAATTGACCGAGGAAACTGTATTGATTGCACTGCGCCCAGCGATGAAAACATTACTTATGCCATTTGATAAATAATAAGTTGAAGCATTAAATAACTATGAATATTTGACTGATATTGTTGTAAATATGAAAGAGTTATATAAATTAAGCTGCTTTTATTTAAGCGTAATCAATAAAAACTGAGTACGATGTTTTAGCGTGAAGTCATTCCTTTTTATATTATAAAAGCATTGATTAACAGTGGGTTATAGCCAATTGATGTGATATCAACGCCGGTGGCGAAACGACAACAAACAAGATAAATTGCTTTTTTGGCGTATTATTTGCTAGTTAGAACTATATTAAAGGCGCTAATATGGCGCTGCCAACTTAAAGGAGAGCACATGTGGGCTGCAGTCAGTTATCTTGTAACAGCATTAGTATTTATAGTACTGGGATTAAAGGTTAATTCTGTTTACTTCGCGGTTGCATTTTTTTGGACGGCGCTGTCGCTGATATTGGTCAGCGGTGCTTATTTTTTTAATGCGGGGAAAATATTCAGAAAGCGAGAAAATGGCGTTATCCCTTTTTACATTCGTTGGGCATTTGTTCCTTTTTTGTTAGGTGCACAAATTTATAATGCATGGTCACGCAAACACGATAAGGTACCCCCAATTCAACAAATAAACGATAACTTATTTTTAGCATGTCGTTTGTTTCCCTCTGATATAGATACATTAAAAGAAAATGGCATTACCGCTATTTTAGATGTGACTTGTGAATTTGATGGACTTGAGTGGACATCTACCCAAGAAAATATTAGTTATTTAAACATTCCTGTTCTTGATCATAGTGTGCCTACTCACTCGCAATTAAACCAGGCAATTAACTGGATCCACCACCATATAAAGAAAGACCGTCGTGTTGTGGTGCATTGTGCATTAGGTCGCGGACGTTCGGTGTTTGTTATGGCAGCGTATTTATTGAGTCAAAATAAAGAAGCTGATGTACATGACATTCTTGCTCAAATCAAAGAAACACGTGAAACAGCCAATCTTAATAAACGCCAATTACGCCATTTAGTTAAGCGCCACCGTAAGGGTGAGCTACTGATAAAAAACAAAGCGTACTTAATTGCTAACCCGGTATCAGGTACTAAGTTGTGGTCTGAAAAAGAGCATTTAATTATTGCGCGTTTATCTGCGTATTACGATTTAACCATTTTAAAAACTACGCCAGAACAAAATGGCATTACATTGGCTAAACAGGCTATAGAAAACCACCCCGATATTATTATTGCTTGTGGTGGCGATGGAACTGTAACTGAGGTTGCCAGTGTGTTGGTGGGTACGTCTTGTCGATTAGGAATAATACCACTGGGCACAGCAAATGCGCTCGCTCATGTATTAATGGGGATAAAATCTAAATTTATTCCTGTTGAGCAAGCATGTGATTTAATCATTGATGGTCAAGCTAACCTTATTGATACCGCGTATTGTAATGATGAGCTGATGCTATTATTAATTGGTATTGGCTTTGAGCATGCAATGATTGAAAAAGCGGATCGAGAGTCTAAAAATAAATCAGGTCAACTTGCTTATTTAAATGGTTTTTTACACTCATTTGGCGAAAATAAAGCGCAACAGCTGATAGTTAAATTAGATGATAATGAGCCTGAGACTATTAATACAAATAGTTTTATTGTGGCAAATGCTGCCCCATTCACTACGTTATTAGCGCAAGGGGGCGGGCAACCCGACCACCGCGATGGGTTATTGGATGTAAATTGGCTAACGCCAAACAAAGATAATGAAACCACGGTATTAAGTATTGCTGAGCTGATGTTTAGCAGTATTACGCAAACGCATCTTGCTATTAACTCGCATTATACCAATGCAAAACGTGTAGAAATAAGCGCAGATGAAACGCTAAATTACGTGATTGATGGCGAGGTTAAATCTGCAGATAAAGTAGTGGTAAGTATCCACCCAGCATCGTTAAATGTAATATGCCAAGAGCAAATAACTGATTAAAAAGGCGTAAGTTGTTACGCCATTGCTATTTTTTTGAGCCTTTTATTTTTTAATAGAAGGCCATACAAAACCCGATGTATCAGGTTGTGAAGATTCAGATTGCTTAGGTTTATTTCTAGGTTTACGTAACGGCTTGTTATTAATGGTATGAATATAAAGCGCTTCTACTTTATCCCTTGCCCAAGGCGTTTTACGTAAAAATTTTAAGCTTGATTTTATACTTGGCGAATCGGTAAAACATTTGATATTTACTTGCTCGCCCATTGCTTTAAAGCCTAAACGTTGTTCTAGTTCAACAAGGATTTGCTCTAAAGTTACCCCATGAAGCGGGTTTTTTGGTTGATTATTCATAGTCACACTGCTTTTTTAAACTCCATGTATTGTAACGTATACCGCCGCATCTTAATAGTTTGGAGATGGCTGGCAGATTCCAGATTGTTAATCTTGATTAATTTACGGTAATAGTAGAGGGCTTCTTAGGATAAATAAGGTTACCTTGCTTATCAAGCTTTAGCCACATCAACTGACTGTTGTTATGTTGGGTGTATTTTGCAGCACAAATAAGCGTAACAGAATGAACCTGCACTATGGCACCTTCGCTATAGCGTTTATTATCATACCAGCACTCAGTGTTTGTGTTTATAAGCTGGGTAGCATCAACAACAGGAAGCGTTTTTATTGTGTTAGCGTAGCTTAAAGCTGAAAAACACAAGCATAAAACAGCAATTATAAAAGTAAAATAATAACGCATGAATAACCTCAAGGTGTTTAAAATAACTACACTTAGCAAAAAAACATGCTAGGGTAAGTAAGACAACTTCAGTAAAACACAGAACAATAAAAAGGTGAACACATATGCTATTTAATCAAACGATGATTGACGAATTTACACTACTTGCCAAATTCCCACGCGAAAGCAAAATGCAGGGAATTAAACTTCATTCTGATGCTGAACCCGCCTTACTAAGCGCAGCACAACGTTTGTTCGATAAAGGGGTTATAGATAGCCCAGATGGCGGTTATTTAACCGAACTGGGCTTAGATTTAATTGAGCATGTGACGGTAATACACAGTGCACTTAAAAGTTAATTTACTCTATTAGTTTGCATCAGGTTGATTTTCAGGGGCTGCATCAATAAAGGCTGCCAACTCATTACAACGCTGATATATGGCTGCTATTTTAGGGTAGGCAGCCATATCTACTTTAAAACGAATGGCATTAAATACCTGCGGTACTAAACATACATCAGCTAAGCTTGGCGACTCGCTTGCGCAAAATGTATTTTTACTATCGAGCATGCGTTCTATTTTTTCAAAACCCACTTCAACCCAGTGGCGGTACCATTTATTTTTTGCTTCATCATCAACATTGAGTTCACTACTTAAATACTTAAGCACACGTAAATTATCAATCGGGTGAATATCACACGCAATTGCATAACTTAAATTGCGAATATGTGCTTTTTGCCATGCATTACCAGGCAGTAATGGTGTTTCAGGGTATTGCTCTTCAAGGTACTCTAAAATTGCTAGAGATTGACCTAATACGCCGTCTTCTGTTTCTAAAGCAGGTAAAAGTCCTTGGGGGTTTTTCTGTAAGTAATCTGTGCTTTGTTGCTCTGATTTTAGTAAGTTTACCGGCACCAACTGGTGATCAATATTTTTTAGGTTTAATGCGATGCGCACACGATACGCTGCAGATGAGCGAAAATAAGTATAAAGCTTCATAATCTAATTACCCTTGATTGCCGTTAAAGTGTTTTTTAATTGTGCGCCAGCAGTCAGTGTAATTAGCTTGGCGCTCTTTACCTTCTAATGCGTATTTAGTCGGCGATATCACATAACGTGACTCAAACATAAACGCCAGCGTATTATCGTAGCGTTGTGGTTCTAAGTCCGCGTTTGACGCTTTTTCAAATACATCCGCCTCAGGACCATGCGGCGACATACAGTTATGTAAGCTCATCCCTCCAGGTACAAAACCATGCTCTTTTGCATCATAAACGCCTTCAATTAAACCCATAAACTCACTCATAATATTACGGTGATAGTAAGGCGGGCGGAAGGTGTTTTCAGCCACCATCCAACGCGGTGGGAAAATAGCAAAATCGATATTTGCAACGCCTTCAGTGCCTGATGGCGAGGTTAGTACCGTGAAAATTGATGGATCGGGGTGATCAAAGCTAACGGTATTCATGACATTAAAGCGAGCCAAATCGTATTTGTAAGGCGCACTGTTACCTGTCCAAGCAACAACATCAAGAGGAGAATGACCAATATCACAACGAAACATATTGCCATTAAATTTAGCAATCAGTTCAAATTCGCCTTCAATGTCTTCAAAAGCCGCTACTGGATATTGAAAGTCACGGTCATTAGCATAACCATTTGCGCCAACAGGGCCGCGCTCAGCAAGAACATAAGCATGGCCGTAGTTTTCACAAATGTACCCACGGGCTGTGTCAGTTAATAATTGAACCTGAAACTTAATGCCGCGCGGAATGACCGCAATTTCACCGGCTTTAATACTTAAATGCCCACACTCAGTTTTAAGTAATAACTCGCCGTGTTGTGGTACAAATAACATTTCGCCATCGGCGTTATAAAAAAAGCGTTTGTCCATTGATTTGTTGGCGACATAAACATGAATGCCAATACCGGCTTGCCCATTGGCGCTGCCATTTGCAGCCATAGTGATCAGCCCATCAATAAAATCAGTAGGTTCTGCTGGTATATCAATGGGATCCCAACGAAGCATGGTGGGCGGCGTTGGCACTTCAGTAATAGGTGCTGTTCTAATTAAGCCATTGTCTATGGCTGTGTAATCGCCTTGTACAACTGATGGACGAATACGGTACATCCACGTGCGGCGGTTATCGGCGCGCGGAGCGGTAAATGCAGTGGTACTAAATTGCTCTGCGTATAAATCGTATTTTACTTTTTGCGGACTAAATTGACCAATCGGTAATGCACCAGGCAGCGCTTCGGTTTCAAATTCATTGCCAAAGCCGGTCATGTAGTTTAATTGTGTCGCCATTACTGACTCCTGTAGAAATGGGGGAGTGTTATATTTTTGTTATTTACGCTAAGATACTCTCAAGTGAGACTAATATCAAATACACTGATTATGACCGTTGTAAATAAAAGTGAACAGATAAAAGTCGTGTGTAAATAAATAAGTGATTCAATATGAAAATAGATTTAACGACATTTTTGCCCTATCAATTAACGCACTTAGCAACACAGGTAAGTAATGATTTTTCGAGCATTTATAAAAAAGAGTTTGATTTAACTATTCCTCAGTGGCGAATAATGGCTAATTTAGCTCAATCAGGCCAAAGCACAGCAAAGCAGTTATGTACTCAAGCAGATATGGATAAGTCGACGGTATCAAGAGCGGTAAAAGCGCTGATAGATGAAGGGCTTATCTATAGCGAGTTAAATAAGCATGATAAGCGCGCTGCATTTTTGATGTTAAGTGATAAGGGCATGGCTTTATATGAAAAAATAACGCCACAAGCATTGCAATGGGAGCAAGCATTATTAAGCTGCCTGTCAGATGATGAACAACGCCAGTTAATCGCTATTTTTGATAAATTAAAAAATAAATTACAGGCATAAAAAAGCCCACAAAGTGGGCTTTTAAATAGACTAATTTAATTAATCAAATTAGAACGTGTAACGAACACCTAACTTAATTTTATATGTTGAATCTTCAGCTTCAAAAGTGAAGTCATCATCTATTGGGTTACCTATCAAATATTGACCAGTGTTTGGGTCTATATCCATCGCTATTACATTACGAGTGCCGAAGTCTTGACGATATACTTTACCTTTTGATGAATCAATAAGGTTTAGTAGATTGTCTACAACGAAGTAAAACTCGCCGCGATGATCTTTAGAGAATCCAGGGATCTCTTGAGAAACATATAAGTCCATTGTCGTGACCCATGGAGCGTTGCTAGCACTTCTATCAACAAAGCCGCCAGCATAACCAGAAAGGCCTAACTTCTCGAAGTGAGCAAGCACTTCAGCTTCTGTTGCTCCATCTTCATAACGAACATTTGGATCGTTTTTAGTTGGAACATAAGCTAAATAGTTACCACCATAAGTATTACCACCTGAAGGTTGAATTAAATCTTGGTCAAAGAATCTACCTCCAGTTAAATTCCTAAGGTTTGCTAGATGACTATAAGCTGCCCCTGAGCGACGCTCAATAAATAAGTTAAAGTTAGTTTTGTAGTTCTCAATAAGTTCCGCAGAATAACCTAAGTTCAATACGAATCTGTGTTCAGTCTCGTAACTTGATGTTCCTATTTGAGTTTGTTGGTGATCACCAAAGTGTCCATAACGGTAATTACTTCTGGCCGTCGAAGAGCCACCTGGGTTACCCTCAGTTACATCTTGATAAGTATATGAAGCATCAAATTTAAAGCCATTTAAGTATGACTTTGATATTCCAGTACTTAGAATAATAGATCGCCCGTCTTTTTCAGCATTAGTAAGCATTATTTCTAGCTCACGCGTGTCATAAAATGGTAACGCTCCATCAATCGTTGAACCGACTACATCACCCTCTTGTAATAAAGCAGCATTAACCCACTCAGCCGTATTCTCTTTCTTAGTATATATAGCAGTAGAGGTCCAAGCGACATTATCTCCAATCACAGGGATATCAAGCGTAACGTCAGTGTTAAGCATATATGTCCATTGAGATGGAATATCAAAAGTTGGATCAATAAAGTTTGATGGTGAACCACTAGTACCACTGTTTATAGCTGCAATAGCATCAGGGGTAGGGTTATTAAGCGCATTTTCAGGCAAGAAAACATCTCTATCAGAAAAAGTTTGCTTACTTGTTCCATCGTTAGAATACGAGTTTGAAATCCAAACATTAGGATTACCACCTGCGTAGCGACCAGCGCTACCTCTAACAACCACATCATCAGTTGCTCTATAGGTAAAGCCTAAACGTGGTAAGAAAATATCAACACCATCAAGGTTAAAAGTATTATCGTAACCAGTTCTATCTAATACATCTTGATTAAATGTAGGCTTATCATCTGAACCTAATCGCTCATAACGTAGACCTGCCGTTAGAGTCAGATCATCACTATAATCCCATGTATCATTAACATACAAAGCAATATCTTTACGAGTAAAACTCGCGGCAACTGCTAAAGGATCATTACCTACGCCATTTTCATAGCTGTATCGAGATGCAATTCTATTTTCAAAATCCTCCAAGCTATCAAAGCTAATTACACCCTTAGAGCCAGGCAAATATTGGTTTTCAATATCTAACACATCGTACTTAATACCAAACTCTAGAGTATGCTCGTCAAGTAAGTAGGTACCATCAAGTTTAATAGTGAAGAGATCATTTTCTAGCGAGTTTGAATGGCGAGATTCATCAGATCCGAAAGCAATAGCACCTTCTTCCCCATCATTATCTACATCAAGATTATTAATCGTAATGTCGCCAAGGCCTAAACCACTGTTTAACGAAACTTGCCCAGTTTCTACAGACTTTTTCGTAACACTTATTTGTGAAGAAAATTCATCAGTCCAATCAGAGTAAAGTGTAGAACTGAAGTTGTTAAGTTTTTCAAACTTATTATACCAGTGTGTATCTAGTTTTAATTCTCGGTTACTACTAGTCATATTTCTAGTATTGTTACCTTCATTATGCATGTAGACTAAGTTTGCACGATGATAGTCACTAATGTTCCAGTCAATCTTAGCTATATACTTTTCATCTTCAAGCTCAGGTTGAGTATCTGTACTGCCAATATCATTAATACCATACACATCGTTTGCGATTTTTCTAACTGCTTCTAAATCGGAACTGGTTACAGTTGTTTTATTTGTTCCTACACTGCTACCCGCAATTCCATATTCAAGCTGTTGTGGTGACTCAAACTTTTCATAAGCACCAAAAAAGAATAACTTATCTTCTAATAATGGGGCACCGAATGAAAACCCATAGTTTTTCTCTTCAAAATCAAGTTCAAGCTTTTCCCCATCACTATTTTTTGGTGTACCAGCCCAATCACTACTCAGTTTTTCGTAAAAAACTTTACCATGCAGCTCATTAGTACCTGTTTTGAATACGGCGTCAACGTTTCCACCTGTAAAGCCGCTTGACTTAGCGTTAACAGGAGCAACAGATACAGAAACTTGATCTAAAGCGTCTAGTGGAAAAGGGTTACGTTGGGTAGGATAGCCGTTGTTGTTAAGACCAAAATCATCGTTTAAAGGAATGCCATCGACTGTTATCGAGTTAGTTCTTGGATTTGAACCAGCGATAGTCATGGAGCTCTCGTTACCAGGCTGAACAACGACTAGAGGATTATTTCTAACTATATCCTTAATATCACGACCAATGCTAGGTACAGATTGAATAGCATCTTCTCCAAAGTAAGAGTCATTTGCAGAAGAGTTAAAAAAAACAGGAGTTCCTGTAACGACAATAGATTCCATATCTGTACTAGATAATTGCTGATCTATCTGTCTAACTTCACCAAGAGAAAGGTAAACATCCTCTATTTGAACATCTCTAAATACTTCAGAGTCGATAACAATTTTATAAGGGCCACCTACACGCAAACCGGTTGCGTTATATGTACCTGACTCATTTGTTGTTACTACTCTGCGAGTACCTGTAGGTTCATGGACAAGTATTAGTTTTGTATTTGCAGCAGGGCTTCCGCTCGGGCCAAAAATCTGACCTTTAACTGATGAAGTCGTATCACTTGCGAATGCAGCGCCACTAGCACTTATGCATGCAGCTATCGCAAGTGATAAAGCCGTTTTGCGAACTTGAATTTTCATTTAATTTTCCCGTGTAGTTAAATAATTAAACTTTTTATATATTTTGTCGTTATTGTCAGCGCCTCAACGAGGTTATGACTTAAGCACTTAACATTATACTAACTTTTCTATCTCAAATGAAATATAAAAGCTAATTAATAGGTACTAACTTACAATATTTAAACCAACTAGATTAGTCTTCAAAAGTAAGATGAGTATACTAAGCATAATTTATTACATATTCATTAAATTAAATATAAGACATCAACTTATAACTAATTAGTTCGTAAAGAATTCTTTTTATTGTTTTCGACATCGAAAAGTTTTTTTGTAGTAGGATCAAATAATGTATTTAACAATCCAGCTAAGCGAATTCCAGCTTGTTGCAAGCGGGTTTTCACAATAGGGGTGTTAGTGAAAATATAGTCGTAGCTAATATTCTCATCTGTTGATTTGTATATTTGTAAAGCAAGGTTATGTGACTCTTCAAGCCAACTTGTTGGCGTGCTATGTAAATACTCGCTAATTAGTTCGCTGTTGTTGGTATTTATAAATTGAGCATATTCAGTAAAAGATAAATTTTCATTTTCTACTAGCTTAGTATCCCACAAGCTATGAAGATTGGTTTGTTGGTTGAAGAAAGAAACCTTAATGCGATTACCGCCCCTATCTTCAGCTCTACCTGCATGAAATGGTTGATGGCTGTCGCCGACTAGGTGCACTAAAAAACGTAAACTAAACTGCTTTGCTGCAAGGCTTGCTTTATCATCTTTCAATACTTGAATTGAATAGTGAATGCCTTCTAATATGTTTGTTACTGATTCTTTATGTTCAGTGTGGTCGTGGTTAAAGCTAAATTTTGCATTGTCATCTGCATTAATATAGTGCCAGCGTGATGACTTTTTTTGCCAAAAATCACCTGGTGCAGAGCGCATTTCATCTGGCCATGTGGAAACCTGTGCTAAAGATTCACCGTTAAGATAAGGAATAAGTGCAGCTTTGGTGGTTTCGCTTATGTGCGACTCTGCAATTTTTCCAACAACGCGGTGGCCGTTTTGCCCCCACGCATTACAGTCTGTGCTTGCAAATATTGCACTAATTAAAAGTGTTAATGAAAGCGAATATTTTACATTTATCTGCATCGAGGCATCCTAGTAAGTGTGATATCTAATTTGTAAAAGCTTATAAGGTCAATTGTCCTCATTTTTTGTATTGATAGAAAGGACTCAATAAAATTCATATTTTCTTATTTAAAATTAATTAAAATCAAAAGCTTAACTTTGATGGGTAAAATTACCTATTGTAATAAGTAATTAAAATTGTTCAAATGAGTTATTACTCTATTTTAAATCGGTGTTTTTTGAATATTAAAAAGTTAATGTTGCATAAAACAGCAATTGTTACATTTATGTTTATAGCGTTGTTGTTTAGTTGGTTTGCAGGTCAAATAGTTGTGGATGAAAAAGAAATAGCCTTCCCAGTGATGATAGAAACATCAACGACATGCCAAACAACAGCAACGGCTAATCAAAATCAGCTTATAGTATTTACACCCTCAAAGTATGTTGCTCAATTACTCACTCAAAACCTATGTGATGATAAGGTTGTTGCTAAACAATATGGCTCTGTTATTGGCTATTGGGGATATAGAACCGTTGATAGCTTAGAGTTTGTAGGTAAAGGTATTGCGGATTTAATTTTAGCTAAGAATAATATTATGGAAGCGTTTAGAGCTGAGACGACTTACAATTATCAGCCAGTGGTGGGCTTTTCAGATTACACTGCGTTCTTTATATCTTCAAAAGAAAAACCACTGATCACGAAACAATACTTTTTAGATAAAAAAATAGGCTTACTGGATTACCCTACCAGCCGCTCTGGACATATTTTGCCAAAACAAACATTTAAGCAATTAGGGCTTAATGTTGCTCAGCTAAAAATAACCTATGCCAGCTCACATAATGAATTGCGGGAACTACTGGCAAACGGAGAAGTTGACCTTATTGCCTCTTTTTGGAGAGAAAGTGATAGTAAGCGCTTCTCAGAAAATTATATTACGCCTATCAGCAGTAATATTGCAGGTACCCGTTGGTACTTAAAAATGCAGCATAACAATACTGATTTACTCTGTGCTGTACAGTCTCACTTATTGAGTATGTCTAAAGAACAATCGTTTCAATATTATCAAGATGTTGAGCCATATTGGCAGTGCAACAGTTACCCCGTTACCTTTATAGGGGAATCGTAATGAATAGGTTAATATGGATAATATGCACAATTTTTTTATTCTTGGTTTTCTCGTCTGTTTTTTATATTTCGACAATGCAAAAACAACAGCAAGTAAATAAATTACAAATAATACAAATAGAAAAACGAATCGCTTTAGACTTACCTTTGTTAGATTTATCTAATGAGCTGCTTAAACACTCAGGTAATAAAGCAGCTTTACTTAATTATATTCAAACCTTAAACACCTTTATTGATAGTACCGGTATTGAGGTTGTAGCTATAACGCCACAACATGAATTTGATGCTTCTTTAAAAACTTCCACAGAGTTTATTCGAGAGTTAAATAGTAATAATGGTGTGGTGTTTATTGTTTTGTCTTTGAGGCAGCCGTATTTTACGCGTGATGTGGTAGCTATTTATGGGATGCTTTTTATTCTTAGTATATTACTAACATACTTAATAAAATTGGCCTATATTAAAAAAAGTGATGAAAAACAGGTTGTTCACGCAGAATCAAATACTACAGAGTCAAAACCATTAACCCTGATTATTGATTTAAAAAGTAAAACATTATCGAGTAGCGTTTCTTTGGAGCACCAAGTAGCTTTGGCAAACAAACCTCTATGTTTTTATTTAGCGCTTGTGGAATACTGCACTAACAATCCAGAGATCAAGCTTAATCATAACAAGAATGTACCCGAGGAATTGATAGAGCTTGCCAATAAGTATTTCTATCGTTTAGTTGAGCTTGGTCATACAGTAAGAAAACGTCCAAACTTTAATAACAGTCTAGAGAAAACATTAAGTGAAATTCGTGCGGCACTGGATGACGTGTTAAATGATTGCCCTGAACAAAAGGGATTATACTACCCACCGAAAGCATTTGGAGAGGGCTCACGCTCACGAATGCACAGTTATGGGTTAGCAAATGTGGGTCAAGGAAATATAGAAATAATAGGAAAGTAATCGTGCTTTGCTACTTAACCATAACTCTGATTAAGAGAGCTACCAACTTAAATAGAGTGTGAGAGGTTTGTGGGTTGAAGTGCGCTTAAATTGGCTTGGTGATAACATAAACCTGAATTATGAGTGTCATTACTATATCAATGACACTCATCACTGTTCAATACAGATTACTATTTAGGTGCAAACTCATGTGCATCAACAGGGCTGTGCTCTGCAAAAAATCGTTTTAATGCCTGAGCGTCCGTTTCATCGGTGCTTACGAATCCTTTCATGTGAGTAATTTTAGGGTAACTATCGCCACCAGAAGCATTATATTCATTAATACTCATGCGGTATGTTTTGTTTATATCAAGCGGCTTGCCGGCGATGAACACGTTAGTTACTTGGTTCTCTTTAAGTTCAAAGGCTAAGTTGTGATATTGCATATAGGCACCAGAGTCTGGTGGAAAACGTGTCACGACATTTAAATAGGTTAAAATATCATTGCCTTTGAAATCGATATAAGCGACACGGTTTTTAAAAGGCTGTACTTTGAGTATGTCTTTATAACTCACGTCACCCGCATTGATGCTATCGCGAACACCGCCACCACTGATAATGCCAAAATCGGCACCTACGGTATTCATTTGCGCTTGAATAATAACGCGAGCAAGGTTAGTTTGCTCAAAGCGTACTTTGTTACGATCACCCTCGAGTCTGTCATTCACAAAGCCAATTTTACCTTCAATTTGTTTTGCCCCTTTTTGTTGGTACGCCGCTAAAAAGGTTTGTAGCGCTGGATCTGGTTTAATGTAATTTGCGGCAAGTACGGATTTTACGCTACCGTCTTTTTGCTTTTTATCTACGTATAAATTAACGGGCAATAATTGATAACTTAGCAGTGATAATTGACCGTTTTCTAATTTAAACTCCGCTTTACCCACATACTTACCCCATTCATGGGCTTGCATTATCCAGGTTCCATTTTGTTGATCAGGTTTACAGGCTAAACCTGGCTTAAAATTCTCATCTGTGACATTTTCTGCAGCCATACACACTGGCTCTTGGGAATGGCCACCAATAATCATATCAAGGGCATTTTTATCTAAAGAGCGGGCAAGTGTGACATCACCTGGGGCATTTATTCCATAATTGGCATCTACATAATGCCCCATGTGCGTTACCGCAATAGTAATATCGGGATTGTATTTTGCTTTTAATGTTTGGGTAAGTGAGGCGGTTATTTCAACCGGATCTTTAAAATCTAAGTGGCCAATGTATTGCGGGTTACCAATTTTAGCGGTGTCTGTCGTTGTTAACCCAATTACAGCAATTGTTAAGCCGCCTTTGTTGAATATTTTATAACGTTCAAAGATAGTTTCATTAGTTTGTTTATCAAAGATATTAGCCGATAAAAGAGGGAAATTAGCCCATTGCTGTTGCTGTCTTAATACACTTAATGGATTATCAAACTCGTGGTTACCTAGTGCCATTGCGTCATAGCCAATTTTCGACATGCCTTTGAAATCGGGCTCAGCAAATTGTAGATCTGATTCAGGAATACCGGTATTAATATCGCCACCTGATAATAATAAAACCTGATGCCCTTGTGCTTTTGCATCGGCTCTTAGCTGGTCGATTAGGGTTTTACGCGCAGCCATACCATATTCGCCTTTTTCATTATGCCAAAAACGACCATGATTATCATTGGTATGAAGAACAGTTAAATAGTGTGCTGCAGGTTTATTGACAGAGTCACTGGCACAGCCATATAAACCAAGAATTAAAATGAGAAAAACAAGAGTACGCATAAAATACCTATCGATTAACAAAACTCAGTATAGTAGGCGGCTAGTTTAAACTAGTTCGAGGTTAAAAAAACGCACTTATTCATATTTTTCAGCCAATGAGACTTCACGTTGCTGCTCTACAACCCGTTTTCTGCGTGCGAGCTCATCATGTGCGTATTGAGATTTTTGATGATTTACATCAATCATCCATTTCAAAAAGCTGACGGGAAGCTGGGTGTATGGTTCACCTTGGTGTAGCCCAAAGTCACAAATAGTCGTGTTGTTTGCCATTATATTTACTCCTATCACTGTGTAGGCTGATGATAACAAAAAAAGAGTGATTGATAAGGGGCTTTTTAAGTACCTTGCTAGGCTTAAAGTTAATAAAAAAAGAGTCACCGTGATGTACACCAAGGCACTCAGACAATTAACTCTCCATAACGTGTTTTAAATTAAAATGTAAACAGTTGTAACTGCAGTGTAATTACTTTGATATGAATTGTAGCGTTAAGTACTTATGTATCGATTTATAAAATGAATAACACTACTCTATGACGCCTAATGACAATAAAAAATAGGAATAATAATGAAGAAGCTTATCTTAGCGTCAATTTTAACTGCAGCGAGCTTTTCAAGCGCAGCAACCATAGTCGAAATGCAAACGAGCCAAGGAACGATAGAAATTAACTTGTTTGATCAACAAACACCTAAAACAGTAGAAAACTTCCTAAGTTATGTTAATGATGCAGCGTATAACCAAACAGTAATACACCGCTCTGTTGATAAGTTTGTCATTCAAGGAGGAGGTTTTACTTTTTCTGACAAAATGGATCCCATTACAACCAAGCCAGCGGTTATTAACGAACCTGTTTACTCAAATGTAAAAGGCACAATTGCCATGGCAAAGCAGGGCGGCAATGAAAACAGCGCCACTAGCCAATGGTTTTTTAATATGAGTGATAACAGCCAAAACTTAGATTTACAAAATGGTGGGTTTACCGTTTTCGGACAAATAACAGCACAAAGCCAAGAAACTTTAGATAAAATAGCGGCCTTAGTTCATTGTGCAGAGGTACCATTGGTTGGTATTACTAAAGAGCAATGTTCAGATGAAAATGTGGTTATTAGTAATCAAAACTTAGTATCAATACAAACGGTGGTTGTGCTTGATGACGATCCTAATTCAGCACAAAATTTAACACCTAAAGAGAATACATTAATTGATAACGTAGAAGTGACACCACCACAAAGTTCAGACTCTAGTGGCAGTATGGCATGGTTATTAGGCGCACTATTGCTTGTAGCACCTAGGTTAAAACGCACTAAATAAGCCGTAAAAATAACGGCGACTTATCATAGCCGCCGTTTTTTTAGTTAGGGTCTGTTGATCTTTGCGGATTACAATTTGTTCAAACTAGGGGCGGTTTAATCGCGGCGCGAGGTTTGTAACCTAGTGGGCTAAGTAAAAACCGAGCAACAAAGAGTAAACCGCCCCTAGGCAGAACCCGAAGGGCACCGCCTGTTTGGCATTGATGCTGCGTTATCGCCTATTTATGGGGAATAACCACACCACATAGGCTCTGCCTTGCCTAAATACCAAACAGACTGCTGCAAATTTAACCTTGAAAGGTCATCAGACCCTAGTTGTAAAGTACGCTCACCAGTAACATTACCCACATTACAAACACAGCTAAGCAGCCTAGCAAAAATACTCTAAAACGGGCTCTTAAATGATTACTACCAAGGTGAATGATGCTATGAATAATGCGTGTTGCTACAAATATACACACCAATACTGCAATAGGGACACTCGCCATATTAAGCTGTAAAGCAAGTAAACAACCCGCATAAAAAAGCACAGGTATTTCAAATTGATTGCTAAAATTACGATCAGCGACTCTGACATGATCGCCCGCATTATCAAGTCGCATAGCAGCAAAGTCACTTAACTGTATGTGTTTGTTTTTAGCCGCCGCAAAACGTCGTTTTCCCATTATTACCATCACAACTAATGAAAGTGTTACCTGAACGAACATGGCTATTATTATTATCTTTTCCATAACTTACCTTATTATTTATATTAACTATTCACAATGTGTTACACAATTAAGTACTAATTAGTAGCATAGTATTAATTGATAATGGTAGTTTATAAGTGATTTAGTCTTTTTATAACACTAAGCCCATATTTAACAGCAATGGATATAACTAAAATGAAACACATCATCGGCTTAAGTGCAATTGCACTGGCAATATTAAGCGGTTGTTCGAATACCGCCACTCTTTCTCAATCATCACAAACATCACTTTTATCACCAACGCTTGTTGTAAGCCCTAACGATAACCGTGAATATAAAACACTAACACTTGCCAATGATATTGAAGTGATTTTAGTTTCTGATCCAAGCGCAGAAAAATCAGCTGCTTCATTGAGTGTAGGTGTCGGCCTACTGCACGACCCAATGAGCCAGCAAGGTATGGCGCATTATTTAGAACATATGTTGTTTTTAGGCACTGAGCGCTACCCTGACACTAAAGGGTACTCCGATTTTATGACTAAAAACGGCGGAGCGCATAATGCCTATACGTGGCTCGATATTACAAACTACATGTTTAAAATTAATAACGATGCGTTTGATGAAGGCTTAGACCGCTTTTCAGACTTTTTTAAAGCCCCTAAGCTTTACCCAGAATACACAGAAAAAGAAAAAAACGCAGTGAATGCTGAGTGGTCAATGCGTCGTGAAATGGACTTTTTTGGCCAATTTAAACTTGCACGTAAAATGATGGGTGAACACCCAGCTAATCGATTCTTAATTGGTAACCTTGAAACGTTAGGCGATAAAGCTGATAGTTCGTTACATAAAGAAACAGTCGATTTTTATAATAAATATTATTCATCAAATATTATGAAAGTGGCGTTAATTTCTAATTTACCACTTGAAGAAATGCAGAAAAAAGCAGAAAAATACTTCGCTGATATTAAAAATAAAAATATTGAAAAGCCAAAAGTATCAGCCAAGCTAAATTTTGATAATGCCGGTGGTAAACGTGTTTTTTACTCGCCAAACGAAGACGTTAAACAATTACAGCTCGACTTTACAATCACTAATAATCAAACTGAATTTGCAGTAAAACCTAATCGTTTTGTTGCCTATTTACTTAGCAATGAGATGCCAGGTAGCCCAGCACAAATATTACGTGATAAAGGTTGGGTATCGCAGTTATCAGCGTCTGCCTCTCCAAATCAATATGGTAACTATGGCTCTTTAAATGTGAACATAGAGCTGACTGATGAAGGCATGAACAACCGCGAAGCAATAGTTGCGACTATTATGCAATATATTGATTTAATTAAACGTGAGGGTGTTAATAGTAAGTACTTTAATGAAATTCGCACGTCGTTAAATAATCAGTTTAAATTTTTAGAAAAAGGCGATGAGTTTAACTACGTTAGTGCGCTGACACAAAGCATGCAAGATTATCCGTTAAATCATGCGATAAACGCACCGTACTACTATGCTAAGTTTGATGCTGATGCGGTTAACAATGTACTTAAGCAACTGAATGCCGATACACTGCGCATTTGGTATATTTCTCAACAGGAAGATACAGATTCTGAGCTGCATTTTTACGATGGCAAATATAAAATTAACGACATTAATGACGCAGAAATTGCCAGCTGGGAAAAACCAAGTGAATTTAATTTAGCCTTACCAAGTGTTAACAACTTACTGCCAGAGAGTTTTGCAATTAAAACGCAGGCTTTTAAAGAGCAAAAACACCCAGAACTTAGCTATGATAAAAACGGTGTAAAAATCTGGCGCCAAGTAAGCCAGCAGTTTGCAGAGCAACCCAAAGGTTTAGTTGAGGTTTATATCAACACACAAACAGGGTTGCGTGATATTAACTCAACCGTCCTTTATTCTGTGTGGGCAGATTTATATAACACTCAATTAAGTCAGCTACGAACCGAAGCGGCTATTGCCGGTATGAATGTTAATTTAAGCTCAAGCAATGGCTTAGTTTTATCATTAAGTGGTTTTACCGATAAACAAGATACCTTACTTAAACAAGCGTTAGCTGGATTTGACGATGAAATTTCATCACAAGCATTTAATCAAGCGATTGACCGTTATCAACGTGATTTACTCAATCAGCAAAAACAGTTCCCGTATGCACAAGCGTTTAGTGAATATTCAAAACTGACTCGAACCGGTAGTTTTGATACTGACGCGCTTATTAAGGCAGCTCAATCACTGACACTCGCTGATTTACAAGCCTTAAAACAAAGCACCTTAGCAAATAATAACTTACGCGTATTTAGCTATGGTAACTATAACCAAAAAGATATTGATGCCATTGCTGCTGAATTAACGGCTATTTTACCAAATAATCATACAAAATCTGAGTTTGCCCGCAGTAAAGCTTGGTTACCACAACTAGGTGAAGCGCGCGTATTACACAAAGATATTGATGTAGCCGATGTAGCCGTTGTCGATATGACCATTCACCCAACGCCCGGTTACAAACAAAAAGCGCAGGCGGCGGTTTTACAAGGACACTTTAGAACAATCGCGTTTGACAAAATGCGTACCGAAGAACAACTAGCTTATGCGGTAGGGGCATTAGCGCGTCCTATTGAGGATTACTCTGGTATTGGATTGTTTATTCAAACGCCGGTTAAAGGGCCAAAAGAAATTCAAGTACGCTTTGATAAGTTCAAAAAAGAGTACGCTTCTGAGCTTAATGCCATGAGTGAAGAGACATTTGCACAGCTTAAAAATGCAACGTTGGTCTCGTTAAAAGAACAGCCAAAGAATTTAAGTGACGAAATGAGTCCATTGATTAACGATTGGTACCGTGAAAACTTTGATTTTGATTCAAAACAAAAGCTAATTGCAGAAGTAGAAAAGGTCACCCTTGCTGATATTAAAGACTACTACCAGCAAACCATGTTAAATCCACAAGCAGCCCGCTTAAATGTGCAATTACGTGGCAGTAAGTTTAGTGATAGCGAGTTTGCTGATTTGCCAAACCAAACTAAAGTGACGAGTTTAGATGCTTACTACAGCGATATAAAATTGCAAAAGTAAGTTGAAATTACTCAAAAACCAAACAAAACCCAGCCATTGTTGACTGGGTTTTGTTTTAACGGCGTTAATTATTATTTTAGTAAAATGGCTACCATTGCCATGCTAGGCCATAAGTAAAAAGCCAATGATGGCAAAGCCTGCAGCAATTAAGGTATAAGGTAATTGCGTTACAGCATGACTGATCAAATTACAGCCAGAGCCTTGTGCTGCTAGTACGGTTGAATCAGAGTAAAAACAGGCTTGGCTACCAAATGAAGACGCTGAAAGCAATGCGCCAATCACCAATGGAATATTTGCATCAACCGCCGTCGCAAGGGGCATGACAATAGGAATTGAAACCGCAAAAATCCCCCAACTTGAACCCGTCGCAAACGCTAATATCGACATCGCAATAAATACCACCGCAGGTAAATAGCCAGCGGTCATATACGGGCTTAAGCTGCCAATCACAAATTGTGGTAAGCCAATTAAGTCGCATACATCTTTAAAAATAAAGGCGGCAATCACGGTTCCAATTGCGGGGATCATACTTTTAAAACCATCCAGCATACGCTCAATCATTTCGCTAAAGCTCATTAATTTTTGTAACGCATAAAATGGCAAAGTGACAGCCATTGTCGCTAATAGACCTTTGTACACATCTATTTCAAAATATACGGTAAATGCGACTAATAAAATAATCGGCAACAAAAAGTTATATAACTTACCTTTAGGATCCGCATCTTCAAAGTGTTCCTCCGCTGCTTTTACTGCATATTCATCGGCGGTTTGTACTTGAGTATAAATCGCAGGCTCTAAAGTAGGAGCGTGAGTTAGCGCCTGTTGCTCGGCTTTTTTCATGGGGCCAAAAGTAGGGATCACGCCGGCAATAACCAGCACCACAGTCAACACCGCAAACCAGGCATAAAACATGTACGGAATGGCTTGAATATAAACGGCAATGCCTTTGCCTTCTTCTGCAATGCCGTTATCCACTAACAGACCACCAAAAAATACAGCCCACGTTGACAAAGGGACGAGTACACAAATAGGCGCTGCCGTTGAATCAACAACGTAAGCGAGCATTTCACGACTCACTTTAAATTTGTCGGTGATCCGCTTCATGGTTTCACCCACGGTAAGCGCGTTTAAATAATCGTCAATAAATATCACGACACCCAAACAAAAGGTCATAAATAAGGAGGATCGTTTACCTCGGGTGTACTTTAAAGCCAAACTACCAAACGCAGAAGCCCCTCCAGTGCGCACTAATAAGGCAATAAGCGCACCAAAGCCGCCACACACAAGTATCAACCAACCAATGGTTTCATCTGTCATTACTTTGAGTGATGTGCTGGCAAAAGTTGAGAGAACTTTGCTAGGGTCAGCTAAAACAAGGCCAACTAATGCACCAATCAATAACGATAAAATAGGGCGGCGTAAAACAACAGCCAATACAACCACTACCGCAGGCGGCAGTAGAGTTAACGCAGAAGGTTCAAGCATTTATAAGATCACAAAATTAAAAGCAGATTTAAAAAGTAAACTGCTTATACAAAAACAAAGAAGATGATAAGTTTGTTGTTAAATCATTTTCCAAGTCACTGCTTTTGCACGCGTGGAGGGCACTTAAAAAATTATGTTAAATTAATAGTTTTAGTGAAACGCGTTGGCTTTGGCGCCAGACGGCGCAAGGAATGCATGCCGCTATTGTTGTGCCTTTAAAAACATCGGCGCAAAAATAATCTTCTTTTTTATTTCAGTCAATAAAAAAATATCGGGTCGTTAAAAATTTATTAGGAGTTATTTTGAATATTGCTTTTACAACAGAGCGCTTACACATTCGCTTCGCACAAATAGCAGATGCGGCAGAGTTATTTAAGTTGGTTAATCAGGCTAATTTCACCAAATACATTGGTGATAAAGGTATTTATACCTTAGACGACGCTAAAAAATATATCAAAGACAGTTTTATATCTGCCCATAAGCAGCATGGCTTTGGGCCTTATATAATCGCATTACATGATGAAACACTAGTTGGTATTGTTGGGTTTTATCAGCGAGCTGTTCTGCAATATCCCGATTTAGGGTTTGCGCTAAAAGACGGTTTTGAAAAAAAGGGCTATATTTTTGAGGCGGCAAATACCTTGCTAAACCATAGACAAAACTTGGGGATTAACCAGGTTACGGCGATCGCCCGCTGTGATAACCGTGCATCAAAAAATGTATTACAAAAGCTCGGTTTTAAAACCCAAGGTCAAGTGATCATAGAAAGCACTAACATTGCGGTAGATGTATATTTACTTAGGGTCTGTTGATCTTTGCGGATTACAACTTGTTCAAATTAGGAGCGGTTTAATCGCGGCGCGAGGTTTGTAACCTAGTGGGCTAAGTCAAAACCGAGCAAAGCTTCCGCGTCCTGCTCACGCCCCTTACCTACATCCATTTAGGCAACAAAGAGTAAATCGCTCCTAGGTAGAACCCGAAGGGCAGCGCCTGTTTGGCATTGATGCTGCGTTATCGCCTATTTATGGGGAATAACCACACCGCATAGGCTCTGCCTTGCCTAAATACCAAACAGTCTGCTGCAAATTCAACCTTTAAAGGTCAACAGACCCTAATACAGAGCGAAATTAAATTCGCGCTTTTTCAATTTCTTTTGCCGCAAGGATGTTGATTTGTTGCCACATTTTTTCAAGAGTAGCCACCAATGAATCATAGCCATCATCATTGATTGGCATAACAGATGAAAAATTATGGATGCTTAGTAAACGCCTACCCGATTCTGGGTGAGTGTAGTATAAACGCCATAGCCCTGAAATATCTGCATTACCTTGCAGATCACCGTTAAAGTGGTGTAGTTCGTATTCTAATTCGTAAAATGTTTGTTGCTGTTGGTCAGTAATAACGGGTAAGCCTTTAATAACCATCCAGTTTGTCATGGTATTAAATAATGTTTGCTGCGCGCTGGCACTGAGCATAACATCTGGCGACTCACCCCATAGATGATAATTAGCAGCATGGATTTGATTACTATCTACTTTCATAGCAATACCCCGATTATTCAATGCGCCTCTTAGGGTAACTGTTTGCACGCGCAGTTGTGCCTGTGTATCTTGCACATTTCGCGAAGAGTCATTAATGGGCTGCTCAAATTGGTAATACTGAATTGTTGTTTGAATAGCAGAGCTGCAACCACTGATAAAGATCACACCCGTTAAAAGTAAAAATAGTGCCTTCATTATTGCTTCCTCGGTTGTGGATCGTTAGGTAGTGATTTGTCAAAAATGAGCATATTAGGTTGCTCGTTTAAGCCACGGGTAAGAGGCTGAAACTCTTCTGTTAAACGTTTAATTTGTAGCAGTGTTTGCTCAAGTTGATAGTGCATTTGAGAGCCTGCTTGATAGCTTGCCATGGTTTTATCAAACTGGCGCATGGTTATTTCAAATTGTTCCATACTTTTGGTTATTTTTTCGAGATTACGATTAAAGTCGCCAGGTAAATTTTGTGTATCGGGCTTATTTAATAATGTGCGCATCTCACTGGCCAGAGCTTGATACTCGCTAAACGTAGTTTGCATTTTGGCTAAACTGTCTTCAATTTTTAAGTTATTCACTTTATTAAGTACATCCGATACTTGATCGGCAAGTACCGTTATACCGCTCGATACACTAGGAAACACATCGTATTGAGCAAGTTTTTTAAGCTCGCTTTTTGGGGTGTCGGTATAAAAGTCAAAATCGACGTAAACTGCACCGGTTAGCAAATTACCCGGTTTAAGTGACGCTCTCATGCCATTTTCAATCCACTCGTTAACGCTTGTTTTCCAATATTCTTTTGCTACCGAGGTGATATGGTATAAACGACCATATTCTACTTTTATCAATACCGGAACAGCGGTATTTTTAGCGCGAAAATGAGCCGGTTTCCCATCTATAATTACATTGGCGGGCGCTTCAACCACTGTGCCGACGCGAGTACCTCTATACTCAACTGGCGCACCAACACGGAGTCCTCTAATTGATTGTTCGAATTCAATAAGGTAATAATCAAAATCATAAAAACGCTCTTCTAAAGCTTGCTTATAACTTTGACTCAAGGAAAAGCTATGGCCATCTTGTGCTAAATCGCCAGGGGCTTGCTGATCAGGTAAGCCAACAGAAATACCGCCTTTTAATACTTTGCTAAGTGAACCGGTATTAATATTTATGCCATCAGCAGAAAGATCTATCTCAATACCTGAGTTAACCCAAAAAATAGAGTTTAAAGTGATCAGGTTCTCATAAGGGGCTTTAATAAAAATACCGTATTGCATTGCTTGGTTTTTCCAATCAAAGGTGGCGGTTTCTATTTGGCCTATTTTGTAGTTTTTAAAAAATATACCAGTACTCACATCAAGTACCTCAGCATTGTAACTGAGTAACTTAAAGCGTCCACCTTGAACATCTTTACCAATTAATGCGGGCTCTTCTTGCAGGGTAAAGCGTTTTTTAAGTTGGCTACTTTCTCCCGGTGAAAACTCTAAATAAACCCCTGAAAGTAGGGTGCTCATACCACTGATCCCAGTTTCATCAATGCGTGGCTTTACTACCCAAATACTGGCATCTTCGGTGAGTAAATTATCATAGTTTTTATCTATTTGTGCGCGGGCAATCACACTGTCTTGGCTGTCAGAAAGACGGACGTGATCAATTTGACCTATTTTAACACTTCGCACTTTAATTTCTGTTTTACCAGCAATAATCCCCTCGGCTTGGGGCATAGTGATGTAGATCGTTTGCCCTTTATTTAATTGATACTGATAAAGCATCCAAATACCAACAAATAAGGCAACCACAGGAATAATCCAAATTGCAGAAATACTTGATTTTTGTGCTACGTTAGCTGTTTTAGTCATGCTTTATTCTCTGCGTTATTATTTTTGGTGAGTCCCACAGTAGGCGAGGGTCAAATGCGTGTGCCGCCATCATTTGGCATAATACCATAACGGTAAAAAAGACGATGCCCAAACCGGGTGTAACCGACATTAAGTTTCCTAGCTGCACCAGTGCAACTAATATAGCCACAACAAACACATCAATCATAGACCATTTACCTATAAATTCAGTAAGTTGATACACTTTTGTGTAACCTTTTGTATGCAGGTTGGCGGGTTTTGTAACCATAAAGCACAAAAAGCTCAAAATAAGCGCTTTGGCTAACGGTACCACTACACTGGCAAAAAATATAATAATTGCAATAGGATACGAGCCGCTACTCCATAACGTAATAACACCTGAAATAAGGGTTGCAGGTGTTTCATCCCCTAGGCTGATGGTGTACATAATGGGCAGTAAATTCGCAGGAATATAACAAATCAGAGAAGTAACTAACCATGCCGCTGCCTTTTGTACGCTGTAGGGGTTTCTTAAATATGTTTTACTATGGCAACGAGGACAGATTGATTCAACGCTCAGTTGATGGCAAACATGGCAGGCTTTTATATTCTCATCAATAGCCCGCTCAGCGTTTGAAGTATTTTGAAGTGTAGTGGCAGGGCTTACTTGAGACCACAGCCTAGCACGATTCAACCGTGTTAACGCACTAACATATAAAACTACAAATCCCACATAGGCAAAAAAGCTAGTGCCAAAACTAACATCAGCCAATGACATTATTTTTACCATGCTAACTAAAACACCAATCAGAAATATTTCTGACATGATCCAAGGCTCTAGCGTTAAAGTGAATTTTAATAGTCTTCTTGCAACTGCTTGCGGCAGTGCTTTGAGTGCGCCTAAATGCAAAGGGATCAAAATAATCAGCAAACTCATAGGCAGAATAATAATGCTGATATCAATAAATAGGCCGAGTAAGTCACTATCATAGTTAAATAAAATCCGTGCTGCGTCGGGCAGGGTAATAGTTTGGGTAATGCCATTACTACTAAAAGAGATAAACGGATAAAACATACTGCTGAGCAACATTAATAATGCGCTTAAACTCAGTGCGACTATTTCAGTGTCATGGTTTATATTAATACCGCGGATTTTATGGCTACAGCGTGGGCACAATGCCACTTGTTTGGCATTAATCTCGGGAATATCAATGATAAGATCACAGCTTGGGCAGGCAGTTTGCAAAATGTTAGCTTATAATTAATTCAATAATTTAAATATTGCTATAAATAATAGTTAAATACAAACGCTGCGGCTAAATTACTAAAGAAAAGTAACCCCAATAACTGAAAATAAAAACGGATTAGGTGAAAGAGTGAAAGTTGTATTTTTATTGGCCTTAGTGTGTTTATGTGGCGATAGTTTTGCATTTGTTAATGATATTAAGCAGCAACGAGTTATTATTGCGGCTAACCCTACTGTTGCGCCTTATGTAGTAAGTGAAAATGATTCAGGTATTCAGCTCGAGATTGTAAAGGCAGCACTTAACAATCAAGACATAAATGAGGTTGATGTACATTACATGTCAAATCACCGTGCAGATGCTTTATTGAACCAAGGCCATGTTGATATTGCATTAAATTACTCGGGTATTTTAATTGCTGGCATATATCGAAGCCAATCGGTTGTTAGTTATGAGAATGTGGTGGTGAGTCTTAAAAAGAGTAACTTCACTATTAATAGTATTTACGATCTGGCGACTAAAAGTGTTTTAGCATTTCAAAATGCGCCTGCTTATTTACCCAAAGAATTTGGTCATAACTTGGAAAACTTGAGAGGCTATGAAGAAGTATTCAATCAACAAGCGCAGATACACCATTTAATGGCAGGGTGGGTTGATACGATTATTCTCGATAGGCGTATATTTCTTCACTACTTAAAGGAATATCAAAAAACTAATGCCACTAAAGATTTTGTTATTCATGCTATTTTTCCACCTGCGGCAAGGCCTGCGTATTTTAACAATGATTTGCTGAGACAGCAGTTTGACAAAGGCTTAGCAAATATAATTCAAAGCGGTGAATATCGCACCATAATGCTTAACTTAGATAAGCAATATACCCAGCGCGACTTCACTGCTCTTTAATTAATCAAATAAGGCAACCGTTTGGCGGGTGAGTGCAATAAGCTCACCCGATTGTGACCAAATACAGCCATCTTCTAAGCCATAGCCATCTTTTGAATGATGAGTGATTGCTTCAAAACCCAACCATTCACCTGGCACTAAATTAGGCGCTTGTACAAATTCTAAATACCATGACATGCTACTAGCCGGTGCAGGTTGCTTAAACATTTGTAGTAATGTTGGCGGCCATGCGTCAGTAAGAGCAATAACATGAGCTTCTGTAATTTCTTCAGGCGTGTGTTTAAATCGCATCCAACCACCAAGGTGAGAGGTTTGCGCACTACTAAACGGCATGGCTCCTTGTTGCGGGCATAAATCAACATGCTGAAAAAATTCTGGCATTTTCCCAGGTACAAAGCCTAAACAATGGCCTTCGTTTACAGGGTGTAAGGTTAACGACTTTGATACCGGCACATTAATTGATGAGTTACGATTTTTGGCGAAACAGGCCTGCACGATGACACACACCGCATCATCTTGGATCGCTTTGGCGAGCACTTGGGTACTGCTTTTACCTTCACGTAATATTTCTACCGATAAAGAAAACGGTTTTTCAGCCAATAATGGCCCTACAAAGTTTGTACTTAAAGAAAGCAGTCTTCTTGATGAATCAACTTTATTGCGCATTGCTTGATAAAGTAGCGCAGCAGAGAGGCCACCAAAAGCAGTACGACCTTGGCACCAGTTAGCAGGAAACTGCATGGTATTGGTTAACGGGTCAGTTTCTTGACTCGCTTGGGCTGCTTGTTTTAATAATTGTTCAAAGTGCACAAATAATGTCCTTTTGCTGTTATTTGCTAAATTTATATCACACCCAAACTCATCAGACCAGACAATAAATAAGCTCCCAAATTACAAAAAATGAGCAATCCCTACTCTTTTTAGGGTTATTTAGTAAATAAATTAAAAAAAATGCGTTTTTTTTCATTTTTACAGTTGAATTAAGTTTGTGGCATCCCTATTAACTAGTCATCGAATGTATTAACGAATTTAGAAGTTGGAGAAGATTCATGGGTAGAATTATTGGAATCGATTTAGGTACTACTAACTCTTGTGTTGCAGTACTTGATGGTGACAAAGCACGTGTTATTGAAAATGCGGAAGGCGATCGCACAACCCCGTCTATTATTGCTTATACGCAAGACGGTGAAACGTTAGTAGGTCAACCTGCAAAACGTCAAGCGGTAACTAACCCAACAAACACGTTATTTGCAATCAAACGTTTAATTGGTCGTCGCTTTGAAGACGAAGAAGTACAACGTGATATCGGCATCATGCCTTTCAAAATTATCAAAGCAGATAATGGCGATGCATGGGTAGAAGCAGGCGGTGAAAAACGCGCTGCACCACAAATTTCTGCTGAAGTACTGAAAAAAATGAAGAAAACGGCTGAAGACTTCTTAGGTGAAGAAGTAACTGAAGCGGTAATCACAGTACCGGCATACTTTAACGATTCACAACGTCAAGCTACAAAAGATGCGGGCCGTATTGCGGGTCTTGAAGTAAAACGTATTATCAATGAGCCAACAGCTGCAGCCCTTGCATACGGTATGGATAAAAACCGTGGCGAAAACGTAGTAGCGGTATACGACTTAGGTGGTGGTACTTTCGATTTATCAATCATTGAAATTGATGAAGTTGAAGGCGAGCACACATTTGAAGTACTTGCGACAAATGGTGACACTCACTTAGGTGGTGAAGATTTTGATAACCGTGTAATCAACTACTTAGTTGCTGAATTCAAGAAAGATCAAGGTATCGATTTACAAAATGATCCGCTTGCTATGCAACGTGTTAAAGAAGCAGCAGAGAAAGCAAAAATTGAGCTTTCATCAGCACAATCTACAGAAGTTAACCTTCCGTACGTAACCGCTGATGCATCAGGTCCTAAGCACATGAACGTGAAATTAACACGTGCTAAGCTTGAGTCACTGGTTGAAGACTTAGTGACTAAGTCGATTGAACCGCTTAAACGCGCACTAGCTGATGCTGACCTGTCTGTGAACGATATCAACGATATCATTCTAGTGGGTGGTCAAACGCGTATGCCACTTGTTCAAAGAACAGTTGCTGAATTCTTTGGTAAAGAACCACGTAAAGACGTTAACCCTGATGAAGCGGTAGCTGTGGGTGCTGCGATTCAAGGTGGTGTACTTGCAGGTGACGTGAAAGACGTACTATTACTAGACGTATCACCATTATCTCTAGGTATTGAGACGATGGGGTCAGTAATGACAGCACTGATTGAGAAAAACACCACGATTCCTACTAAGAAATCGCAAACATTCTCAACAGCAGAAGATAATCAATCTGCAGTAACCATTCATGTGTTACAAGGTGAGCGTAAACGTTCAAGTGATAACAAATCGCTAGGTCAATTTAACCTAGAAGGCATTCGCCCAGCACAACGTGGTACGCCACAAATCGAAGTAACATTCGATGTTGATGCCGATGGTATCTTACATGTATCTGCAAAAGATAAAGATACAGGTAAAGAGCAAAAAATCACTATTCAAGCATCTTCTGGCTTAAGCGATGAAGAAGTTGAAAAAATGGTTCGTGATGCAGAAGCGCACGCTGAAGACGATAAAAAGTTTGAAGAGTTAGTAGCTGCACGTAACCAAGCTGATGCACTTGTTCACGGTACACGTAAGCAAATTGAAGAAGCGGGTGATGCTCTGCCAAGCGAAGACAAAGACGCGATTGAAGCGGCTGTTGTTGACCTAGAAGCAGCAATTAAGAGTGATGACAAAGCAGAGATTGAAGCGAAAACGCAAGCGCTTGCTGAAAAGTCTCAAAAGCTAATGGAAATCGCTCAAGCTAAAGCACAACAAGCTGGTGGTGACGCTGGTGAACAACAACAGTCAGCTAAACAAGATGACGATGTTGTTGATGCAGAGTTCGAAGAAGTTAAAGACGACAAGTAATTGTTGCTAACGCTTCTCGCTAATTTAAAACACATGACCAAATCAAGTGTTTGAGTTAGGATGAACACATGAGGCGCGTAGGCTAAAGCTTAACGCGCCTTTTGCATGTAAAGAGAAGTGAATAAAACGCTTTAAAAATTCAATGATAAATTGATATGATTTATCGGTTTGTCCAGCAGCTAACGCTGTAAATAGAAAAGAGTAGTGTGATAGATATGTCAAAACGCGATTATTACGAAGTCCTCGGCGTAAGCAAAGATGCGAGTGAGCGAGACATAAAAAAAGCGTATAAACGCTTAGCGATGAAATATCACCCCGATCGTACCGCCGGTGATAAAGACCTTGAAACTAAATTCAAGGAAGTTAAAGAAGCTTACGAAATACTGACTGATGCGCAAAAGCGTCAAATGTATGACCAATACGGCCATGCAGCCTTCGAACAAGGTGGTGGCGGTGGTCACGGTGGCTTTGGCGGCGGCCAAGGTGATTTTGGTGATATTTTTGGTGACGTATTTGGTGATATTTTTGGTGGCGGCGGTGGTCGACGTCAATCACGCCAGCAACGTGGCTCAGATTTACGTTACAACATGGACTTAAGCTTAGAAGAAGCGGTTCGTGGTAAAGACGTTGAGATTAAAGTACCTACTTGGGTTAGTTGTGAACCATGTGATGGCAGTGGTGCTAAAGCGGGTTCAAAGCCAAAGACATGTACAACCTGTCATGGTGCAGGCCAAGTACAAATGCGCCAAGGTTTTTTTGCCGTGCAGCAAACCTGTCCGACGTGTCATGGACAAGGTCAGATCATTTCAGATCCTTGTAATAAATGTCATGGGCAAGGCCGTGTAGAAAAAACTAAAACGCTATCGGTTAAAATCCCGGCAGGCGTAGATACTGGCGATCGTATTCGCTTATCAGGTGAAGGCGAAGCAGGCATGCATGGTGCACCAGCAGGTGACTTGTATGTGCAAGTATCTGTTCGTGAACACAAAATATTTGTTCGTGAAGCTAATAATTTATATTGTGAAGTACCAATAAGCTTTACCACCGCAGGCCTTGGCGGTGAAATTGAAGTGCCAACGCTTGATGGGCGTGCAAAGCTTAAAATACCGTCAGAAACACAAACGGGCAAAATGTTCCGTATGCGTGGCAAAGGTGTTAAGTCAGTACGCAGTGGCGCTCAAGGCGATTTAATTTGTAAGGTTGTGATTGAAACGCCAGTTAATTTAAACGAGCGTCAACGTGACTTACTTAAAGAATTAGATGAAAGTATGGGCAAAGACAGCTCAAAAAACCGCCCTAAAGAGCAAGGCTTTTTTGATGGGGTTAAAAAGTTTTTTGATGACTTAACTAAGTAATTAGTCGGATCAATAGACCCTAATATAAACGGCGCTTTTTTAGCGCCGTTTTTTTATGTTTAATGTGCTAAATTATTAGGGAAATTTATTTTGGACTTTATCAGATGACCCCCGCTATAGAGCAGCTAAAAAAAAGCGATATTAAGTTTGACATACTTAGTTACGAGCACGATATAAACAATACTAATTACGGCCTCGAAGCGGTTGAAAAGCTAAATCTAAATAGCGCCCAAGTATTTAAAACCCTAGTGCTTGAAACCTCAGAGCAACAGCTTATTGTAGCGGTGACTCCCGTCACTCAGCAGGTTAATTTAAAACAGCTTGCGAAGCTTTGTACAGTAAAAAAAGTGATGATGGCAGACCCACAAAAAGTGCAGGCGAGTACCGGTTATATTTTGGGAGGAGTAAGCCCCCTTGGCCAAAAAAAACGGCTAAAAACATACATACACTCCAGTGCGTTAGATTTTGAAATGATATATGTTAGTGCCGGAAAACGAGGGTTAGAAGTAACACTAAGTGCAAAAAGCTTAGCACATATAACTCAAGCTTCGTTTGCAGTTTTTTAAACTTTTGTTTAGCTAAAATAAGGGGATATAAGTATCCATCTGATTACTTGCGGCAATAGGTATTGTTAACTAATGTTGTTACTACACATAACACGTTTTTGTTAATACCTTTTAGATTGGCGTGACGCCTTTACTTTGTTTTAATGAAAATTTGCTCGCAGCTATTTTGGTAAAACATACGCATGAAAATACTTGTTGTTGATGATATGCCGTTAATGCGTCATGTATTAATTAATATGTTAAGGCAGTTAGATTATAAAGATATTGTTGAAGCCACAGATGGGCTTCAAGCATTAAACATACTGCAAAATCAAATGTTTGATTTGGTTATAACAGATCTTCATATGCCTAAAATGGATGGCATTACTTTACTTGATAATATTAGAAAAGATGCCGAGCTGAAAAACCTTCCTGTACTTATGGTGACCTGTGAAGATAGTTCTTCGACTGTCAAAAAAGCGATTAATGCTAAAGTGTCAGGGTTTATCGTAAAGCCTTTTAATATGAATGTGTTATCAGCTCAATTAACCCGTTTATCGATAAAAGCCTAAAGCTAATCGTTTATAAAGTAGAGTTATCTACCGACTGTTTAAAAAATGTATTAGCGCAACAGCCGTTCATTATTTTCTACCACTGATGTGATAGCATTATGCTATTAACTAATCGTAAAGTAATTATTGAGGAAGTATGGCTAAGCCCAATAAAAAAGGGCCTACAAAAACGGTCGATATATTTTGTTCTGCGTGTAAGGCACCGTTATTCAAATACCGTAAAGGTGGCAAAGGTGCTTTAGTAAAATGTTTTATAGAAAGAATAACCCAAGATCACACCCATACTGAATGCGTATGCCCAGGCTGTGAACGACCTTTTGCCCGCCCCACAATTATAAAAGGGACCCCTGCCTATAAAATGATTGGTGGTAAAGTCACGTTTAAATAAACGTTTTGTTTATAGTCTAAAGTAGTGAGGGGCGGACATAAGCCCTTGTTTGCTTTTTTTGCACTGGTAAACTTCGCTGGTTTTGCTGTTTCAATGATTGAAAAAAACCCTCCCCATGGATTGGGCCAGTCAGTTGGGTTTTAAAATGGAAAAGGATAGACGTGTGATCGCACTTTTATTTGATATTGTTGGTATGAGTGGCACTTTTTTAGTGGTTGGTTCATTTTTTTTGCTGCAACTAAATAAAGTTTCACCTAAAAGTTTAACGTATAACTTAATGAATTTAAGTGGCGCTATTTTGTTACTTATTAGCCTTTGTTATAACTTTAACTTAGCAAGCTTTGTGATTGAAATATTTTGGATTGCAGCCTCATTAATTGGCTTATACAAATACTTTAAAGACAAACCTGTCGTTGCAAAAGCGTAAATTAAGCTAAAACAGCACACCTTAAAAGGTGATTAAACCGTGGAATGTAATATTTCACGGTTTTTTAGTTTCAGTACAATTGTTAACAAAAAGTTTCTTCTGCAAAGGGGGATAACTCGTTACAATATTGGCTATTACTTATTATTGGCATCATAGTTGTCATAGGCGTTTATGTTCTCCATCCCCAAAAAAATTATTTTTGCCTGTATATTGTTAGTACTATTATTGGTGGTCACCTTTTCGTTTGGTCGTGCTTATGATTTAGGGCAAGCCAAAATTCAAGCTGATCTACAAGTTATCCAATTAAATAATTATATCGATAACGAACTCGCTCGATTTGCGGCTATCCCTCAGCTGCTAACTGAAAATAACGTATTGATTCGTTTTACTAATAATGAATCACAACACTTTAATGCAATTAACAATTACCTTGCTGATATTCAACAAGCCAGTGGTGCCTCAGATGTATACATACTAGATACTCATGGCGATGTTATTGCCAGTAGTAACTGGCAAACCGACTATACATTTTTAGGTAGTAACTTTGCATTTAGACCTTATTTTAAACAAGCGTTTGCCGGTGAAAAGGTCGCATACTTTGCACTTGGTCAGCGCTCAAAAGAGCGCGGAATTTATTTTTCCCAAGCTATTTACCTAGATGGAAAAGCCATTGGCGTGGTGGCGCTTAAAATTAATGTCGCTAAATTTGAAAACGATCGTTCGCTTTTAAATACCTCAAAAGGAAGCCATTTTTATTTGCAACTTGCCGATAATATTATTGCCATGTCGGATGAACCCGCATGGCGTTTAAATAGTTTTACAGAGCTTGATATTACCGCGCGTCGTGATATTAAACAGCGCCGTGCTTACTTAGATCATCAACCGCTACAAATTAAACAACAGCGCTACAAAAGCCAAGGCATTGAGCAATTTAAAATTGATAAAGATGAATACGTTGCCGCCTCAAGACCCTTAACTCATCTGAATGCAACCATGACAGTGCTTGTTGATATTTCAAACATTAACGCCTTACAGGTGCCTAGATTACTATGGCTAGTGTTATTTTATTGGGTGTTTATTTTTGTTGGATATAGCTTATTGGCACGCTTTGCCGGGTATAAAAAATTACTGTATTCGCGTCACAGTTTAGAGCTCGAAGTACTAGAGCGTACCCAAGCACTCGAAAAAGCCCAAACCGCATTAGTACAGTCGGCAAAGTTAGCCACCATAGGGCAATTGAGTGCGGGCATTAATCACGAAATTAATCAACCGCTCAGCGCAATGAACACCTATTTAGCCAGTGCTAAAATTTTCCTAAAAAAGGGAAAGCTCAACGCATTAAATGAAAACTTAATCATTATTGAGAATTTAGTAGAGCGAGTGCATAAAATAGTGGCGCAGCTTAAACACTTTAGTAAACCGGCGACCATGCAACTTCGGCCTCATCCACTGTCGGCGTTATTAAACAATGCGTTGATGATCACCCATCCGCAACTTAAACAAGACGATGTTAACGTAAGTGGACCGCAGTTTTCGCAAGAGATCACGGTGTGGGTTGATGCATTAAAATTTGAACAAGTACTGGTTAATGTAATCACCAATGCATCACAGGCAATGAAAGGTGAGCCAGTTAGAGAGCTCAGTTTTGATGTTGAATGCTTTGAAGAGCGCGTTAAGCTTTCTATATTAGATAGTGGCCCTGGTATTGAGCATCATGTGTTGGGGTCTATTTTTGAACCTTTTTATAGTACCAAATCAAGTAACGGTTTAGGGCTGGGCTTATCGATTTCAAAGCAAATTATTGAATCATTTAATGGTTACTTAACTGCACATAATCGCCCTGAAGGCGGTGCGCAATTTATTATTAGTTTATCAAGCATAGAGGCCACTAAAAATGATTGAAGCCGTTGTTTGCAAACAGATTATTGTTATTGATGATGAAGCGATGATCCGCGATTCATTGAATCAGCTATTAACGCTCGAGGGGTATGAGGTACAGTGTTTTAGTGATGCAAGTGTTGCCTTAAGTCGCTTAAATCGCAGTTTTTGTGGCATTGTACTTAGTGACATAAACATGCCCACTATGGATGGTTTAACCTTTATTGAGCAGGTAAAAGCATTCGATAGCGAACTACCCGTGATATTTTTAACCGGTTATGCTGATGTCTCTGTTGCGGTAAAAGCGATGCAATTGGGCGCGTATGATTTATTTGAAAAACCACTGAACGAAAATTTATTAGATTGTATTGCCAGAGCCTCAGATAAACGTGCTTTAGTAATGGAAAACAGAGCGCTGAAGCGCGCGGTTGAGAAAACGTCGGCGCCCGGTGTACGTATTTTAGGTGATACGCTTAAAATGCAGCATATGATGAACCTACTCAACACGGTGATTGATACTCCGGCTGATGTGCTGATTGAAGGTGAAACTGGCACAGGTAAAGAATTGGTTGCCCGTTATTTACACGATCATAGTAACCGTTCAAGCTGTCAGTTTGTGGCTATTAACTGTGGCGCAGTCCCAGAGCAATTAATAGAAAGCGAACTGTTTGGGGCTATCAGCGGAGCCTTTACTGGCGCAACACACGATCGCAAAGGTAAATTTGAGTTTGCACAAGGCGGCACCGTTTTTTTAGATGAAATTGAAAGCACTCCTTTATCGCTTCAAGTTAAATTACTACGGGTGCTTGAAGAGCGAAAAGTAACTCCGGTCGGTGCTAATAAAGCGATAGAGCTTGATATTCGTATAGTTGCGGCAACCAAAGTCGATTTACTTTCGCTGGTAGAAAAAGGTGAGTTTAGAGCCGACTTATATTACCGACTTAGTTTAGTAAAAGTCAGCATCCCTGCATTAAGAGACAGAAAAGCAGATATTCCACTGTTGTTTAAACATTTTAGCTCTATAGCTGCGACCCGCTTTCATAAACCGTTAGGGGCGCTCAATATAGAACTACAACAACGTTTACTAGCGCATGATTGGCCTGGCAATGTGCGGGAATTGAGAAATCAAGCCGAGCGCGCGGTATTGCTAGGCCCCGATCTGGCATTTGCACAAAGTGACTCAAGCAACAGCACGCTATCATTAGATTTGAGCCTAGCCGAAAAGGTCAGCTTTTATGAGCAATCCTTAATTGAAGAGGCGCTAGAGCTTAACCATGGCAGCATTAAAGACACCATGACAACCTTACAAATTGCGCGTAAAACCCTCTACGATAAAATGAGTAAATATAACCTTAATCGAGATATGTTCACCGATTAATGGGTGGAAATGGTGATATTGAGTGTTTTTTATGTGTGGAAACCCGCACATTTCAATGTTTATTTTTAAACCTTTATTTTTTAAATCACTGAAAATTATTGTTATTTTTTAGTTGGTCATGTTCTTGCTTTGTAGTTGCAGACAACAAGTAGCATCACATAATTAGGACACATAATGAAAAACAATCTATTCCAAGGTTCAGTACTTGCTGCGTTATGCAGTGCTGCCACGTTACCTGCAACCACTTTTGCTGCAGACTACACAGTGTATGGTAAAGCTGAAGTACAAATTGCTAACACCGATACAGGCATAATGCGTTACGCTGACGAAGGCACGCAAATAGATGCCCCTTTTTCGCGTATTGGCATTAAAGGTGACCATAAATTAAATGAGTATTTTACCGCGGTATTTAAATACGAAGTTCAAGTAAAAGGTTTTGAACACGACGACACCAATGAGCCTTTTGCAGCACGCAATACTTACCTTGGTCTAAAAGGTGCTTTTGGTGAAGTGGTGGTTGGGCGAAACGACACGCGCTTTAAATATTCAGAAGGTAAGCTTGATAATTTTAACGAAACCCAAGCTGATATTGCTCAAGTAATTGCAGGGCAAGACCGCTTAGGCGATACCATCACCTATACCTCTAAGTATTGGCATAACGCGCAGTTTTCATTTACCTATGCGCCAAAAGATGACAACAAAGATAACGAAGCAGGATTTGCTGCTACGCTAATTTACGGCGACCGTAATTTAAATAAAACACCTTACTCTATTTCAATCAGCCATGTTGATTCGCTTAATAACATTAAAGCAAGCCGTATTGCTGGTGTGTATAAGTTTGAAAAATTACAATTAGGGGCATTGTACCAGCGTTCAGAATCGATTGACGGCGCTAAGTCTGGCAACGGTTATGTACTAAGCGCAAGCTATAAGTTAGACAAATGGGTACCTAAAGTACAATTTGCAAAAGATGATTCAAAACTACGTCAAACATCAGACGCTACCCAGTGGACCACGGGTGTAGATTATGTATTTGACAAGCAAACCACAGCTTACCTTTTATACACTGACCTCGACCTAGAAGAAAATGCTGATAGCAGTGTTGCACTTGGTCTTAAATATAAATTTTAAGGGCTGAACAAATGACAAAACGTATTTTAGAAAATAACGCGAATAAAAAGCCATTTATGCAATGGCTGTTATTGTTACTTGGTCCATGTGTCATGCTACTTACTTGCTTAGTTGAGCCGCCAGTAGGTATGTCGGCGGCAGCGTTTAAAACCGCAGGCTTAGCATTTTGGATGGCCTCGTGGTGGGTGAGTGAGGTAGTGCCTATTCCTGCTACTGCGTTACTCCCTTTAGTGATTTCGCCGATTGTTGATATAGCAGCGATAAAAAGTGTTGCAGCACCTTATGCGCATCCGCTGATATTTTTATTTTTAGGTGGCTTTTTAATCTCAATAGCGATGGAGCGTTGGGGATTACACAAGCGTATTGCATTAAAAACAATGCTTTATGCAGGTAAAAAACCAAGCTTACAAATTTTAGCGATGATGTTAGTGACTGCATTTTTATCAATGTGGATGTCTAATACCGCTACAGCAGTAATGATGCTACCTATCGCTTTATCTATTACCCATTTAGTTAAAAGCTCAGATCCTAGTAATGAAGGTTTTGGTAAAGCCCTTTTACTGTCGATTGCTTATGGCGCAAGTATTGGCGGTATTGCTACATTAATTGGTACTCCACCAAATGCATTAATGGCGGCGTATCTATCAGACAGTTATCAGATTGAAATTGGCTTTGCCGAGTGGATGATTGTTGGTGTGCCTTTAGCGCTCGGTATGTTGCTGATCAGCTGGATTTGGTTAACTAAATTCACTTATAAAGTCGATGCGAATGTACAAGCGAATAAGCGTATTGATACTAAAGCGGTATTCTCTTCACAGCTAAAAGACTTAGGCCTAATGCAACGTGCTGAAAAGGGCGTGTTGTTTGTATTTGTGCTTGCCGCTATTTGTTGGATATTTAGACCTTTATTAGGCGATGTTACTGGGCTTAAAATTTCAGATACCGGTATTGCTATTGCCGCTGCATTATTACTGTTTGTACTACCGGCAAATAAAGGCAGTGATGCGCGTATTTTAGATTGGGAAAGTGCCGCTAAAGTGCCGTGGGGTGTGTTGCTTTTATTTGGTGGCGGATTAACACTTGCCTCGCAAATAAAGTCATCAGGATTAGCTGACTACATTGCCAATATGATTGAAGGGGCGAGTACTATTCCATTAGTAATGAGCATTCTTGTTGTGGTTGCGTTGATTACGTTCTTAACCGAAATAACCAGTAATACGGCAACAGCAGCAGGCTTTTTACCACTGCTAGGCCCCGTTGCTGAGTCAGTAACAGGCAGTCCGTTAGTATGGGTTATTCCAGCCGCGATTGCATGTAGTTGTGCGTTTATGATGCCAGTAGCTACACCACCCAATGCGATTGTGTTTGGCTCGGGCGAAATTAAAATGAAAGACATGATCCGTGCTGGCTTTGTGTTAAATATTGTCGCTATTGTTTTAATTACCTTAGTAACAATGACCATAGCAGCCCAAGTTTTTGGTTTTTAATAACCCACTTTAATCAACTAACAAAACAGATAACCGATGCACACAAAAGCAGTGCATCGGTATGCGTTCCAACCAACCTGTTGAGTGTTTTTGCAATCCTTTTCCTCGTGTTGCAAAATCACTCTTTATTGCTCGAGTAACAGAACAAGGTTATAGTCTTGAAAACGTTATAAATCGGGTAGCCTATTTTGAACACTGACACATTATCTACAGGGTCTTTGCGTTCGCAATTTAATGAACTAAAGCATGCTTTTGAAGACACCCCTTATTTACCCATTGAGCAACGTCTTGCTTTACTCAAAAAATTACGCGCTAACATTGTAACGTTAGAGCAAGACTTGATTGCTGCAGTATCTAAAGATTTTGGATACCGAACGGCGTTCGATACCTTAGTGGGGGATATTTTGCCCACCATGCAGGGACTTGCGCATATTATTAAAAAGCTACCTCGATGGTCTAAGCCTAGTCAGCGCAGCGCGGGGTTAAGCTTATGGCCCTCAAAAGTAAGTGTCACCTATCAGCCTATTGGTGTGGTGGGTGTGATTGCACCATGGAACTATCCCATTCAACTAGCATTGGTACCTGTTATTACTGCGATTGCAGCGGGTAACAGGGTGATGTTAAAGCTCAGTGAATTTACGCCTAACACCAATGCCGTTATTGAAAAAATATTTGCAGGTGAATTAAGGCAACACTGTACAATTATTCAAGGTGGTAGCGACGTGGCAAGTGAGTTTTCATCATTGCCGTTTGCGCATTTACTGTTTACAGGCTCGACGGCTGTTGGCAAGTTAGTTATGGCCGCGGCCAGTAAAAATTTAACGCCAGTAACATTAGAACTCGGCGGAAAATCGCCCGTTATTGTGTTAGAAAAAGCCGATGTAAATAAAGCCGCGCGTGCTTTATTATTTGGAAAAATGGCCAATGCAGGGCAGATATGTGTAGCGCCTGACTACGTGTTTGTTCCTAAATCATTAGAGCATCAATTCATTAAAGCGCTTTGTACCCTTTATAAAAAACACTTTAAGCAAGGTGTAGAAGGCAAAAACCTGACCTCGATTATAAGCCCTGCACATTATCAACGTTTGCTAGGTTATTTAGAGCAAGCACAAGAGCAAGGCGCTAAAATTACTAAACCGCTTGAACAAAACCAGCAAGATGGCGAAAAGCATCGTATGGGTCTGCATATTGTTACGCACGTAACAGATGAGATGACATTAATGCAAGAAGAGCTATTTGGTCCCATTTTACCCATTATGAGTTACGACAAATTAGAGGACGTGCTTAATTATATTCGATTACGCGACCACCCATTAGCCCTTTACATTTTAGGTCAAGATAAACAGGCGCAACAGTACATTATTAAGCAAACACTTAGCGGAACAGTTGCGGTAAACGACACATTAATACAAGTAGCTGCCGATGATGTGCCGTTTGGTGGCGTGGGGCATTCGGGGATGGGGCATTATCACGGCAAAGAAGGTTTTCTCACCTTTAGCCATGCAAAAAATACCTTAGTCTCTGGCTCGGTTAACCCGCGCATTGGTTTATTACTTAAACAAAATAAATTACTGATCAAAGTGCTAAAGTGGCTTTATGTAAAATAGCCTGTAGCGTTTAAAACAAAAAAGCTGAATGAATCACTTCATTCAGCTTTTTTAATAGCTAACTTAAAACAGGCGTCCTTCGCCAGCATAAGTACCCGCTAAAATTTTGGTATAAATTGCATCGGCTTTTTCTTTGGCCTCAGCTACCTCTTTAGGAAGCATAGTACGTTCATCAAGTTTACGGCTGTGACTCGCTTGCATGTTGCCGTTATACTCGGCAATGGTATTCCACACATACGACATTTCAAGATTTTTTGGCATTCCTAAGCCTTCAAAATACATCAGTGCTAAATTAAACTGCGCCAATGTGTAATTATTAGCAGCGGCTTTTTCATACCATGTTCTGGCGGCTTTATAATCTTGGCTAACACCATCGCCATTTGCGTACATTACACCTAAGTTATACTGTGCTGCGGGAAGGTTCTTATTGGCTGCTTTTTCAAATAAGGTTATGGCCATTTGTTTGTCTAATTTAACGCCATTGCCTTCGTCATATAAAACCGCAAGTGCAAACATTGAATCTACATGGTTCTTTTTAACGGCTTGTTGGTACAGCTCAGCTGCTTTGTAATAATCACGGGTAACGCCATGGCCACCTTCGTATAGCTTACCTAATTCGTAAATACCCGGTGCATAGCCTTTGTCAGCTAAATAATTAAACTCTTTAAGTGCTTCTTCAAATTCACCCGCATTAGCAGCTCTGATCCCTTCTTCTAGTCCAGCATGGGCAAGAGGGGTAGCGAGCATAATACCGGCCAGTAGCAGTGCTTTAAAATTAGACTGTGACATAAGCATGTCTCCAAATTAGTTGTCGTTCTATGTAAGCGCCATAAAAGTAAAACTTACCTAGTGAATCTATTAGGGATAGGTAAAAAATTATGAGCTAAATTAATAACGCCAACGTTTATAACCTAGGTATACAAACGTATTAACAAGTAGCTTTAACTATAGCTCAAAAATTCTAAACTTAAGCATATAGTCATGATATAAATTGCGTTAGCTTGCGATTCTATAGAAAAATGAAAAAAATAAAAGCGAGCAATAGCTTACATAATTACTTATGATGATTTTTGGCAACCAAAGCATCATAAAACGGGGTCTGTTAATGTTAAATAATTTAAAAAATATAAAACTAAGCAAGATTATTTTTATAACCAGTTTATTGTTTATTGCCAGTTGTTCTACCTCCTTTGCTTATAACAATCTTGCTTGGCTATCTTCGTTTTGGATAGACGATTATGTCGACTTAAATAAAAGCCAATCAACGCAGTTAAAAGTAATTATTAATAACACTCGAGATTGGCACCGAGAGGTTGAGTTACCAAAATATAAAGCCGATTTACTCGACTTAAGGCAGTTGCTCGATAAAGAGGCTGATACAGCACAGTTGATGGCAAAAATAACACAGGTAAAGCAGCATTGGCGTAATTTACTTTTGTACGCGAGTGATCCCTTAATTGAGCTGGCAAAAACGTTAACTCCATCACAACGCAGTGAAATGGTAGAAAACATTCGTGAGCAAATTAATGATGAAATAAAAGAGCACGCTTCATTAACCAAAGAGGAGCATCAGCAGTCTCGTTTAGACAGGCAACTAGACTACTACGAACAATGGCTTGGTAAGCTCACCTCAGAGCAGCGAACGCTAGTGTCACAAGCTAACAGTGAATATATCAGTACCAGCAATTTATGGTATGACTATAAACTAACTCGGTTAAGTGCACTTGAAGCACTGTTTAATCAGCAAACCCTTGATGATGCCCAATTTGCGCAGCAGTTACGCACTATCATTACAGAACGAGAGCTGTTTATGAGTGCTGAACTCATTGAGAGAAATGAGGAAAATTTAAGGGCATACGCACAGTTGCTGGTTAAATTAAATCAAACCTTAAGCCCTAAACAAGTCGCACATGTTGATGAGGAATTTGCTGACTTGGTTGGCACAGTTAATGAACTGCTTACAGAGTAGCTGCATTTAACCAATCCTTTTTGCTTATTTTAAAGGGGGTTGTTAAGCATAAAATTGTGATTATTGCATTTCAGGGTTAATATAAACCATTAGTTTTGATTTAAGTTTTTTATGGATATAGCCGCTCTTAACAGTACAAAAATATTACGTAAGCATGTCTTAAAATGGATGTGTTTATTTTTTGGTTTGCTGTCATTTATTTTTGCTGTGTTTAACCTATCAAAAAATCATTTTTATATTGTAGGCGGCTTAGAGGTGTGTTTTTCCGCACTTTGTTTTTATATTTTTATACAATTGGTTAAAAACAAGCAACGAAACTGGTATGCCATAACGGTTTGTATGACTGTAACGCTCGTTATATTATGTGGAACCTTTTTGGCACCACTTAAAAATGGTTTGTTTTTGTGGGCGTTTTCTTTACCCATTTTGTATTATCTACTTCTTGGTCGAAAATACGGTATTGTGTTATCGGCCACACTTTTGGTTATGCAATCATCAGTGTTGCTTTATAAATTACCAAGCCCTTATTTTTCCTCTTTTAACCTAGCGCTCAACTTACTGTTTATTTATATTATTATATGGGTCATTTCTCATGTTTTTGAAGGAAATAGGGCCGAATTTTCGAAGCGACTTAAAAACTTGGCTTTACTTGATCCTCTCACGGGAGCAGGAAACCGTTTATCTATGAGCCATTATTTTGAAGTGGAGATAAAAGACAAATCACAGCTGTACTTGTTTTTAATTGATCTTGACCACTTTAAACAAATAAATGATGAATACGGCCATGATGTAGGAGATAAAGTGCTGGTTGAGTTGGCAACTCTATTTAGGATTACTTTTGCAAAAGGGTATGTTTTTAGGGTGGGGGGGGAAGAATTTTCTTTAATGAGCAATTTTGATAGTGCACAATCCGCGCTGGCAATGGCTGAAAATCTTAGACAAGCCGTTGCAACTAAATATATTGAAGCCAATGGTATAACCATAAATTTAACAGCCAGTGTTGGCGTAGTTAAGTATCAACAACAAAATTTGGCTGAATTAATAGCGCAAGCAGATAAGCAGCTTTATAAGGCAAAAGATGCGGGGCGCAATGCGGTTTTTTCTGATATTAACCTCTGTGCAGATGCGGCTTAATACATTTGATCAAAATTAGGAATACTGTTTTCCCAAATCGGTCTTTCTTTGCCAATGTATTCACGCACGGCATCAAAAAACAATCGTGTTCTTACCGGTAAATCTCGGTGTGGGTATACAGCATACATTGCACTGTGTTCCATTAATTTTACATCGGTAAGTAAGGGCACCAGTTGCCCATCAATCACTTCTTTATCTAAAATAAATGCCGGCGCTAAAAAGTAGGTGGTGCCAGAGAGAGTTTTCATCAGTAATACTTCTGCATCGTTTGCTCTAAACACACTTTTTATTTTTTGCTCGCAGTGCTCGCCAGTGTGGTTATAGTAATTTATGCCTTCTACCCGTAGTGAGTTGCTGGCATAACTGGCCGCTGGCAATTGTGCCAAATCAGTGATTGTTGTTGGCATACCGTATGTTTCTATAAACGCTGGCGCGGCTAATAGTAACAGACGATTACGGGCAATTTTACGAGCAATTAATGATGAGTCTTTGGGTTCACCCACTCTAAACGCTAAATCAAATCCTTCAGATACAATATCAACCAGTCGGTCATCTAAACGCAGTTCTACTTCCACTTGCGGAAAGCGTTTTTGGAAATCGTTGATCACTGGCTGTAAGTAGCGTCGACCTATTAAAGTCGATGCGGTCACTTTCAATACGCCGCGTGGCTCTTGGTGGTAGTTTTCTGCCATGCGCACCGTTTCGCCAAGCAGGCTTCGCAGCTCACCCGCTTTTTTTATCATTTCAGCGCCCGCTGCTGTAAGAGAGAATGAGCGGGTTGTTCTGTTTAATAGTCTTACCCCAAGTTCATCCTCTAACCGACTAATTTGCTTAGAGATCACTGAGCGGTCAATATTTCGTATTTCGGCTGCTTTTGCAAATGAGCCTTGCTCTACCACTTCAAGCAGCATTAATAGTCGACTGGTTGTATCCATTATTTCATCACTTAGTGAGTATTGATGCCATTTTGGCACTAATGAATTTAAAAATCTATTGTTTTTGTCATCAAGTATGTTCCGTATTATGCAATGCTAAATTAAAAGGAGCGTCGTTATGAACAAACACTTAATTGCTACAGCACTATCTGTTGCATTAATCACACTGGCCGGTTGTGCCGATGAAAGTACAGCGCAATCAGCCCCCGCACAGCAACAACAAGCTATTGATGTAGCCGAAGTCTTGGTTAAGCCAGTTCAAAGTTGGCATACCTATACAACACGCTTAGAGTCACCGCAAAAAGTGGCATTAATGCCGCGTGTATCCGGCATTATTGAGCAAATTGAATTTAAAGAAGGGGATAGCGTTAAACAAGGCGATGTATTATTTCGTTTAGACGATCGCTCATTCGCTGCAACCGTTGACAGTTTAAGCGCTCAGGTAAAAAGTGCTCAAGCAGCACTTGAACAAGCAAAAAGCGAAGCATCGCGTGCTGTACGCTTAACTGAGCGAAAAGCCATTTCGACTGAGCAAGCACAAGCGCGTACATCGACTTTACGTCAGCGTGAAGCACAACTTGCTGCACTGCAAGCGCAGCTTAAAGCTGCAAAGCTCGATTTAGAGTTTACGTCAGTGGTTTCTCCTATTGATGGCGTGATTTCTCGCGCAAATATTACCAAAGGTAACAACGTACTTGCAGGGCAAAGCGTGCTTACTTCAATTGTTTCTAATGACAAAATGTACGCTTACTTTGATGTAGATGAACGTACTTGGAATAGCGCATTTGACGAAGTAACAGCTGCAAGCAAACAGCCTGTTGTAATGCAAAAAGTAGGGCAAGACGATTTTAACTATAGCGGCCATATTAACTTTATAGATAATCAAATTAACGCATCTACAGGCACTTTACGCGTTCGTGCGGTATTTGATGATCGTAGTAACGAGCTGCGTTCGGGCTCATTTGCACGCATTAAGTTAGCTGCTAATGCAGTGCGTGAAACTGTCATTATTCCAGACAGAGCCATAGGCACAGATTTAAAAAATCGCTTTGTGTTAACGGTAGGCGAAAACAATGTGCTGCAGTATAAGCTTGTAACGGTAGGGGAGCGCTATGGATCGTTGCGAGCCATCACATCAGGACTTGAGCAAGGCGATGTTATTGCTGTAAATGGCCCAGCTCGTGTAGGACCCGGTATGCCGATATCACCAAATAAAGTGGCAATTAATACCCAAGGCGTTGCATTTACGCTAAGTGCTAACCCTGCCGATTTAGTTGCTAAGCAATAAGGTTATTAGATGAAATTTTCACACTTTTTTATACAGCGACCGATTTTTGCGGCCATGCTGTCGTTGATTATTTTAATTGCAGGTAGCATTTCATTATTTCAGCTGCCTGTCAGTGAATACCCAGAAGTTGTACCACCAACAGTGGTTGTGACTGCCAGTTACCCAGGTGCTAACCCGACGGTTATTGCACAAACAGTGGCAACACCGCTTGAGCAAGAAATAAATGGCACCGAAAACATGCTGTATATGTTTTCACAAGCAACCAGTGACGGACGTATGACGCTCACGGTGACATTTGCGTTAGGCACTGATTTAGACCGTGCCCAAGTGCAAGTGCAAAACCGAGTAAATAGTGCACTGCCGCGTTTGCCACAAGAAGTGCAGCGTTTAGGTGTAGTTGCTGAAAAATCATCACCTGATTTAACCATGGTGGTGCATTTATATTCACCTCAAAACAGCCATGACACCGCATATTTATCAAATTATGCCGATTTAAATATTAAAGATGAAATAGCGCGTTTACCTGGTGTGGGTGATATTCGTTTATTTGGTGGCGGTAAATATGCAATGCGAGTTTGGCTTAACCCCGATGCGCTAGCATCACGTGAGCTTACTGCAAGTGACGTGGTCAATGCACTACGCTCGCAAAATCAGCAAGTTGCAGCAGGTAGTTTAGGTGCGCAACCGATTTCAAATGACAGTCAGTTCCAAATTCTATTAAACGTCAAAGGACGCCTTAATAGCATTGAAGAGTTTAAACAAGTCATTATTAAAGTTGGGGAGCAAGGGCAGCTTACCCGTTTGTCAGACGTAGCACGTGTTGATTTAGGCCAAGATTCTTATGCATTGCGTGCTGAGCTTGATAATCAACCCGCTTTAGCGATGCCAATATTTCAACGTCCAGGGTCAAATGCCATTGAGCTCTCTGATCAGGTGCGTGAAACCATGGCACGTTTATCAAAAGACTTTCCTGCAGGTGTTGAATACGACATTGTTTATGATCCAACGGTATTTGTTCGTGGTTCAATTGATGCGGTGATCGCCACTTTACTCGAAGCAATCGTGCTGGTGGTGATTGTGGTTATCGTATTTTTACAAACCTGGCGCGCGTCTATTATTCCGTTAATTGCGGTGCCTATTTCACTCATTGGTACGTTTGCCGTAATGCAGTGGCTTGGGGTGTCTATTAATACCTTATCGCTATTTGGTTTAGTACTGGCTATCGGTATCGTGGTTGATGACGCAATTGTGGTCGTAGAAAATGTTGAGCGAAACATAGAAGATGGCTTATCACCGCTTGAAGCAACCCGCGTTGCAATGACGGAAGTAACCGGCCCTATTATTGCGATTGCATTAGTATTATGTGCGGTATTTATTCCGACGGCTTTTATTACTGGGCTTTCAGGGCAGTTTTATAAGCAATTTGCATTAACCATTACGATTTCAACGGTAATTTCGGCGTTTAACTCATTAACGCTGTCGCCAGCACTGGCCGCTTTATTGTTGAAATCACATGATGCCGAGCCTGATGCGTTTACCCGCGTGCTTAATAAATTATTTGGCCGTTGGTTATTCCAACCTTTTAATCGCGTGTTTGACCGTGGTGCTAAAGGGTATGAAAAGCTGGTACAAAAGCTTATTCGTATGAGCGTTGTGGTTATGGTTGCGTATATTGCTTTAGTTGGCGGTACGATTAAATTGTTTGATGCGGTACCGGGTGGCTTTATTCCACAACAAGATAAGCAATACTTAGTCGCCATTGCGCAGTTACCTGACGCTGCAAGTTTAGACCGTACAGAAGCGGTGGTAAAACAAATGCAGCAAATTGCATTAGAGGTCCCTGGGGTTGCGAACACGGTAGCGTTTCCTGGCCTTTCAGTGAATGGTTTTACTAATAGCCCAAATAGCGGCATCGTATTTACACCACTGGCGCCTTTTGCAGAGCGTACGGATCCGAGTATGTCGGCTTCGGCTATTGCAGCGCAATTAAACCAACGTTTTGCGGCCATTGATGAAGCCTTTGTCGCTGTGTTTCCACCACCGCCAATTCAAGGCTTAGGCACCACAGGTGGTTTTAAACTGCAAATAGAAGATAGAGCTAACAAAGGCTTTGAAGCCTTATTTAACAGTTTGCAATCAGTGATTGCTGCGGCGCAAAAAGATCCGGCGTTAATGGGGCTGTATTCAAGCTTTAGAATTCAAGTGCCACAAATGGATATTGATATTGACCGCGAGCAAGCGCTTATTCAAGGTATTCCATTAGATGAAGTGTTTAACTCGTTGCAAATTTATTTAGGCTCAGTGTATGTAAACGACTTTAATTTATTTGGCCGTACTTACCAGGTTAATGCCCAAGCTGATGCTGATTTTAGGGTAGACCCAGAGCAAATACTAAACCTAAAAGTGCGTAATCGTGCCGGTAATATGGTGCCGTTAGGCTCAGTATTAACGGTAACGCCTACTATTGGTCCTGATCGTGTAATGCATTACAACGGCTACCCAAGTGCAGAGCTTAATGGCAGCCCAGCGCCCGGTTATAGTTCTGATCAAGCGCAATTGGCGATTGAAGCTGTACTAGCAAAAACATTGCCTACTGGTATTGAATATGAGTGGACTGAGGTAACGTACCAGCAAGTATTAGCCGGTAATACCATGGTGTATGTATTCCCTCTGGTTGTATTGCTGGTGTTTATGGTACTGGCCGCACAGTATGAAAGCTTACGTTTACCACTGGCCATTATTTTAATTGTACCTATGACTATTTTCTCAGCGTTATTAGGAGTGTGGTTTCTAGGTACAGACAACAACATATTTACCCAAATAGCGTTGATTGTACTGGTCGCATTGGCTTCTAAAAATGCCATCCTTATGGTGGAATTTGCTAAAGATAAGCATGACACCGGATTATCGCACCTTGAGGCGATGTTAGCGGCGTGTCGATTACGTTTACGCCCAATTTTAATGACATCAATTGCCTTTACCGCAGGTGTTATACCGCTTGTATTGGCAACCGGTGCTGGAGCAGAAATGCGTCATGCCATGGGTAATGCGGTGTTCTCGGGTATGATTGGTGTAACTGTGTTTGGACTATTATTTACACCGGTGTTTTATATGCTGGTGGTAAAAAAGCCGCGCGTTGAGGAGTCTTCACATGACTAAATTTAACCTAAGCGCCCTTAAATTATCGCCATGGCTGAGTTCTGTATTAGCGGTTGCTGTGTTATCAGGTTGTGCGAGTAAAATTGACACAGCCGCTCAGCAACAACAGGTTAATGAGTTTGTTGCCAAGGCAATATCTGCAGAGCAATTTATGGGTGAAGATGAGCAAAACTGGTGGCACAAGCTGGGCTCAGCGCAGCTAAACCAACTGGTGAGCAACGCACTTGCTAATAATTACGACTTACAAACTAGTCAGCTGGTATTAAAAAGCGCTTTGGCGCGTATTGGCGAGCAACAAGCGCAATACTTACCGCAAGGAGGTATTGAGATTGGTGCAAAGCGAAGCGGGCTAGGCAATACCAATAGCCGGCAATCAAGTGCGAATTTAGCACTTGATTGGCAGCTCGACTTATTTGGTCGAATTACTGCGTTAGTCGATGCCGCGAATTCACAAGCAATGAGCCAAGCTGAGCAAGTTAGGTTATTGCAAATTGAAGTGGTGTCGGCTGTGGTTAAAGGCTTTGTGAGTTATCAAGGTAATCTGCAAAAGCAGCAAATTATTGAGATGCAAATAGAAGCGCTTGAACAAAGCATTCAAGTGCTACAGGCCCAAGTTGATGAAGGTGTTGCCAATGAGCTCGACTTAAACCGCACTATGGCGCAACTTAGACAGCAGCAAGCCTTGGTGCCGGCAATTGAATATGCCAAGTACCGTGACTTATCTACTTTGGCCGTATTAAGCGCGCAAACTACGCAATCACTGAGCATTAATGATGAACGTACTATATTAACTAAGGCTTTTGCGGTGTCATTGGCAAAGCCTAATGATGCAATAGCATTAAGACCTGATATAAGTCGTGCTTTATTTGATTTTAGCCAAGCAAATAGCCTGAGTGTAGCAGCCAGCAAAGCTTTATTGCCGGATATTAGCTTAAGCGGCTTTGCAGGCGTGTTAAGTTTAGGGAGCAACGGTTTTAGTGATACCCAGCAGCAATGGCAAGTAGCGCCGCAATTGCAGTGGTCATTATTAAGTTACCCTGCGCTTTTAGCACAACGCGATGCGCAGCAGTTTTTAAGCCAAGCGGCGTATACTGACTACCAGCAAGCGGTATTAAAAGCGATTAACGAGAGTGAACTTTCTCTGCAATTATTGGTCAATCAAGCACAGCAATCGCGCTTTGCTGATGAGCGTTATCAATTTGCTAATAATGCATTTTTACAAGCACAAGCAATGTACGAAGAAGGGCAAATTCCTTACTTAGAGTTGTTAGATGCGCGTCAGGATGTTTTAATAGCGCAAGAAAATGCCGTTGATTCAACTATTTCATCGCTACTTGCTAAAGTAAATGCCTACCAGTCATTTAATGGGCGATGGAGTTACGCGTTAAGTAATACTTACAAGTAGAGTTTTTGATGCCTAATACTGCAGATACAAACCCAAATACTATTCCTACATTCATGCGCTCTATTGTGTTAAACGAGCCTAATGAGGATATTAACTTATCGGATACTCAGTTACCTGTGCCTCAGTGCACAGGGAATGAGCTATTAGTAAAAGTAGAGTACGTTGGTTTAAACCCGGTGGATGCACAATTTGCCAAGTCTGGCTTTTGTACGTGGCAATACCCGCATGTTTTAGGCTTGGATGCAGTGGGGACAGTGGTTAAAGCGGGTAAAGGTATTTTTCCGGGGGTAGGGGAGCGTGTTATGTGGCACGCCAGCGTAGGTGAGCAAGGGGTACTGAGCGAATACGCAAAAGTGCCTAATTATGCGGTGTCTATTATTCCCAAGCAATTAGCCAGTGACAAAGCTGCAACTTTACCCTGCGCCGGAATGGCGGCATTGATCAGCTTAGATAAACTATCAGTAACTGAGGGCGATACACTTTTTGTTGAAGGTGGCGCTGGCGCTGTAGGGCAATTTGCTATTCAGTTTGCCAAGCAGCGCGGTGCAGATGTATTTACCACCGCCTCTAAGCGCAATCATAAGTTAGTTAAGCAACTCGGCGCCGATGTGGTCTTTGATTACAACGATAAAGCCTTATGTGACAAAATTCGTCGAGAGTTAGGTCCACAAGGGTTTGACGCTGTTATTGATATTATGGGGGGGGAATCGACCATTCAAAATATCGAACTAATGCGTTTTTGTGGTCGTATTGCTTGTTTAAATCCACTCCCTAACTTTGAACAGCAGCTAATGTATCGGCGTGCGCCTAATATTAGTATTGTCTCCTTAGGAGGTGCGTGGCTAGCTAACAGCTTATGTGCGCAGCAGCGGATGAGTTTTATGGGCAATTTGTTGCTTGAAACGGTAGCAAATGGCGAGATAATTCCTCCAGAAGTTTTAGCTGTTGATTTTAATGCAAACGCTGTTTCGGCTGCATTAAATAACCAGTTAGCAGGTGGTTTTACTGGCAAACAGGTAGTTAAAATAAGTTAGACTCGATTTAATCTCTCGCTTTTAAAAAACGCAGCTTAATTTTAAGCTGCGTTTTTTGTTTTTAGGTTCTTCTAAAATCCCCATTGATTGCCTTAGTGGTCTGAATTATTAATTTTTTAACAAAAAAATAAATTTTCAGCGTACAAGTGTAAGGCTTTCTATTTCAACAGTTTACGTTCAGGTAAAGAAAATAAATTGCAAAAACTGTTAATTAATTGAATAGAGTAATTGATCTAAAGCGATTTTTATGACGTAATGTAGGTATTATTTATCTGGTCGGATGAGTTCGTTATGAGTTTACGTACAAAATTAAAAAAAGTATTACCAAGCATTTCAGTTACTGAGCAAGAAGCGCTAGACGCTGGCGATGTATGGCTAGAAGGGTCTATCTATCGAGGTAAACCAGATTTCAGCGCGCTACGCGACGTACCTGCGGCTAAATTAACCGCAGACGAGCAAGCGTTCTTAGATGGCCCAGTACAAGAATTACTTGGCATGATTGACGATTCAGTCATTCAAAATGGTATTCATTTACCAAACGACATTTTAGAGTTTTTGAAAAAAGAGCGTTTCTTCTCGCTGATCATCCCTAAATCGTTTGGCGGTTTAGAGTTCAGCCCATACGCTAACTCAACAATTGTAGGTACAATTGCTACTAAAAGCTCAGCGGTTGCGGTAACCGTAATGGTACCAAACTCGTTAGGCCCGGGTGAGTTACTTCTTCACTTTGGTACAGAGGAGCAACAGGCACACTACTTACCACGTCTTGCAAATGGTACAGACATTCCATGTTTTGCATTAACAAGCCCAGAAGCAGGCTCTGATGCAGGCGGTATCCCAGATGTAGGTACCGTAACTAAAGGTATGTACAAAGGCGAAGAAGTTCTTGGTTTAGAAATTACGTGGGACAAACGCTACATTACACTAGCACCAATTGCGACCGTACTTGGTTTAGCGTTCAAAGTGGTTGACCCTGATGGTTTACTAGGCGGTAAAGAAAATCTAGGTATTACCTGTGCACTTATTCCAAAAGAGCACCCAGGCGTAGAGCTTGGTAACCGTCATGATCCTATGGGTATCCGTTTTTACAACGGTACTACACGTGGTAACAAAGTATTTGTACCAATGGACTTTATTATCGGTGGTCAGAAAAACATCGGTCGCGGTTGGCAAATGCTAGTTAGCTGTTTAGGCGCAGGTCGTGGTATTTCATTACCAGCATTAGGTGTAAGTACAGCACAAGTTGCATTTAAATCAGCTTCTGAGTACGCAGCAGTGCGTGAACAGTTTGGTTTATCAATTGGTCAATTTGAAGGTATTCAAGAAAAGCTAGCTGACATTGCAGGTAAAACATACCTACAAGAAGCAATGCGAGTATTGACAACTGAAGGTTTAGGCATGGGCTTAAAACCATCTGTAGTGACTGCAATTGCTAAATACCATATGACAGAGCTTGGTCGTGATGTACTTGATTCAGCAATGGATATTCAAGCAGGTAAAGCGATTCAAAACGGTCCACAAAATACATTAGCGAGTGGTTATGTAGCGCAGCCAATTGCCATTACGGTAGAGGGCGCAAACATTCTTACTCGTAACCTGATGATCTTTGGTCAAGGTGTTATGCGTTGTCACCCATACTTACAATCTATGGTTGAGTCTATCCACAGCGATGACAAAAACGCAGATGCAGAATTTAACGGTATTTTACGTAAGACGATTGGCTACAGCACAGCAAATAGCTTACGTGCATTCCGTTTAGGTGTATTACCGTTTACTGCTGGTGCAAACTCAGCACTACCAGAAGTACGTGACTACGAAAAAGCAGTACATAAACTATCAGCTAAATTAGCTGTGTATGCTGACTTCTCGTTACTAGTACTAGGCGGTAAGTTAAAGCAAGCTGAAATGCTTTCAGCACGCTTAGGCGATGTAATGAGCTTCTTATATGCAGCTATGGCATCTATTAAGTATTACGAGCAAAAAGTAGCAAGTAGTGAGCGCGAGCAAGCGGCTCCTTACTTCCATTATGCGACTCGTTTTGCATTACAAAGTGCTGAAGAAGCATTGCACAAGTTCCTAGATAACTTCCCTGCAAGTGGTACTCGTAAGTTCATTCGTTTCATTACTATGAACTACTCAACTAAAATGCCAAAAATCAGCGATGATTTAATTCGTGAATTAGCGAAACAAGCTCAGCTTGATACAGCATTTAAAGCGCAAATTACCCATTTAGTTAAGCCAATTGAAGGTGATGGTCATCACATCAACGAGCAAGCTTACAAAGCTAAAATGGCATCACTTGAGTTATTAGCAAAAGTGAAAAAAGCGCTACGTGCTAAAACCTTTAAACCGGGTACGCGTTTTTCAATCACGCTTGAAAATGCACTTGCTGCAGAAGTAATTAACGACGCTGAATTTGTTCAGTTAAGTGATTACAACAAAAAACGTGAAAAAGCGATTCGTGTTGACGAGTTCGACTTCGATATGAACATCCTAGACGACAACGCACAGCCAGTTAATCCGCTTAAAAGCGTGGTTAACCAATAAAATTCAATAATGCAAAGCGCCTGCAGTTTAGGCGCTTTTATTGATACAAAATTAGTGTGGAGTCCTGCTTGAGTAACATCAAGCGGGGCTTTTTTATGGGTGTAATTTAAGCCCATAACTAATGGCGGCTAATTTAATGGTACAGAACATTATTAAACGTTGTTTTAGTGTATTTTAACAATGGGTGGTAAATAAGTTACGTAATTACTTGTTTACATTAGAGTTGTTTAGTGGAATTATTGAGCGTATATAATATACGCTGTTTTGAGGGTTATAACTCCCAAAGTGGTGTTTAATGAGCTGTTATCTTTTAGGGAAAAATTATGATTTATACGACAACGGAAACTGTGCCTGGCAAGGAAATCGAAGCTGTATTGGGTATCGTTAATGGTAACATGGTTCAGTCTAAACATGTTGGTCGAGATATCATGGCTGGTTTAAAAGGGATTGTGGGCGGCGAACTCAAAGGCTATACCGAGATGTTGATGGAAGCTCGAAATGTAGCGGTAGAACGATTAATAGAAGATGCAAAAAAGTTAAATGCCGATGCAATAGTAGGAATACGATTTACAACTAGCTCAGTTACTGATGGGGCATCAGAAATATTAGTGTTTGGCACAGCCGTTAAACTTCGAACATAACAAACAATTTAAGCAGATTCGCAACACGTGGCATTTTGGTGCTTTCTTTCAAAGCCAAGAAATGAGGACGTTTTCCTCTTTTCTGTATTTTAATAAAAGAACAGCCTGACTTAAAGCTGGCAATGTGTTACATGATTTGTAATTAATATTTAAAACAATGAAGAGGACATATATTGCTCATAAAAAGAGGAAAGTGTCCTTTGATAAAGTTGTTAGCTATACGTATTAAATTCAACGTTAGTAGCAAAAATAGGATAATAAAATGAATCTAAATGCATTAAATGAAATTGTAAAGAATAGCCCTGAAGTGCTTGAACAATCAGCTCGAGATAATGGCTCGGACGAGGGCGTAGTTATGGGAATTGCCCGCTTTGTGATCGGTAATGGTTATGATGCTTTATCTTCTAATCAACAGTATCACTTTGACAATGTAATTCGCCATCTAATTGAAGATATCCAGTGCTCAGGTTATACCCACGAACATGAAGAGTATCATCGTGAATGTACCAACATTCTTGATGACGATGATTTGGTCGAGTATTACCAAGAGCAATATGGTTACTGTGAAAGTTGCCAAGGGCAAGCTGATGCCGATGCTCATAGCAAAGCGACGTTTATGGCAGATTAGGGTGCAGTTAAAACGGTACAGCTAACAATCTGTTTAAGAGTAATTCGCAACGCTCGGCATTTTTCCTATGCGTTTCGTCTAGTGTTTAAGGTGGTATGCGGAAGCATCGGTATTGCGTTGCTCACACCTTAACAGGACGTTATGTTTTACAGAGGCTCTGGTGCAAAATGGAAATTAATTTAGAAACTCTTAGAACACTGTTCAGTGGATTAACTCTTGTATCGATTATTATTGCTTATTTCACATTTAAAACCAATAAGGCAAAGAATGATGAAGATAAGAAAATAGCTAAAGATAAAGAGGTTAACCTACAAGCAACTCAATCACTTGAGTGGGCATACGAAGTATTAACTCAAGGTAATGTAAATCAAGTTCCAGAACCTGACCGATTAAATTGGCTAACTGCTGCTAGACATATTCAAAGGTATTATAAGCTTAGAGGCTTAATAAAAACTGACACTTATAAACTATTAAATGCTGAAGTCGAAGAATATTGGCGACATACATTTTATAGGCTACTTGACCGTAGAGAGATGGCAAACATAAATTACTTTACAGATAACGCTAATCAAGAATGGCCTGAGAACATCGAATTAACTTCAGCAATGATAATCTCAGAGTTCTCTCAGTGGGATGAAAATATTGAAGATCCTATAGATATTGTTGAGAGAGAAGACTTAATCAATAAAGGTGCCTTTAAAGGTGTGTTTGGGCGTGGTTTAAGGACTTACTCTGAAAGGCTTTTTAGAAAGTAAGACATAATAAGTCATTAAAGCAGGACAAAAAACTGTTGGTTTTGCTCCTGCGTCGCTTATTTTAGTCTACTATTTTTCGCCGTTGATGAAAACGTTAGCTGTTTTTTCTAGCTGAGTTAAATAAATCAATAATGGGGATATAAAACAGTCTACTTTTTCGTTCGTCAACATTTTAGCAAACAACTTTTTGCCCAATATTAGGGCGTTATGCCATTAGGAGAGAACTTATGTTGAAAAGGATGTCTTGGATATTGCTGGTTTGTACATTTTGTGCCCATTCGGGTGAAGAGGTACTTTCTATTGATAGAGTTGTACCTAATAGTTTTGATTTGGCCTTTCCAAACGAATCAAACATTCAGCCAGAGCAGAGTGATTTTAGTGTAAATAACTTTGTATTAATGAGTAATGATTCTGGTGAGCGTTGGGCGGTAGTAACTTTGACTAATATGGCATCAGGTCGACGAAGTCTAACTAATAAACACCTAATGGCTATCGTTGCAGATGGGCAACGAATTGCGCCATTGGAGTTTTTACAATCATTCAAAGCAGATGAGACACTATCGTTAACTATCAACTTTGGTGAAAGTAAGTTTCCTTTGCTATCAATATATTCAAGGTCTGGCAAATAACAAAACCATCAATGCACTCGCAGGCTCGTTGGATATCAAAACTATACGGCGATTGAGTTTGGTGCTCTGCATAATTTAACCAAATTGCTGTTACGTTTTTGTGCCCTATATGTGGGTTTATGTGTACAAGGAGGCAAAGTGAATATCAGACATATTTTATTACTCGTTATCATCTTATTTATATCTGGTTGTACTACGTCAGGCCAGCTTTATTATGTTGATGCTAAAGGTAATGAGAAACTTGGTTGTGATGTAGAATTTATAGGTATGCCAAGTGTTGATAAATTTGCTGTTGAATATGCTTTAAGCCTTTGCGCTAAAAGCATTGTTAAAAAAGGCGGTGTGATCCAGGAAAAACACCTTTTAATGGTTGATACAACCATTCCATTAGCCCCATGTGAAAAGGCTTGGACTCACGAATTAGCTAAGCAACAATATCAGGCTAAAAAGTTAACTAAGAAAGAGTATGGCTATATTGTTGCAAATATAGATTTAGGTTTAGCAACGGTCAACAAGTGCACATAACAGGCGCTTTGAGCGCGGAACTGCTAACAGTTGACTCAGTTTCGCTTCGTTACACATTTTAGCCAACAATTATCAGCCCATTATCCGGGCTTTAGGTTTTCATCAAAATATGGAGTTTTATTTTAATTATGGAAGAATCAGTTCAAGTCGAAAATAATGAAGATAGTATAAAGAAATCTCGAAGTGTAGAAAAAAATAAAATCCAAAATGAAACAATTACAACAGAGTTACATTTTGAGTTGTTAAAACAGTATGCATGGCTATCATCAGCAATAATAGGTGCTGTTGTTATACTTATTCAATTAAAAGTACTTACCTTTGGCTCAAAGGTTTATATTCCTTTAGGTTGTTTTTGTTTTTCAATTCTTAACTCTTTAATTGCTCAAGACTATATAGTTGAGTCATTAACAAAAGGTAAAACTATTTATGATATCTCAAAAAAAGTATATATATTACGCAACTTCTCTATATTTGGTTTAGGGCTTGGCGTAGGGTTACTTGCTAATAGCTTTATTTAGTCAACAAACACATTAAGCAGAATAAAACAGTTGGCTTTTGTTCCTGCGTCTCTAATTTTGCCAGCTATTGTATTGCCTTTTTTGGGGCGTTAAATACCTAAATGGAGTTTAGATGAATATTCAAGTTTTTAGACCAAAACAATTTGTGGATATGGCGAGAGACTATAAGTTGTTTGCGGATGACGTAGAAGTTGCCACTATAAAAAGAGGGGTTACGCAAACAGTAAACATCCCTGATTCAACTAAAAATATTCAAGCGAAAATAGATTGGTGTTCAAGCCAAACCTTTCCTGTAGCCTCTATTACTGACAAAGGAATTATTATTAAAAATTCTTTCGGTAGTAATATATTCAAATTGCTTTTTTTAACTATTTATTATGTCAGTTTCGGTAAAAGCAAATACTTATCGGTAACAAACGGTATTTAGCATGAACATTAAACGGACAATGTTCTTCCCCCGTTCTAGTGGACACATCCTCATCAATTTAATTAACAATTTTAAGTCTGTTATTTGGCAAAAGGATTAGAGGTTCATATGGTGTTTGAAAAACTGGCTAAATATCATGCTAGTCAACTGTTAGATTTTGAATTAGAAAATAAGCAATGGTTTGAAACGCTAATTGAGCCTAGAGCTAAATCGTTTTATTCAATAAAAGGTGTTATCGAGCACATTGATTTATTAATTAATCAAATGGATGAAGGCACTGGTTATAGTGGGGTATTACTTCAAAATAACATTATAGTTGCACGAGCAAATATTAAGGACGTCTCAAATAATGAAGCGTTTGTTGGCTATCGTGTGGCTGAAGCTTTCACTTCTAAAGGGGCTGCTAGTTTTTGTTTGTCACAGCTTAAAAATATTGCTCAAAATAAATTTAATATTACTCAGCTGAAAGCGCTGGTTTTGGAAAATAATCCCGCATCAATGCGTGTACTAAAAAAATTTGGTTTCCAAGCCATAAATACAAATGTAAACACTATAACTTTAAATGGTAGACGGCTGAGTTGTATAGAGTTCTGTGCAAAATACGCATGACAAGCTGCTTTTTGTGGTATGACTAATTTTGCCATCCATTCAAAAAAATAGCATTGTGTATTTACATACAGGTTTGTGTAAAACTATACAGAGCTTTTTACTAAGACCTTTTATTAAAAACACCGTCTAATGTTAAGCTAACTAAAATTAAGCAACCTAATATGGCTATGTCTTCTTATCTTCCATTACTTACCCCGTATTTTGAACGTATAGCTATTGGCGAAACCCTAACCTCGCTTTGGAGTGGCTGTGGTCAAATTGTGAAGTGTCAACTTGATGAGCAAGCCTGTGTAATTAAAGCGATTAAAGTACCCGATCACATTAATCATTCTAAAATTAAACAAAGTGCGTTTGCGCTTAATAGAAAGCGTGACTCTTACCACGTTGAATATACGTTTTATCAGCAATTTAGTCATGCACTACCCAAGCAAGCTGCAGCTATTGAATGCATTAAAGCAATCAACAAAGGCGATGAATTTGCCTTGGTGTTTAAAGATTTTTCAAAACAGGGATACACCCAAGCAACCACTGAGAATATAAAGGCGATATTAAAGTGGTTGGCACAGTTTCATGCCTTTCATTTAAATGCAACGTTTGACGGCTTATGGGAGCAAGGAAGCTATTGGCATTTGGATACCCGGCCTGATGAATTTAATAACTTACCTAAAAAGTCCGATATTAAACAGGCAGCTACTCAATTAAATAATGCGTTAAAGCAATGTGACTACCAAACGTTAATTCATGGTGATGCCAAGCTTGCTAATTTTGCAGCAAATAGCCAAGGGCATATACGCGGTTACGACTTTCAATATGTGGGTGCGGGTGTTGGAGTGGTCGATGTAATGTATTTTATGACCAGTTGTTTGGACGATTCTGAGCTTCACAAACACGCACAAACTTACCTCGACTATTATTTTAGCAAGTTTAAAAAAGCACTCAGTCACTACCAACCAGCAGTGAATGCGGATGACGTTATTGCACAATGGGCTCATTTATGGCCGGTGGCGTGGGCAGACTTTTATCGGTTTTTACTTGGGTGGAGCCCCGAGCACAAAAAAATTAACGGCTACATGCAAGCCCAGGTAAATAATTGGTTAGCCAGTAACAACTCATAAACACAAAAAGTTGAACAGTTATGGCTAAATTAAATATTTTGGCACGAACTATGAAATCAGGGCTAAAATTAACAGTCAAACGGCCTGTTTTAATATAAAATACGTCAAATTTTTTATCACTAGGTTTATTACTATGGCTATTCACGTTATTTCTCACCCCCTTGTTCAACATAAGTTAGGTTTAATGCGCGCGCATGGAATTAGCACGAAAAGTTTTCGAGAGTTGTGTTCAGAAGTTGGCACATTATTAACTTACGAAGCCACTAAAAACCTAGAATTAGAAGATAACGAAATTACAGGTTGGGACGGTAATAAACTTAAAGTTGAGCATATTAAAGGTAAAAAAATTACCGTTGTGCCAATTTTACGCGCAGGCCTTGGGATGATGGACGGCGTAATGCAATTACTCCCAGCGGCTAAAGTGAGTGTAGTGGGTTTAGAGCGTAACGAAGAAACACTTGAGCCAGTACCTTATTTTGAAAAGCTAGTAGGTAATATTGATGAGCGTTTGAGCTTAGTCATCGATCCTATGCTGGCTACTGGTGGCTCTATGATCGCCACCATCGATATGCTTAAAAAAGCAGGCTGTAAAGAAATTAAAGTCATTGTACTGGTTGCTGCACCTGAAGGCGTTGAAAAAACATTAGCCGCTCACCCAGATGTAGAGATTTTTACTGCCTCAGTTGATAGCCACCTTAATGAAAAAGGCTATATTATCCCGGGATTAGGGGATGCAGGTGATAAAATTTTCGGTACGGTTTACTAGGGTTTAGCAGTGCAAAATAATTCTACGTTTTCAATAAAAACCATTTTAACGGGTGCCCAAATGCTATTTGTAGCGTTTGGTGCGCTGGTATTAGTGCCTATTTTAACGGGTCTCGATCCGAGTGTTGCGTTGTTTACCGCAGGTTTAGGTACTTTGTTGTTTCAATTTGTCACTAAAGGCCAAGTGCCTATTTTTTTAGCCTCGTCATTTGCGTTTATTGCACCTATTATTGCCTCAGTGCAAATGTGGGGCATACCCGCCACTATGGGCGGCTTAATGGCAGCGGGCTTTACTTATATGCTATTGAGTTTATTGGTGAAGTTTAAAGGCACAAAAACCTTACATAAAATTTTGCCGCCAATTGTGGTCGGCCCAGTCATTATGGTAATTGGCCTCGCTTTAGCGCCTGCTGCGGTTAATATGGCCATGGGTAAAAGTGGCGATGGTGGTACACAAATTATTGCCTACGACAGTGCCATTATTATTTCTATGTTCTCATTACTAGTCACTTTAGTGTTTGCCGTGTGGGGCAAAGGGGTATTTAAACTGATCCCAATTTTAGCCGGTGTTGTTGCCGGTTACACGCTTTCGTTATTTATGGGTGTAGTGCAGTTTGAAACAGTCAGTAATGCACAGTGGTTGGCAGTGCCTAACTTTGTACTGCCAGAGTTTAAATGGCAAGCCATTTTGTTTATGGTGCCGGTGGCAATTGCGCCTGCTATTGAACACATTGGCGACATGATGGCAATTAGCCAAGTTACAAAAAAAGACTATTTGAAAAAGCCAGGGCTACATCGCACTTTATTTGGTGATGGGTTAGCCACGTCTGCTGCGTCATTATTTGGCGGCCCACCTAACACCACTTACTCAGAGGTAACTGGTGCGGTAATGCTAACTAAAAACTTTAACCCTAAAGTGATGATGTGGACTGCCATTATTGCAATTTGTTTAGCGTTTGTGGCTAAAATGGGCGCGGGCTTGCAAACCATTCCGGTCCCTGTAATGGGCGGCATAATGATTTTATTATTTGGCTCTATTGCCGTTATTGGCTTAAATACCTTAGTTAAATCGGGCGATGACTTAAGCGAACCACGCAATTTAAGTATTGTGGCGCTTATTTTAATTTGCGGTATTGGTGGTATGCACATTGGTAGCAGCCAGTTCAGCCTTGAAGGTGTGAGCTTATGCGCTGTTTTAGGCATAGTATTAAATTTAGTATTCCCAAAAGCACAGAGCAACGAGAATTAAATTTGCACTGTGGTTAAAAATATTGCACCAAAAAAGCGCATTTTAAATGCGCTTTTTTTTTAACCTACTAAAAAGTAACAATAAATAATATTGGTCTAGTAACTGCATTTCCTCATTCATACCCTATAGTTGAATCAGGGATTGTTATATTGGAGGCCAATAGTGTGGATATAAATGCTTTTTTAGTAAAACATCAATTGCCGTTGAAATATCAATATATTAGTGAGCAGTATTTTTCTGTTATTGCTCAGGATATTTTAACCAGCAAAAAAAATGCGCCTTTATTTGTTGCCATCAACGGCTGCCAAGGCTCAGGAAAAACCACGCTTGGTGACTATTTAGTGACTTGGTTTGAGCAAAACACCCACCTAAATTGTGTCGCACTCTCTATTGATGACTTTTATTTATCAACCCAAAAACGTCAGCAGCTAGCACAAGATGTGCATTGTTTATTTGCCATCCGTGGAGTTCCAGGCACACATGATGTTGCCCTTATGGATAAAACCATTAGTCGCTTGTTAAATAAAGAGGTTAATGTACCGCTGCCACGTTTTGACAAGCAACAAGATGAACCCGTAGCAAAAAATAAATGGTTAACCAATAGCCAGCCAGTCGATATTGTTATTTTAGAAGGGTGGTGTGTAGCCAGTGAGCCACAGCAGCCTTTTACCTTAATTGAGCCCATTAATGAGCTAGAAAAATCATACGATCAGCAAGGACTATGGCGCCGCTGTATTAATAGCTGTTTAGCCAATGAGTATAAAACCGTATTTAATAAAATTGACTACACAATTATGCTTAAAGCGCCGAGTTTTGATGATGTTTTTGCATGGCGCCAAGAGCAAGAGCACAAGCTAATCGCAAAACAAGGCCAAGGCGCAGGAACCATGACCGACGAGCAGCTGCTTTGGTTTATTTCTCACTTTGAGCGTATTACCCGAGAAAACTTAAATACCCTCAGTGCCAAAGCGAATGCATTAATAGAGCTTGATAGTCACCGTGATGTAGTCGCAATGCAGCTAACTAGCGACAATATTGGTCAGCCCATTATTTTTACCGATTTAGATGGTACGTTACTAAATCATAGAGACTACAACACCGAAGCGGTCGACACTTTATTACAAGAGTTGCAATACAGCGGTGTGCCGGTGGTATTTAACACCAGTAAAACCTTTAGTGAAGTGGTGGCACTGCAACAAGCGCTCAATATTAAACAGCCTTTTATTGTTGAAAATGGCTCGGCTGTCTATATTCCTGAAAATTACTTTACCCTCAGACCCATTGGCTGCAGCGAATACCAAGGCTATTGGTGTTATTCATTTGCGGCGCCCATTAGCAATTTATGGGCTGATTTAACACATTTAAAAAAAGACTACAGCGACCAATATAGTTTATTCAGTGAGTTATCGTGTGAGCAGGTAATGCACATCACAGGGTTAAACGCGATACAGGCGGCGCAAGCACAGAATCGTCAATATTCAGATCCGCTCTGCTGGCATGGCGAAGAGCACAAACTCAACGAATTTATAAACGCAATAACAGTGTACGGCTACGACGTTAAAGTAGGCGGGCGCTTTATTCACATTGGTAAAAATACCGATAAAAGCATGGCGCAGCAATGGCTAGTGAAACAGTTTACTGCGCAGTTTACTAAGCCGCTAAGCATTATTGCGCTTGGGGATAGTGATAATGATAAGCAAATGCTCGAAGAGGCAGATATTGCCATTATTATTGCCAATCCAGAGAGCAAAAAGCCGGTTAAATTAACCCATAACAAAGCGCGTTATTCTCAGTTGCCAGCGCCGTTAGGCTGGGTAGAAGAAATCACTGCATTACCTTGTATTAACAGCATTTTACCCAATTTTGAGGAGTATAGTTTACATGGCTGATTTTTATCAAAATGGCATCATTACAACGTTACATAATATTGCCAACAGACCGGTAGATGATTTAGAAAAAGAGTTGCTGAGTTTTAGTAAGCAGCGACCCATGGGGCTTATTTTGCCCTCATTATTTAGTGAGTTAGAAGGCCCCGCGCTACAAAATATTGTTAAAGAGCTGCAAAAAGTACCTTATTTATCACAAATTACCATAGGCTTAGACAGAGCCGACGAAAGCCAATATCGTTATGCACTGAACTTTTTTAAAGCGCTTGATCAAAACCACAAAGTACTTTGGAACGACGGGCCACGCTTACAAGCGCTCGACAAAGAGCTTCAAGCCTTAGGTGTGGCGCCACGCGAGCTCGGTAAAGGGCGTAATGTGTGGTATTGCATGGGGTATAAATTAGCCACCGCTGAGGTTGAATCAATCGCCTTGCATGACTGTGATATTTTAACTTATGACCGAGGCTTATTAGCGCGGTTAATATACCCTGTGGCACACCCTCGATTTAACTATGAGTTTTGTAAAGGCTTTTACCCGCGTACCGCCAATGGAAAAATTAATGGCCGTGTCTCTCGGCTATTGGTTACTCCGTTATTGCGCTCGTTTAAAACCATTTTAGGCAGCCGTGATTACCTTGAGTACATGGACTCGTTTCGCTACCCATTAGCGGGTGAGTTTTCGTTTAGGCGCGATGTATTAAACGATATTCGTATTCCTAGCGACTGGGGATTAGAAATTGGCGTATTAAGCGAAATGTACCGTAACTATTCTCATAACCGATTATGCCAAGTCGATATTGCCGATAATTACGATCATAAACATCAGGAATTATCGCTCGACGACCAAACCGCTGGCCTTTCTAAAATGTCGATTGATATCACCAAAGCACTATTTAGAAAGTTAGCAACGCAAGGGGTTACCTTTACCAGCGAAACTATTCGCTCATTAAAAGCCACATATTACCGTATTGGTTTAGATTTTATTGAAACCTATCATAATGATGCACTAATGAACGGTTTAACCCTTGATATTCACCAAGAAGAAAAAGCCGTTGAAATGTTTGCGCAAAATATCATGAATGCCGGTCAGCACTTTTTAGAAAACCCAATGGAAGCACCCTTTGTGCCGAGTTGGAATCGTGTGGCCTCGGCAATGCCAGACGTACTTGAGCGTTTAAAAGAAGCCGTTGAGCTAGATAACGAGCAATACAGTTAACATCATTAAACGAGGCGCCTGTGAATATAGTTAAAGAACAGTTTTTTCAACGAGTTGAACAACATTTACATGCTATTTATCAAGATGTTGAATTACCGATAGCAATAAGCGAATTGACTGAAGAATTGATCACCTTAATTTTAGGTGATAACCCACTTCGCGATCCCACGCCACACACTAACCGCTGGGATGAGCAAGATGTTGTGCTAATTGCCTATGGCGATTCGATAATAAACCATGAAGACAGTGATTTAGCCGTAGGCACCCCTTTAGAGGCGCCTTTAAAAACCTTGCATCGCTTTATAAAAGAGCAGTGCGATCATCAGCTTAATGCACTGCACATTTTACCCTTTTATCCGTATAGCTCAGATGAAGGATTTGCGGTAATGAACTATGCACACGTTAATGAAGCGCTGGGTGACTGGCAAGACATTAACGCGATTGCAAAAGATGTAAAACTGATGGCGGATTTAGTCATTAATCATTGCTCTAGTCGAAGTATTTGGTTTGAAAACTTTTTAACTGATACACACCCCGGAAAAGATTACTTTAAAACAGCCAGTTTAACTGACGATTTAAGCCAAGTAGTTCGTCCTCGTACATCGCCACTATTAAATACGGTAACAACAACCAGTGGTGAAAAACATGTATGGTGCACATTTAGTCATGATCAAGTGGATTTTGATTTTGAAAATCCCGAGGTGTTAAAAGAGTTTGTCGGCATTATTCGTCATTATTTAGACAACGGTATTCGCTTATTTCGCCTTGATGCTGTGGCCTTTTTATGGAAACAACTTAATACCAGTTGTATAAATTTACCGCAAACCCACGAAGTAGTACGTTTATTACGAACGCTGATTGAGCATGCCGAGCCAAGTGTGGTGATCATCACCGAGACTAATATTCCCAATCAGGAGAACTTGTCTTACTTTGGTAATGCCAACGAAGCCCATGCAATTTACAACTTTGCCTTGCCGCCGTTGTTGTTGCATACCTTACTTAGTGGCGATAGTACGGCGCTTAAGCATTGGATGATGAGTATGCCGCCTGCACAAAACGGCACTGCGTATTTTAATTTTATTGCTTCTCACGATGGCATTGGTTTAAGGCCAATTGAAGGCTTGCTGCAACCCAGTGAGGTTGCTTCATTAGTCAGTACCACCATGCAGTTTGGTGGGCGCGTTTCAATGCGTACTAGTCACGATGGCACACATACCCCGTATGAGCTAAATATTGCCTTGTTTGATGCCTTACAAGGGACGCATAATGGCGCGGATAAATTTGGCCTTGAGCGCTTTTTATGTGCTCACGCCATTATGTTTGCAATGGAGGGGATCCCAGGGCTGTATATACATAGTTTACTTGGCACCACTAATGACTATGAACGCTTTGATAATTCGCAGCACAATCGCGCGATTAACCGTCATCGCTGGCAAGAGTCAAAATTATTAGCGGCAATTGCAGAAAAATATAGTCATCATCATCAAGTATTCAACGGAGTAAAACAGTTATTAGCAGTGCGTAAAAGGCAAGCGGCATTTCATCCTAATGCAACACAGTTCACTTTGCATTTAGGAGAGGGGTTATTTGGTTTTTGGCGACAAAGCATTGACCGCCAGCAAAGTATTTTTTGTATTTATAATATCAGCAGTCAGCCACAAAGCTTAACCTTGGCCGATTTGAACTTAATAAATACACAGCAATGGCATGAGCTGCTCTCTAAAACAGTGCTGGATGAAGAGCTTAAAACTATGCAATTAGCACCGTATCAAACACTCTGGTTATCTAATAGGGCATAATTAACGACGTTTAAAGTAATCAATGTAACTGTAAAGGGGCTTTACAGTTACATTACTCAAGCGCGAGTAGTAAGTTTTCTATAGTAAATTCAACTTTGTCTGGGCGGGTTTTACTAAACTGCGAAAAGTCTATTTCGGCTAGGTTATTCGCATTAATTGCATTATATAAAGGCTTATTTGTATCGTTGAGTGGCTGAAAAATATCATTAGTGCTGTGAAAAAGTGGCCAATGCTTTAAATCAGTATGGTTATCAAATAAGTTTATAATTGCATGAGCCCCTAATAAAACATGACCCCCTATCGATATATCAAGCGTGTATGCGTTATTAGGCGCAGAATCCCAGTTAATCCCACCCACAATAACCTGCGATTGTTTGTTTAGTTGCGTTAATGCTCTTTTAGCACCAAACGCAATGGCATCATTAGCGCACCAAATAATGTTAATTTCAGGCGCAAGTTGCATATAGGCCATGGTTTTTATATAGCCTTCTTGCTCAGACCAATTTGCAACCTCTTTAGCGGTTAAGGTTACTTTGGATGTTTGCACTAAAAAATCCATTAACCCTTGGGTACGTAAAGTGGAAGCAGGGGTTGTGTAGTCCCCTAGTAAAGCTAATGTATGAGCTGGCGTTTTTGTTTTATTGGTAAACTTTTTATAAAGCTGCTGCATCAATGATTTACCTGCAACACGATTATTTGGGGTAATACTGCCGACCACATTGACGCCATTTGTTTGCAATTGCTCGAGAGACGCAGGGGAAGGACGATTTAATAAAAAATAAATGGGAACCTTGTTACTGTCTATTTTAGATAGGTATTGGCTGGTGACATTTTTTTCGTTTACCAATAACAGGTAATCAGGCTTATCGTTAATGGCCTGCTGGATCAGCTCTTTCATTAAAATATGATTTCGATTGGCGTATTTTATAGTTAATGTCACATCTAAATCTGTGGCAGCATTTTGCATAATTTTAGAAACATGAAACCAAAAATCACCGGTTTTATTGCTATTAGCTTCAGTTGAATTTGAAAATCCAGGATTGATGAATATGATCTCTAAGGCATTAATACTGTAACTACTGAATAGCAGGTAGGAAAAAGTTATCAGGCGGTGTAATTTAAACAAAGGCATATGTTTCTCTATAGATTTTATAAAGCTCGATTTTTACCTTGCTAACTAGCTCCGTGGTGACATCTAAGCGTTATGCTATATAATACCCCAGTAAGTTTAGCATGTATGCAGCAATTAATTTTTTAGGATTTATGAATGAAAGCAGTTTTATTGTTAATAGTATTACTCTTTAGTCAAACAGTTGCCGCTAATGACGTAAGTGATTTAGAAAAGACCATGAAAAATATAGGGCTGGCTTATAAACAAAGTGTTGAAGCAACCCAACTTGAAGAATTTAATGGTGCTATCGATGAATTTATTGGATTGATAGAGCAAGGTAAGCAAGCCAAATTTTATAAAGAAGCTGAGAAGTCGGTGCAAGGGCTCGATAAAGTACTGGTTCAAGCCCAGTTGGCAAAAAAAGTAGCGAATGAGCAGGGACTCGAAGCTGCAAAAAAACCACTTAAAGCTATCGATAATTTACGCAAAAAATATCATAAATTACATGAGCCTCCAGGCTTTTTTGAATTACTGTTTGGAAAATAAGGATTAGCAATGGAAATTTCAGTTTCAATGTTAGACGGTCAAAAGTTGAGTGCTAAGTTTGGTGAGCATGAAGTAATAAGCGATCAAAGCATCAATGCCGGTGGTGGGGCAGAGCACCCAGAACCATTTGACTATTTTTTGGTTAGCATGGTTTTGTGCGCTGGTTTTTATGCGCGTAAATTTTGTCAGCAAAGAGAGATCTCAACCGACGGCATGACGCTGACACAAAATAACGAGAATGTAGATGAAAACGGTAAAAAACGTTTTTCTATTGAAATTGGGTTGCCTGAAGGTTTCCCCGATAAATATAAAAAAGCACTTATTGCTGCTGTAAATACATGTACCGTGAAAAAGGTTATTCAGGCAGTGCCTGAGTTTTCTGTTGAAGTAAAGTAAATACCCTTTAATAATAATGCCGAGTAATAAACTCGGCATTATTATTTTATCCCACTATTTTTTCTTCATACCCTGTACGGCCTTAAATCTTGGGTTATCTTTACATATCACGAACACGCGCCCTTTACGCTTTACAATTTGACAACCAGGTCGTTGCTTTGCGCTTTTTAATGAACTTAATACTTTCATTTGCTTTCCTTTTTAGCCGAAGATAAGTTTTTAAAACGACGATTAAATTGCGCGACGCGACCATCGGATGCGAGCGTTTTTTGTTTGCCTGTATAAAATGGGTGTGAGTCAGATGAAACATCAATAGGCACATAGGGATATGTATTACCGTCTATTTCGATAGTGCGGTCGGTTTTGATGGTTGAACCTATAATGAAATATGAATCGGCTGCAGTATCATGAAAAGCAACCACATGGTAATCAGGGTGAATATTTGGTTTCATTAAACGCCTTTAATGTTATGTGATAGTATATCATTTAATTTAACGTATTTATTTTCCCTTTGCAAATCATTTTAAATAGCTTGAACTTTGGTTAAATAGTCTTTGATGCACCGTAATTGCTGCGTATTTGCACAATCTAGTCAAAAAATAAGCACTTAGATCAAAAGTACTGGCTATTAGTATTTAGGCTGCTATAACTAGTTTCAGCAAAAAAAATAATAAAAATTTAAACACGTAGAATAGAGGTAGTTTATGAGTGACGCTCAAACGAAACAGGACCAAATCGACCAAGGAGTTATGGACACTCTTAGGGAGCGCGATCATAGTGTATTGGCAAAACAAGTTGACTCACTCGCATGTTCTCATAACGATATCATTGAATTGCTTGCTCATTATTTAGCATTAAGCGAACAAGAAGATGATGAGTTATTTGATGACTGGTTTGACTCTCTTTCAAAAGAACAACACACCGTGCTAAAAGTATTTGAAGTATATCGCGGACAGTATGAGCACCAAAACTAACTGTTTGTATTAGACATATTAATTAGTCATTATGGTAACACTGGCTATATGATTGTAATTTAATGTTAAAAAGGCATTGTTTTTATAGATAAGCGAAATAATTAATTACACTTATTCAATACAATAGTATGTACTTTGGCCCTTGATTATTTTTCAACTAACTAATTGATGTTTAAAGCTTTATAATAAGTTAAACTATATTTAGTGTTAAAATAGTAGTTTCGGCTCGTAGTTGAACTACCATTAATAAGTTGAAATAAGAAAGGGATAATTCAGCATGCAACATTTAAATGAAATACTCAGCAGAAACAACGTCAAAATAATTGGCAAGGGTGATAAAACCTTAGTGTTGGCTCACGGATTTGGTTGCGACCAAAACATGTGGCGATTTATTATTCCTGCCCTTGAACAACATTTTACTTTAGTGCTGTTTGATTATGTAGGCTCAGGTAACTCTGATGTGTCTAAATATAATAAACAGCGCTACTCAACCCTTGATGGGTATGCCAAAGACGTACTAGAAATATGTGCCGCACTTGAACTTACCGATATTACATTTATAGGCCACTCGGTTAGTGGCACCATTGGCGCACTTGCTGCCATTGAGCAACCAGAGCTATTTTCTAAGCTGGTTATGGTGTGCCCCTCACCGTGTTTTTTAAATTTACCCCCTGATTATTTTGGTGGATTTGAAAAACAAGACCTTCACGAATTACTAAACCTAATGGATAAAAATTACATTGGTTGGGCAAATTATTTAGCGCCTCTAGTAATGGGCAACTCTCATCCAGATGAATTTATAGCGGAACTATCGGGAAGTTTTTGCTCAACCGATCCCCTTATTGCAAAAACCTTTGCAGAAGCCACGTTTTTATCCGACTACCGTTTTATACTTGAACATATAAAACAGCCTACTTTAATTTTACAAAGTGAAAATGATGCTTTAGCCGCGCCTTCTGTTGGGGAGTTTGTAGCGAATGAAATTTCAAATGCAACACTTAAGGTTATTAGTGCGCATGGCCACTGTATTCATATGACGCACCCAGAAACAGTCAGCCGTTTAATTTTTGATTTTGTGAGTTAGCCACATGTCACTTGATAAAGTAGATGAAAAGCTTGCTGATTATTCCGCAGATCACTTTTTAAATGGTGCATTAGTGACAAATGCAGATAACATTATTGTTTATGCAAATACTTATTTTCAAAAGGAATTACAGTGGAATTGTAATGAGCTTATTGGCAAGTCGGTTGATAAAATTATAACTAAATCATCAAAAATATTTTTACAAAGTTATGTGCTTCCTACCTTACTGCATGAAAAAGCGTGTCAAGAAATGCAGTTAATTATGCTCAGCGCCCAAGGAGAGCGTATGGCCGTTACCGTTAATGCTCAGCTTGATGAAAAGGGCTATATATACTGGAGCTTTTTTAACGCGACTCAGCGAGATAAGCTTTACGACGAGCTGATTAAAACACGGGAAAAGTTAGAAGCGCAAACTGAACGCTTACAATCTTTAGCGTCTACCGATGAGTTAACCAATTTATTAAATAGAAGAGAGATGAATTGCCGCAGCGTGCTGTTACTCGAACAGGCTATGCGATCAAAGCAGTCGGTTGCATTATTAATTATCGATATTGATAATTTTAAAGTCGTTAATGATACCTTTGGGCATTTAGAAGGGGATCGAGTTTTAAAAGAGTTGGGGCAACGTCTTAAACATTTTGGTCGACAAACCGACCTTATTTCTCGTTACGGCGGTGAAGAGTTTTTAATTATGGTGCCAGATACAAATAAAGCAGATACTTTGTCATTTTGCCAAAGGCTGCATTTATTAATTGCTGAAATTAAAGTAGGTAATCGCCCATTAACCGCCAGTATTGGGGCAAGTTTGAGTACTGCGAAAACGACGTTTACTGATTTATTTGCCCAAGCCGATAATGCGGTATATGAAGCCAAAGAGCGCGGAAAAAACAGAACCCAATTATACGATAACCCCTAACTAAATAGAGGTAAACTCAACAAGGTATTGAGTTGAGTTTACTCAAAAGATGGCAGTTATAGTTGGTATTATTGCTCTACACAATTATTTTTTGCTAATGGCGATGCCAATACGGTATCGGGGTGCCAAATTCTATCCCATATTTTAGGTAGGTTGTTTAAGTTGGGTCTTTGACTTATTTTTTCAAAATTACCGACACTGATTGCTGAGCCATCTTTCTGACCGACAACAAAATTAAACACATAAGCACACTCCATGCCCATGCGTAAATCAGAGAGAATAACTTTGTCTTGCTGCTCGCGAACGGAATAAAACCCTTTTGTAAACCACTGCAAGCGTTTAACACCCCATTCATTTTTAATCTCGTTTAGTAAAGAAGGGGTTGTTTGGTATGCATTTAAGGTAACCTCGTTGGGTGTATCAAACACCGATGCATAGCCTTCATAATATTTCCCATCCGACATCACAACCACCCGCCAAAGTAAAGTAGTAAACGGTGCTGGAGTGCTAATGTATTCATTGACTGTGATGTCTCTGTTTTGCAGCGCAGTGTTGACTTTATCGTCAATAACAACTTTAAGAATAAGCGAACAACATAAATAGAGAGTACTTACTGTGAGCGTAATTGCGTTAATTTTGTAGGCGGTTGGGGCGGTTATTTTTGGTATTAAAGTGCCTATAACCCCTACTAATAGCGGTAACGTGTAGAGGGGATCAATAATAAACATATTTGAAATTGCAAACGGATGCTCTGTAAGTGGCCACATTAATTGCGTACCGTACACAGTAAGTGCATCCAATAGTGCATGGGTTGATAAACACAAAAACACTAACCAAAACCAACGTGTTTTATACGCTTGCATGCCAGTGTGTATTTTTAAAATTAGCCAAACAATCAAAGGGCTAATTAACAAGTGCACAAAAAATGAATGGCTAAAGCCACGGTGATAAGTAAATGCTTCAACACTGCCGCCATAGGGTAAAAACACATCTAAATCGGGTAAAGTGCCCAAAATAGTGCCCCATAACACCGCTTTGCGGCCCACTTTGTTACCTAATACTGCGTACCCTACAGCGCTACCTAACGCAACTTGTGTTAAAGAATCCATACTACCTCATCTAAATAATGCAACTTCAATGTATATACTGATACTGATCTTAAAACCGTCATTATTATATTTTATTTCATTAAGTGGCTTTAAACTGATTTAAAAAAGCGATTTATAAACTCAATCGCGGTTGTATAAAATCTAAAAAAGCAACAATACGTGAAGAAACCGCCCCATTTTTATAATAAACGCCATAAATAGACTCTCGGTTATTAGGGTTTTTTATACTCTGGGGTAACACCTCTACTAATCGTTTAGAAGCCAAATCTTCGGCAATCATAAATTGTGAGAGTAGTGCTATACCTTGATCAGCAATACATAAATGCCTAATGGTTTCGCCGCTGCTAGCTCTTAAATCAAAGTGCAGTGATAACTCATGTTTTAAAGGCCATTGATTGAGTTTGTTGGGCTCACTGAAGCCAATTAGATTATGGTTTTTAAGATCTGAAACCTGCTGTAACGGTGGCGCATTATTTAAATAACCTGCGCTTGCGACCAATTTCAATTTACTTTGGCCTAATTTACGCGCATGCAGGTTTGAATCTTTTAAGTCACCAATGCGGATAGCTAAATCTGTTTTGCGCTCAAGTAAATCAATAATATTGTCATGTGAGGTAATATCGAGGGTGATTTGTGGGTACTGCTTTTTAAACTCATTAACTAGAGGTGCTAGTTGATGTAAAACAAATGGGCTTGCTGCATCTATACGCAAATGCCCTTTTGGAGCTTGCTTAAGTAGGTTAATTGTTTCTTCGGCGCAAAGCAGCGTGTTTAAAGCCTTTCGCGCATATTCTATGTATATATGCCCTTCCTCGGTAAGTTCTAAGCGGCGTGTTGTTCTATTTAGTAATGTGCAGTTTAGCCTGCTTTCAAGACGAGATAGTGCTCTTGAAACCTTAGCTACATTTAAATCAAGTAAACTAGCCGCACCGGAAAAACTGCCACAATCAACAATGGTAATAAACATTTCTAGATCTTCAGTTTTAGCTTGAACAGGCATAAATTCACTCATTTATATTTGCAAAATAAACAAAAGTATTTTGCCATTTATATCATTTATTGCAAAGGCATTTTTACTCACACTGTACATCTATTTTAAAAATGAGGATGTAACTATGCCATTGGCTTTATGGGCGCTTACCTTAAGCGCATTTGCAATTGGAACAACAGAGTTTGTTATAGTGGGTTTAGTGCCAACTATTGCAAACGATTTAGGCGTGAGCTTACCATCAGCAGGCTTACTAGTGAGCTTATATGCGGTTGGTGTAGCTATTGGCGCACCGGTTCTCACTGCATTAACGGGTCGCTGGAACCGAAAAGTGGTACTTATAAGTCTTATGGGCTTATTTGTTATGGGTAACTTATTAGCTTGGCAAGCCCCTAGCTACGAAACGTTAATAATAGCACGCATTTTAACTGGACTTGCTCACGGTGTATTTTTCTCTATTGGCTCAATGATAGCGACAAGCTTAGTAAGTAAAGATAAAGAGGCTAGCGCCATTGCAATTATGTTTACCGGCCTTACGGTAGCGCTAGTAACGGGTGTGCCATTAGGTACTTGGATAGGGCAGCACTTTGGTTGGCGCGCTACATTTTTAGTGGTGTCATCACTTGGTATTATCGCTTTAATTGGAAGTGCTGTATTAGTACCTAAAAATTTAAAGCAATCAGTACCGGCAACCTTTAAAGAGCAACTTCAAGTTGTTACTAAACCTAGATTACTGCTTGTGTATTTAATGACAATTTTAGGCTATGGCGGCACGTTTACTGCGTTTACTTACTTGGCCCCCATTTTAGAGCAGCAGACTGGATTTGCATCTTCAACAATTGGCATAATTATGCTGGTATATGGTGTCTCAGTGGCTGTTGGTAATATATGGGGTGGAAAATTAGCTGACAAGCGAGGCCCGATCAGTGCGCTGAGCATTATTTTTAGTGCACTTACTGTAATTCTACTGATATTTACTTTTACCATGGAGTCAAAGGTTGCTGCCGTATTAACCATATTAGTTTGGGGGGCATTTGCATTTGGTAATGTACCCGGTTTGCAGCTTTATGTTGTTAAGCAAGCTCAGCAACATACTCCTAACGCAGTCGATGTTGCATCTGGATTAAATATAGCAGCATTTAACATTGGCATAGCATTGGGTTCTATTACGGGGGGCCTTGTAGTAGAGCACATGGAACTAAAAGATACCGCATGGATTGGCGCCGTTGTTTCATTGCTGGCTTTAATAGTCACCCGGTACAGTGGCAGGCTAGATAAACAAAATGTTCAGGCTAAATAAAGCGAAACTTATGTAGGTTAGTCTTGAAATAAAAATGAATGACCTCAGTATTTTCATGAGGTCAAAATTTTAAATCAAAAAGTAATCGGTGTATTTAGTAAACGCGACGTTTGAATTTTAAACCAATTATTTAATAAGGATAAAGCTATGACACAACGTGTAATTGAAATGCCAGACTTAGGTATGGGTACTTTTCGTTTAGAAGGTAAAACTGCTTATGAATCTGTAAAAATGGCGTTAGAAGTAGGATTTCGTCATATTGATACCGCGCAAATTTATGGTAACGAAGAGCAAGTTGGCCAAGCCATTAAAGACAGTAATATTCCCAGAGATGAGTTATTTATTACCACCAAAGTATGGAACAATAAACTCAATAAAAACGACTTTATCGCAAGTGTAGAAAAGTCATTAGAAAAGCTGCAAGTTGACTCGGTTGATTTATTGCTAGTTCACTGGCCTGCACCATCAAACAATGAGCCTATGAACGAATACCTGACTGAGCTACTAAAAGCTAAAAAGTTAGGGTTAACCAAACATATAGGTGTATCAAACTTCACTATTGCGAACTTAAAAGAAGCGATGCAAACGTTAGACTCGCGTGAAATATTTACTAACCAAGTAGAAGTGCATCCCTATTTAACCAATACCAAACTGCGCGCCTTTTGTGCTCAACATGACATACATGTAACAGCCTATATGCCGTTTGTGGTTGGTAAAGTATTAAACGATCAAACCATTATAGATATTGCTAATAAACACGATGCAACGCCAGCGCAAGTGGTTATTGCATGGGAAAATGCGAACGGCATGACCACAATTCCATCATCGACCAAGCGTAAAAACTTAGAAGATAACTTTAACGACAAGGTAAAACTTGATGATGAAGATATAGCGCGAATTGATGGCCTTGATTGCAACGACCGCCAAGCAACGCCTGACTTTGCACCACAGTGGGATCAATAACCAAAAAGCCAGAACCAAAACAGGTGCAGTTGAGCTGCACCTTTATTTTTGAAACAAGGAACACCCATGTTAACGGTAATTGCTACACTATCGAGTGAAAATAGCGATGCAGAGCGTCTATTAACCGAGCTCGAAAACTCACAACAGTCCTCGCGCCAAGAAGTAGGCTGCCTGCGTTACGAGCTATCAGTTAAAAACGATGCTGAGCAAACCACCTATTTAGTGAGTGAGCAATGGGCGTCTAATGAGCATTTTGAAGCCCATAAAAACGCGCCCCACTTTAAAGCGTTTGGTGATGCAGTAGGTGAATTTATCACCTCTATTAATATTGATGTGTATAAAACCATTGGTTAAATGACACTCAGTTAATAGCAAAGCAGGAGCTGTAACTTACAGCTCCTTTTTTGAAATATCATCTACAAATACTCCCTTCAAATATCATCCTTTTCAGCTGTTCTTTTAAACCCAATACCGTTTCATAATAAAGGCGATTTCATAATAGCCATCTTTAATAAGATACTGCTGTTTGCATCGATAGCAGTGATTTGTCTGATATTACTGAGCACACCCTTGTTGGTGTAGCTTTGCACTACCATAAACAGGCCTGAAGCTAACTACTTGTTTACATATATTTTTTGGTGGTTAATATAAATACAAAAGGAATGTATGGACATTTGACGGTTTATAAAACGACAATTTAGCTAGATTAGATTGTTGAGTTTTTTGACTCTATTGTAATCAACTAAAAGGAATTAAAAATGGCAAGTTCACTCTATGATAAATACGACCATCTTACTGATGATGAGAAGTCTTATATCAAAACACATCCTCATCATGTAACTGCGATTATGAAGTCCCGTGATATAGCGTACTCATAGACTACCAAGCGTTTTGGACATAATGGACGAAATGATAAAAGTGATGCCTTTAGGCATTGCTTTTGGTCAGCGACTCTATCACGAGATATCGGTTATAAGAATGCTTTAGAATTCACTAATGCTCATGAAAGTAGCCCTTTAAATATAGCTGAAGAGAAGACTATGGATCTTCATAATAATAGTGTCGGTCTGAGGATTGGTATTTCAAACTCAGATAATACTAAATTATCCAAAATGTGTAATGATGCGTTGAACGCTGGAAAATTAAAAGTGATTAAAAAATGAAATACATCTTAATAGCTTTTTCTTTGGTTCTCTTTGCATGCTCTGAACCAACAAAGGATTCCAGTTTAATTGAAATATCATTCAATCAGGCTATGTGGCAAAATAACATATCGAATCGAAGGGTAATGTTAAACGACTTTTTAGCTAAATATGATGTACAAAAGCAAAATCGTTCTAGTATTAAAAAGCTCCTAGGTGAGCCAGATGGCTATTACTTATATGACGAGTTTCCCGCATATAGGCTTAAAGAAAAAGGAGATTGCGTTGTTGCTTTTCCAATTGATAGAAAAACTGGAAAAGTAAAAAGAGCTCTGATTGAGCCAGAAAATTGCCTAATACAAGGTAATTAGCCAAGCACTTAAACATTAAAGGTATAATTGGCTCGAGATCTGTTAGTTTAGGCTGACTTTATTTTGCGCTTAACTCAGCGTTAGGCGTTTAGTCGAAATATTTACTTTTTGGAGAGAATATTGAGTAACGAATGGGATGAGTATGCTGAAAACTGGGATGTAGATCCTAGTGTTGAACAGTATGCAAAAAATGCATTTTCAGAGCTCTTAGATAGCATTAATATTAATGGTCTAACCGTTCTAGATTTTGGCTGTGGTACAGGCGCCTTGACTCAGCTAATGAGTCCATCGGTTGAAAGTATCGTAGCGATAGATCCATCTTCTGAAATGATAAAGCTATTGGATAAAAAGGCACTAAATAATGTAACGTCTATTTGTGATTACCTATCTAGTGAATTGGTTAAAAACTCTCCTGAGCTAGAAAATAAATTTGATCTAATAGTCGCATCGTCTGTTTGCGGTTTTCTGCCTGATTATGAAATGACATTAAGTTTATTAAAATCTTTATTAAAAAAAGACGGTCTGTTTGTTCAATGGGATTGGCTTTCTAAGGATGATTCATCGGGTATGGGGTTGTCAGAGAAAAGAGTTAAACAAGCATTTGCGGCAAGTGGCTTTGTAAGCATTAAAGTGAATAGTCCTTTTATAATGAATAGTTCAAAAGGAAATATGCCTGTTTTAATGGCTATTGGTAAAAAATGATTAATAAGGCAATAAGCTCAAACAAAGACGGATTAATTGATGTCGCTTTATTCAATATTTGAGCGCTATTAGCCTAGTAAAAAATGATAATTATCTCGAAATTTCTAAATAAGACTGAAAAAGTAGAGTATTACTTTGCAATCATGCCAGACAATATGGAACGCCCGTTTATTTTTGGAGCTCAAAGTGCTGTTCCTAAGCTGCCTTCAATTGCTCAGTGGGGGGCATCTTCAAGATTTGGACTTGATAGTCTTGATACCATTGAAGGAAAGTTATGGAAAGATTGGCGCTTTTCTTTAGAAATGCTTGGTGCCTCATGGGTAATACCAATTATTGAAGAGTCAGTAATAAAAGATGATGTATCTCATGCGGTTAATGAAATCATATCTAAATCGTAAATCTGCAATTAACAAGGCGTAGTTGTCGGACTGTTTGTCTCGTTGCACTAAAAATAAGCCGCAAAGCACAGTGTTGGCATTGTTTAATAAAACCAACAATCCATACATAGCTAAACTCCTCAGCCAAACACGACCCTTTACTTAATCGATAAATCGTATTTTAAAATAAGAGCATCAATATAGCGGCTACGTAATGTGAGTTGCTTTTCGTGATCGGCGCCATGGCTAAGGGCTTTATTTAAAAGCTTCATAGCGGGGTGAATACGGGTGCGTTCCTCTTTATCTAAACTGGCTTTACTTCGCAGTTCGGTTATATCGTCTACTAATAATCTGCCAATATCCACAGCCACAATTTCATCGATTAAGCCATTTTGGGTGAGCACGCCATATTTGCTGCATAAAAATTGTTGCCATACTTGCTGTAAATGTTCTTCTATTTCACAGCCAAACAATTCTTCGTTAAATATAAAGCCTTGCTGTGCAAGCTTTGCCAAACATTGGGTATAGTGCTGGGCAAACAGATTAAAAGCTTGGTTAGATGATTCAATTTTTTGTTTAACTAATCCTTGCCCCCAATTTACACAACCTCGGGGATAATAATCGTCGTATTCTTCACATTCATATAACCCTGAATAAGAGCTGCAGCTCATTTGATTTTTAATGCAATAACTGGGTTTAGGGAAAATGCTCTGTGCTTGCCAATTTTCAAGAGTTTCAGTGTCTATGTTGAGTGCTTGGCATAACTCATCAGTGTGATAAAAGTGAGTGCTTAAATAGTCAGATAAACGCATAGTGGCTCGCTTAATAGTAAAAAACAAAATACTGTTTATTTATACAGTTATTTATTTTGTATCATCAAACTCAATAACACAAGCCATTTTATAATTAAATACTGGCTATCACTGCAAATAGCGCGGTAAATATGGTACAAATAGGGCAAGTATTAATAACAATGATTTTTTTATGCGCACCCTAGAACAAATTAAACAAGCAAGCCTTATTACTGCAATTAAAACACCTTACTTAGCCAATGGTGAGATAGATCTTGCAAAGTATGATGAACTCGTTGAAATACAAATTGCAGCGGGTGTTGACGGTATTGTCGTTGGTGGCACAACCGGTGAAGGCCAGTTAATGAACTGGGAAGAGCATTTAATGCTAATTGCGCACAGTGCCAACAAATTTGGCGATAAATTACTAATTATAGGTAACACCGGTAGTAACAATACGCGCGAAGCAATTAAAGCAACAAAATATGGTTTTGCCAGCGGCATGCATGCCTCATTGCAAATTAACCCTTACTACGGGCGTACCTCTATTGCGGGTGTTAAAGAGCATTTTAAACGTGTGCTTGATATTGGTCCGGCGTTTATTTACAACGTAGCAGGGCGCACAGGTCAAGACCTCACCCCTGATATTATTGAACCACTGGCCCAGCATGAGCATTTTATTGGTGTTAAAGAATGTGGTGGCAATGAGCGTATAGCGCACTATGAACAACAAGGTATTGCGTGTTGGTCTGGTAATGATGACGAAGCACACGATGCACGCCATACTCATAAAGCACATGGCGTTATTTCAGTTACGTCTAACCTGATCCCGGGTTTGTTCCGTCAATTAATGGATAGCAAAAATGATGCGCTAAATAATTCATTACAACCATTAATGAACTGGCTGTTTTGCGAGCCAAACCCAATTGCCATTAACACCGCGATGATCATGACAGGCGCGGTTAACCCAGTGTTTAGAATGCCTTATGTGCCGCTTAGCGATGAGCAACAGCAACAAGGTGAAACCCTAATTAATCAGCTTAATGAGCAAGATTTTGTCGGTAGTCGAGCGCAGTGTGTGGATATTAGTAAGGTTTTGATTTTATCTTAAACTGTTAGACTATTTATTAAATACTAAATTTTCAAAGCAGCCTACTGTATACACAGAGGCTGCTTTTTTATGTCACTGCCAATAGTAGTTGAGTTTAAGCTGCCACATAGCTGAATTAGCGCGAGTGACCGCTAATCTAATATCAATATCTTGGCTTAAAGGCACTGCCAGTTCTAGTTTGGTTTGCGCAGGGTTTTTGGCATTTAAGAATGACTTTTCGTAAGATGCTTTAAGTTTAATACCTGAGTCAGTACCAGTAATAATCCCCACTTCTACCGACGAATCATAAAAGTGGCTGTTTTTAGCTAAATCACCTAAATAACCATTAATTAAGCTATAGGCTAAGGTGTTGTTGCTAAATTGCCAAGCTTGTCCGGCTCCCCCCATAACAAAGCTACGTTTACAGGTTCTGCACAGTGCTGGTTGTCTGTCGAATCCAACATTAATTTTCCACGACCACTTAGATTCATTAGCCCAAGATAATTGGTTTGGATTGAATGACTCTAAATCTAATAAATGAACTTTGTTTATGTAAGTTTCGCCATTTGTAAACATCAGCTCGGTATCTAACATTTCTAAATTAGAAAAAGGAATGCGGGCAATATCAGAGGCAAGGATATCAAAATAGCTCAGCCTAAAACCCATAGTGTACTGTGTTTGCTCAGCCGTGTGCATCGCAGAAATTGAGCTGTTAGAGGGCTTTTGGCCTTTATGTGGTGGCTGCTGGGTAAATTGAAATTTAACTTTGTTTTCGCCCATTGGCAGCTTTAAGCGCGCTTTGATTAGCGCATTTTTTAACTCACTTATTTTTACTGGGGTTTGCTTTTGAATTTGTTTTACTTGTACGAGTTCAAATAAAGCCCCAATAATGGCTTTTTGAGACTGTACTGGCAAAGCTAAAAAAGATTTGCTTTTAAGTACTGCTGATTCAGCAAAGATTTGTTTAGCAAAGCTGAGCTCTTTTTCACTTAAAGATTGAACGTGCTTGGCAAATACAGTGTCGCGCGAGGGGGTAAATGTGATATTTTTAACCGCCGATTGGCCTTGGTAAGTGGCCGTGTTTAATCTTGAAAAAATAGTGGCTGGTATTACCCAAGGAGCGCCTTCGCTGGTTAGTTGATCGCCAATAACAAGTTCAATAATTTGCGCAAGATGAAATGCACAGTTTTCATCGGCAAAGTAATAATCAAATTCAGTGCCTAAAATTTCCCATAAGTGATTAGCAATAAAAACCACATCGCGCTCGTTTAGATTGAGGGTATATTCCCATAAATCTCTTAATTCTATTTCACCATAGTTGTGCTGGTGGCGATAAAACAATTGATCTGAAAAACCGGCTTTATAACCACCAAACAAGCCCTTGAGAATATACACCAAGCCGTTTTCATTATCTGGAACGTGTGCGCCATAGTTAATACTGTAATCTAATAATTTGTTTTTTGATTCGGTCGAGCGATTAAGTTTAAGTAATAAATGACCATATAACGATGCGGGATTACTCATATAACCAGATGCAAATACTAAACTAACAGAGTGAATTGCTTGTTGCTCTCGCCATTGCTTTAATTTTGGGCACTCTGCAGCTGGCATTGAAAAGGTTAAACCTTGCTCTTTGAGCCATTGGTAACGAGCAGGGTAGCGACATGGCATTGAGGGCAGGTTATTAAAAGCATGGATTGTTGCTTTTAATTCGGCAGCCGGATCAGTACGTCCGTTATCTGCAATAAAAAATGATGCGTTAGTAATATAACTGATGGTAGCTGGTTGGTTTTTGTAATGCCCTAATTTCAACCATATTGGGTGTTTGGCTAAAACAGAGATAGATTGCGTGGCAGAGCTTGAGAAAGAGATGAATAAAAAAGCACTAATTAAATAAAATAGAGGTTTCATTGTTTAACCAAAAAAAAGGGCTGTTAAGCCCTTTAATTATTAGATTGCAGCGCATTGAGATGAAAAGTTAGTTGTAATTTTACCTTCAACTAATTCATAAAATGCTTGTGCATTGTCTATTGGCGCGTTTGCGTAATCGTTACGTACCGAAGTGATAATTTGTTGATGTGCAGTTACATCACAACCACGTACGTTAAGCATTGCAGCGATATACTCGCCTTCACCCTGTGCTATTTCTTGTTCTAATACAGGAAAAGTTTGTTGAATAAACTGCGCTGTTTTTACGTTAGCGCCTTCACAACTTTCTACTGAAGAGATGTTAGAAGACACTGCAGTTGTGCCTAAATCCCAAATAATATTAGAAATTGCTGCAGCAACGCCATTATCTGGGAAAACCATCGCGCCAATACCACATTGTTGCCATGGGTTGATGCCACTTTTTGCTTGTGACGGCATTGAAACAAAAGCGCTTACTAATACCGCAGCAGTTAAACATCTTTTTATCATTATTAATTTCCTTTAATTTATATTCACCCAATAAAATGGGCGGGAAAGTGTACCTGCTTTTTTTATTTAAATGCAAATGGTTATGTAACACAATGTAAAAGAACGGTGTAAAGTTTATAAAATCGCAATAAAGAAGTGAATAAGCGAGGATTAATATTGCGAGTTAAAATCATTTAGCTAACTCAAACAGCGTCTGATAATAGCTAATTACCCCGCATTTTATAAATTAGTGGTTTCTGGTGTTTAAAACTAACTGTTTAAGCGATTTTACTGTATAATTTGCGACCCTTGATAATGTGGCCGCAGGTTATACAGCAATGAATTTTAAATCTTTTAGTTTTGCCCCTGAACTTATTCAGGCGTTAGACGAACTTAATTACCACACCCTTACGCCCATTCAGCGCGCAGCTATTCCGGCTGTTCGTAAAGGTAAAGACGTTTTAGCGAGTGCTCAAACCGGCACAGGTAAAACCGCTGCCTTTGCACTCCCTATTATCCAAAAGTTATTTGAGTCAGATAGCAGTACTACGAATGCGCCAAGCGCCTTAGTCCTTGCACCTACGCGTGAGCTTGCTGAGCAAATAGCGAATAACTTTAAAGACTTTGCTAAGTACACTTCGCTAAAAGTAGTGAGTTTATTTGGTGGTGTTAATACTGCAGGACAAGAAATTGCACTCAAAGAAGGTGTGGATATTGTAGTAGCAACACCAGGGCGTTTACTTGATCATATTCGTTTAGGTAACTTAAGCCTTGCCCAAGTAAAACACTTAGTACTTGATGAAGCTGACCGTATGCTCGATATGGGCTTTATTAATGACATGCAAAGCGTGATAAAAAGCTGTGCTGATGAGCGTCAAATCTTATTGTTTTCAGCAACTTTCCCAGCAGCAATTAAACAATTTGCCTCTAAAGTGCTAAAGCAACCTGAAATTGTGCGTGTTGATCAAACTAACAGCACCGCAAGCACAGTACAACACGTGGTTTACCCGGTAGAAGAGCGCCGTAAGCAAGAGTTACTTTCTGAGCTAATTGGTAAGAAAAACTGGCAGCAAGTGCTGGTGTTTGTAAACATGAAAGAAACCGCAGATGAGCTAGTCACTGAGCTTAACCTAGACGGTATCCCAGCGGCAGTGTGTCATGGTGATAAATCGCAGGGTAACCGTCGTCGTGCGTTACGTGAATTCAAAGAAGGCAAAGTACGCGTTCTAGTTGCAACAGAAGTTGCAGCACGTGGTATTGATATTGACGGTTTACCGCGCGTTATTAATATTGATTTACCTTGGCTTGCTGAAGATTACGTACACCGCATTGGCCGTACAGGCCGTGCTGGTAACCAAGGACAAGCAATTTCGTTTGTTAGCCGCGAAGAAGAAAATATGTTGTTTGAAATTGAAACCTTAATTGGTCAAAAAATTAAACGTGTTTACTTAGAAGGTTACGAAGTAAGTAATCGTGAAGTACTGATTGATAAAATTGGTAAAAAGCCAGCGCATTTACGCCGCACCCGTGCTAATAAGCCATCAGGCCAAGCTACCGGTGAAGCGAGAGCGAAGAACCGTTCGCGTATTTCTAATGTACGTAAAAGCTTAAAAGGCGAAAAGCTATCACTTAAAAAGTAAGATAGCTAAGCCATTAAAAAAACCTGAGTTTACTCAGGTTTTTTTATGCCTAATACATTATCGATAATAGCAGCGTACGCATAAGCAGCCGCTTCAGCATTTTGATTAGCAATAACCGACAATCCAACCGGTAAGTGGCTTACTTTACCAACCGGTAAAGTAATATGAGTCGTCCCTGAAATGGCAGGCAATGAACTACTACTGCCTTTAAAGTTATCGCCGTTAATTAAATCGGTTTTCCATGCCGGCGAAACGGTGGGGGCAATTACAATATCGAGCTTATTATTGCTGTATAAATTGCTAATAGCGCGGTTTGCAAGTGCTTGATATCGCGCTTTGGTTTTCTGATATTGTTGTTTCTCACTCAAATCAACCGCGTTGGCTTGTTGTAAAATATCTTGCTCAAAGTAGGGCATTTCCTGCTGTTTATTTGCGCTATTAAATGCGATTAACTCATCTAAACTTTTTACGGCTACCTGTGCTGGTGTTTGGCTTAAATAGTGATTAATTTCGGCTTTAAAGTCGTAAAGCAAGATGGCGTATTCATCAACGTAAAGTGTGCTTAAATCATCTTTTACTTCAACATTGACAACGGTATGACCTGCGTCTTTTAATGCTTGTAGCTGTTTAGCGTAAAGTTTTTGTGTTTCCACAGTAAACTTACTGGCAGGTAGCGCACCTATTTTCAGTGACGGCTTAGGCGCTATACTATCAAGCTTTCTATTTACGTTGAGTGTTGATACATCATTAGGGTCTTCCCCTTGAATGACGGACAATACCGCGAGTGCATCTATTAAAGAATGTGCCATGGGGCCTACCGAATCTTGGCTACTAGAAAGTGGGATCACGCCTGCGCGCGAAACTTGTCCCATACTGGGTTTAATGGCGTACACCCCATTAACAGATGCAGGGCAGGTAATTGAGCCGTCTGTTTCTGTGCCCAGCGCAATAGGTGCAAAATTTAAAGCAACCGCGACAGCAGAGCCCGAGCTTGAACCACACGGATTACGCGTTACATCATGGGCGTTATGGGTTTGCCCACCTATTGCACTCCAACCAGATGACGAATACGATGAGCGAAAATTAGCCCATTCACTTAAGTTCGCTTTGCCTAAAATAATAGCGCCTGCTTGGCGTAATTGTTTAACCACAAAGGCATCTTTATTGGTAATGTTATTTTTAAGTGCTAATGAGCCCGCTGTAGTGGGTAATGTACCTGTTGTTTCAATGTTATCTTTTAGTAATACCGCAATACCATGTAAAGGGCCTGCCCATTTTCCGGCTTTAAACAATGCATCGAGTTGTTTGGCTTGTTCAATTGCAGTGGGCTCAATACTAATTACTGCATTATATTTAGGATTGAGCGCGTTTATTCTGTCGATATAAGTGCGGGTAAGCTGTTCAGCCGTGGTGGTGTTATTTTTATAGGCATTGTGAATGTCACTAATGGTTTTAAGCTCTGTATTGTTAGTCGCTGCGTGTAAGTTAGTTATTGTACAAACACATAAGGTTAAAAGTAGCCGTTTTATACTCATTGTTATTATCTATTTTATGGAAACACAGGTTATTTTTAGCACAAAAAAACCTCACATTGTGAGGTTTTTCGATAAAGGTCGATTAAATCGAGTTAGGCGTTTTCTAACATCGATAACGCAACCGCCTCTGCGGCTTTAATACCATCAATACCCGCTGATAAAATACCACCCGCATAACCCGCGCCTTCACCTGCAGGGTAAAGCCCTTTAGTATTAATACTTTGGAAGGTTTTATCGCGCTTGATACTTATTGGTGATGAAGTACGCGTTTCTACCCCAGTGAGTAAGCCATCATTAGTTGAAAAACCACGAATTTGCTTGTTAAAGGCTGGAATTGCTTCACGCAAGGCTTCAATCGCAAAAGGAGGTAATACGTTGCTCAAATCAGTCAGTTTTATGCCCGGCGTATACGAAGGCTGTACATCGCCTAAATTAGCCGATGATTTACCTTTTAAAAAGTCGCCAATAAGCTGTGCAGGGGCATCGTAGTTTTTACCACCAAGTTCATAGGCTTGCTCTTCTAGTTTACGCTGTAAATCAATGCCGGCTAGGGGATGCCCAGGGAAGTCTTTTTCTGGCGAAATACCCACTACAATAGCGCTGTTAGCATTACGTTCACTACGTGAATATTGGCTCATGCCATTGGTGACGACTCGGCCTTCTTCAGATGTTGCGGCAACTACTGTGCCGCCAGGGCACATACAAAAGCTATATACAGTACGGCCGTTATTACAATGGTGTACTAATTTGTAATCTGCAGAGCCTAAAATAGGGTTACCCGCATTATCGCCAAAGCGGCATTCATCAATCATTGATTGCTTATGTTCTATTCTAAAGCCCACTGAAAAGGGTTTAGCTTCAACATAAATGCCTTTATCGTGGATCATTTTAAACGTATCGCGGGCACTGTGGCCAACCGCTAATATCACATGGCGAGTTTCGAGCTGTTCACCATTAGAAAGCGTAAGCCCAGTCACTTGGCCGTTGTCTGAATGGATATCGTCAACGCGCGTGCTAAAACGAATTTCTCCACCAAGTTCAATAATACGTGCACGCATTTTTTCAATCATGGTTACCAGTTTAAAGGTACCAATATGCGGCTTACTCACGTATAAAATTTCTTCAGGAGCGCCGGCCTCTACAAACTCAGTAATGACTTTACGACCATAATGTTTAGGGTCTTTTACTTGGCTGTAGAGCTTACCGTCTGAGAACGTGCCTGCGCCACCTTCACCAAACTGTACGTTTGATTCTGTATTAAGGGCCTTTTTACGCCAAAAGCCAAAGGTGTCTTTGGTGCGCTCACGCACTTCTTTACCGCGCTCTAAAATAATTGGGTTAAAGCCCATTTGTGCCAACACTAAACCGGCAAATAAGCCACAAGGGCCAAAGCCAATTACCACAGGGCGTTCTTTAATACTGCTATTGGCGTGCGCTACAAATTTGTAGTTGGTGTCAGGGGAGACTTTAACGTGTTGGTCTTTTTCAAACGAGGTTAACAGTTGTGCTTCGTTATCCACTTCAACATCAAGCGTGTAAATCAGTAAAATGGCGCTTTTTTTACGTGCATCGTAACCGCGTTTAAACACATTGTAGCTGTGTAGCTGCTCTGGGCTTATATTTAATTTATTGATGATGGCTTGGCCAATGGCATTTTCGTCATGGTCAAGCGGCAGCTTTATTTCGGTTAAACGTATCATTAATATCTCTTTAGGTGTCATAGCGGGGATTAAATTCCGCTCACAATAAGGGGTGTGCACAAAGCGCTGATTTATAAGCGCCATATGTTACGTTAAATTGCCCACTTTTGGCACTTATTTATTGTGTTTTGGTAAGGGTTGGGTATGATCCGCAGCTGTTATTGTGAAACATTAGGTATTAAACCATTATGGCGTTTGTAGTCACCGAAAATTGTATAAAATGTAAGTACACTGATTGCGTATCAGTATGCCCTGCAGATGCATTTTTTGAAGGTCCTAATTTTTTGGCTATTAGTCCTATTGACTGTATTGACTGTGGTTTATGCGTACCTGAGTGTGCCGCTGATGCTATTTTTCAAGAAGATGAATTACCTGAATCGCAAAAAGAGTTTACCCAATTAAATGCGGAGCTAGCAGAAATATGGCCACGCATCACCCAAGTTAAACCCGCCCCGGAAGATGCCGATAGCTGGAATGGTGTGGCTAATAAATTAAAACTTCTCGACACATAATCATTCCACTTCGTTGTGTATTAGTTTTTTGTTAATTTTATTGCAAATAATAGCGCGCAACTATTAACAAATGTACCTGTATAATTTACACTCCTGAGCAAAGTTTACTTTTAACAAGTAAATAAACCTAAATGGATGTTTATGCAGTACTTTATACCTATAAAAATAACAACATTGCTGTTTTTTATCAGCTTCAGCCTCGGTTTAACTCTCAGCCCTAATGCACTTGCCGATAAGCTTAATTATCAACTCGCGCACATTAATAAAAATATTGATGTAGATGGCGTGCTTAACGAGCCACATTGGCAACAAGCAACACATGTTGCGGTAAATTACCAAGATGAGCCGAATGAAAAAGGCACACCGCCAGTAAAAACAGATGCATACCTTTATGACGATGGTCATAATTTATATGTGGCGTTTGTAGCTTATGACCCCGATCCGAGTAAAATTCGCGCGGCGCTTCGTGACAGAGATACCCTCTGGCAAGATGATACTGTCGGTTTGGTGATTGATACCTTTAACGATGAACGTACAGGCTATGAGTTTTATGTAAACCCACTGGGCGCTCAAGGTGACCTTCGCATGACGGATACCGATGAATGGGTGTCAGACTTATCGTGGGATGCCATTTGGGACAGTGCCGGTACCATAAACGAGCAAGGTTACGTAGTTGAAATGCGTATTCCGTTTAAAGCGCTGCGATTTGCGCAAAATAAAGATCAATCTACCTGGGGTTTTGCTGTAATGCGAAACTATCAGCGTGATGTGTTGTATCAATTATCAAGCACAGGCTTTGACCGTGATATTAAATGTAGTTTATGTCAGTTTGACAAAATAAGCGGATTTAATAATTTAGCACCAAGTAAAAACCTGCAATTAACGCCAACATTAACCGCACTGAGAAACGATCAAAAAACACAAGTACCTGGTGCGTGGGATAATGGCGATGTAGACACTGAGGTTGGGCTTGATCTTCGTTGGGGGGTTACCAAAGATGCAGTAATTAATGCCACCATAAATCCAGACTTTTCTCAGGTAGAAACCGATTCGTTAGAACTGGATGTAAACACCACTTACTCTATTTATTACGCTGAAAAGCGTCCGTTTTTCTTAGATGGCGCGTCTTATTTTAAAAGTAATTTATTTGAACTCCTTTATACACGTACCATAGCTGAGCCAAATATTGGCGCCAAGCTCACCGGTAAAACCGACAGTCACAGTTATGCGCTGATGTTTGCAGATGACGATAACAGTAATATTTTATTGCCAAGTAACCAAGGCTCGGGCTTTGCTAACTTAAATGATAAAACCAAAGCGGCGGTGGCGCGTTATCAATATGATATTGGCCAACAAGGCACTATTGGTGTTACTTCAACGCATCGCGAAAGTAGCGACTACCATAATACGGTGCTATCGGTTGATGGCAGCTATTGGTTTAATCAGTCAGATACGCTCAATTATCAAATAGCGAATGCTGATACCAATAACTCGCCGTTTTTAGTTGATAACTACAATTTAGCAGACACTCAATCGGATATGGCGTATGCATTAAAGCTGACTCGCGATAAGCGCGATTATAAGCTTTACGCTACCTATGACAATATTGGTGAGGATTACCGTACCGACTTAGGTTATCAAGAAAAGGTAGACTACGAAAAAGTAGGCTTTGGTGGCGGTCAAACTTGGTATGGTGATGAGCATGACATGCTAACAACCTGGTCATACACCGCCGATTGGGATAAAACCTGGGCGCAGAATGGCGAGTTACTTGAAGAAGAATACGAAGGTTACATGACCTTTCAAGGTCAAAAGCAGTCTGTATTTGAGCTGGGTTTGTTAAATCGCTATGAAAATTATAACGGCAAGTTTTATAACCAAAATATTGGTTATTTTTATACGGCTTTTAGACCGTCAAAAGATCTGAGATTATCGTTATATGCCGAATATGCAAGCCGTATAGATTACACTAATGAGCAGCTAGGCGATGTTTTAACCACACAATCGCAGGCTGTTTGGGATATTAATAACCATTGGCAGGTCGATGTTAGGCATAATTATAGCCATTTAGATGATTACCAAGGGCGACGTGTTTTTACCGCAAACCTTATTGATTTTAGGCTTTATTATAAGTTTAGTATGCGCGCTATGCTTAAACTGATTTTACAGTTTGAAGATATAGACAGAAATGAAGATGCTTATTTTTATCAGGTTAGCGAAATCAACAAAGATTACGGTAGTCAGCTGGTGTACTCATACAAAATTAACGCACAAACCTTATTTTACTTAGGGTATTCAGATAAAGGTTATCAGGATGACTCGTTAAAAAGCATTGAGCGAGACCAACGTACTTTCTTTACTAAAGTCAGTTATGCGTGGCAATTATAACGCTATAAATAATATAAAAGTAAGATTTTGCTAGGCAATAAAAAAACACGCTAACCAGTAGCGTGTTTTTTTATATTTACTAGGGTCTGTTGACCTTTGTGGATTGAAATTTGTTCAAACTAGGGGGTGTTTAATCGCGGCGCGAGGTTTGTAACCTAGTGGGCTAAGTAAAAACCGAGCAACAAAGAGTAAATCGCCCCTAGGAAGAACCCTTTGGGCATCGCCTGTTTGGCATTAATGCTATGTTATCGCCTATTTATGGGGAATAACACTACATAGGCTCTGCTTTGCCTAAATACCAAACAGGCTGCTGCAAATTCAATCTTAAAAGTACAACAGACCCTGCTAACTATTACAAATCAAATGTACGTGAGATAGCAAGTACAATTCGCTCATCTGCGTAATCGTAATCTAGGCTGGTATTCTCAGCAGCCACTTCAATGCCAAACCCTTCATAGCTCGTTTGGTATGCTAAGCGGTAGTGATAATACGATTTGTCGCCCTTAGCTTCATCCCATTGGAACTTATTGCCATCGAGTGAGTTTGAAATATCAAAGCTGGCACGAATCGCATGATTTGGCGCAAGCTCGTAAGTGTGCGCAATCATAGAAATCACATGGCCAGTATCGTAGCCAAAGTAATCCCAGCTGTACCAAAAGTTAAGCTCTGTTTGGCCGTAGTCACTGGCGTAACCAAATTTAGTATACGCTTCTGCGTAGTTACCATCGCTGTTATTACCTTGGTAAGTGTAATAAGCAATACCGTAATCCAGGCTTACTTGTTCGTTTAACTGAATGTATCGGCCTACGTAAGCATCTAGTTCAAAGTCGGTGTCATCACCAAAATCTACGTTTGATGCCCATACACCGGCATAAACACCGTTATCATACGCGTAGTCAAGGCTTGCTTGTAGTGCCGGATCGTTATCTGTTTGTGATACACCATTAAAGGTGTAATCAGATGCAGCCGTAATCGTTGTTGACCAGTTAGCCGCTGCCGTTGTTGATAAAACAGTTAATGGTAAAGCGATAAAAAGTTGTTTTAATTTATTGTTCATGTGATTTCCTAGCTGATAGTTTCTATTTTTGTGTAATCAATTTTATTCGCTTTAGGCGATCCTTCGATATTGCTGACTGTTTTAAGTTTGCTGTACGCAATAAAACCAATGCAAATAAAGAATAACCCTATAACTAAAGTACCAACCCACTGAATTTGCAAAAACTCAAGTTTAAATAACAGTGTTAATAATGATAAAGCGACGACATTCATGGCAATATACTTAAATTTACCAAAGCGTTTTACAGTTAAGTTTAAATTATCTGTGTATAGACGGATCAGGGAATCGAGCGAATTAATAACAAACACAATACCTACAAACACCATGGCAAAGTTTTTAATGCCTGCAGTTGGAATGCCCGCTTCGTGGTAGTGATATAACACACTGAACCAGGTAGCGATTGGTATTGACGGGAAAATTAACATAGCGCCGAGTACTTGATAGGTTTTTAAACCACCCACAAAACGTGATGTAAACTGGCCAATCATAATGCTCCACGCAAACCACCAAAATAGGTAAAACTCATGGTAATCATTCAGTGGTAATACAAACTCATTGATGTTGGCAAAGTAATTACCAATTAATCCGATGTTTTTAGTAAATGCAGAGAGTTCACTGTCGCCAAATAAGAAGGCATCAGCCCACATAAAGCCAATTAGGGCTATAAACAACCAAGTAGTTGCTATACTTAAAAAGCGTACATATTTAATATCGGTACTTGAATACACCGCAAAGCAAATAGCGGCAAGCACGATTAAGTAAAACGCAGGAATAACATTTGAGCCATCACCGAGTTCAGGTAAATACCACGGCAAGTTACTCAGTAATAAGTAAGCGGTAAACGCACAAGTACCAATAATGACCACGTTGTTTAAAAACTTAACCCATGGAATTTCAAAAAACTTCACTTTGGGTTCTATTACACAGAAATAAAAGCACGTAAGAAAATAAAATCCCCAAATTAAAAATCCCCAATAACCAAACTCAATTGAGAGAGGATTGGCAAATGCATATTCTGGGCTTGCTTTTATGTCTGCATAACCGGCAAATTCGGTTAAAGGAAACATAATAAGGCCAACGTCTAGGCCTGAGGTAAACAGGATTGCTATAAAAGTGAATGTTCTCACTGGTGTGACGCCTACTACGCGTACATTGCCCCATTTAATTAAAATAGTAACAATGGCAAGTAAGGTGAAAATAATGCCTGCATTAAGCCAAATAGTCATTATCGCCCTCCCAGAATGAATAAAAATAACACATATATACTCCGTTTTTTATTGTGCTTGCATTAACACAGGCATAACCTATTTATGCTTGTGAGCCACTGCAAGGCGCATAAAGGCACTCCTTAAAGCATTTTGCTTAAAAGAGTGGCCTTTATGGCAGGCTAAATTAAAGGGTTTTATTTCGTTGTGTAGTTTGCCAATTAGAGGCATTCACAACATCAACTCCTGTATGAGTTAAGGGATTATTACCTAAAATAATGTCAGCGGCTTTTTCGGCCACCATAATTGTAGGGGCATTCAAATTACCATTAGGTATGGTTGGAAAAATCGACGAGTCAACTACACGCAAGCTTTGCATGCCATGCACTTGGGTATTTGAGTTAACTACAGCCATGTCGTCTTCACCCATTTTACAAGAGCAAGAAGGGTGGTAAGCACTTTCCACTGCTTGGCGAACAAAGGCATCAATTTGCTCATCAGTTTGAACTTGTTGCCCTGGTTGAATTTCTTCACCACGAAACTCGTCAAAGGCAGGTTGTTCAATAATTTCACGCGTTAAACGTACGCACGCCCTAAAGCCTTCAATGTCGTCTTGATGCTCAAGATAATTAAACACAATCTTTGGCGGCTGCGTCGGATCAGCTGAGGCAATAGTGACACTGCCACGACTTTTAGGTTTGTTATGACCTACATGCACTTGAAAACCATGCCCTGCAAAAGCACTGCGTCCATCATAACGCATCGCTGCCGGTAAAAAGTGATACTGAATATCTGGCCACTCTACACCGGGTTTTGAGCGAATAAAGGCACACGATTCAAAGTGATTAGTTGAGCCTAAACCTTTTCGAGTAAGCAGCCATTTTGCACCAATTAAACCTTTAGAAAACAAGCCTAATTTACCGTTTAAGGTAATGGGTTGTTTACACTTATATTGAAAGTAAAACTCTAAATGGTCTTGCAAGTTTTGACCAACACCTGGTAGGTGATGTTTTACTTCAACACCTGCTTTTTCAAGTATTTGTGTATCACCAATACCTGACAGTTGTAACAGATGAGGTGAACCGATAGAGCCCGCACTTAAAATAACCTCTTTACTTGCTTTGGCTGTTTTAACTGCGCCATTGAGTTTGTATTCAACACCGGTTGCTTTTTTACCGTCTAAAATAACGCGCTGCGCAAGTGCACCGGTTACAATTGTTAGATTACTGCGATGCTTAATCGGATCTAAATATTCACGAGAGGCTGAGCTGCGCACACCGTTTTTAACGGTCATGTGCATAGGGCCAAAGCCTTCTTGTTGAGCACTATTATAATCAGCTGTAGTGGCATAACCCGCTTGAGCACCAGCATCAATAAAGGCGCTATACAAAGGGTTTTCCATGTTATTACCGTTATTAACGCCAAGGGGGCCTTTTCCACCACGATGGCTGTTTTCACCTAGATAAAAGCTTTCTGCTTTTTTAAAATACGGTAAACAGGCTTGATAATCCCAGCCATTAGCGCCATGTTGCTGCCATTCATCAAAATCTTTAGCATGGCCACGTACATACACCATGCCATTAATAGATGATGAGCCGCCAAGCACTTTACCGCGTGGGCAGTGCATTTCACGGTTATCTAAGTACTTTTCTGGCTGCGTATGAAATTGCCACGCATACTTATCGGTATTCATTGGAATCGACAGAGCAGTGGGCATTTTAATAAAGATGCTTTTATCGCTGCCGCCGGTTTCAAGTAACAATACCTTGTTACTTGAATCTTCAGACAAGCGATTTGCTAACACACAGCCTGCCGAGCCCGCGCCTACAATAATATAATCAAAAGAGTGGTTCATAATGATTCCTTAAAATGGGCTTTCTATGTCAGCCATACCAACATAAACAGACTTAGTTTGCGTGTAATGATCAAGCGTTTGTATGCCGTTTTCGCGGCCGATACCTGATTGCTTATAGCCACCTACAGGCATTTCTGCCGGCGAGTTACCGTAAGCATTGATCCAACAAATACCCGCTTGTAGCTGATGAATAACGCGATGAGCACGTTTAATGTCGCTAGTGAATACGCCAGCAGCTAAACCTAAGTGAGTGCCGTTAGCACGTGCAATTACATCATCTTCGTCATCAAATACTAAAACGCTCATTACTGGGCCAAAAATTTCTTCTTTAACAATCGTCATCTCATCGTTGCAATCAACAAATACGGTTGGCGCTACAAAATAACCATTTGGCGCAGATGCTGGTGAAAGCGTTGAACCACCCGTTAATAATGTTGCACCTTCTTTAAGGCCTTTGTCGATGTAACTCATCACTAAATCTTGATGCTTTTTAGAAATAAGCGCGCCAAAGTTAGTGTTTAAATCTTGTGGATCGCCGGCAATAATATTGTTTTCGGTGCGAGTTTTAAGCTCATCAATAAACTGCTGGTACACATTTTTGTGAACATAGATACGAGTGCAATTAGTACAAATTTCACCTTGGGTATAAAAGTTCCCTAACATTGCCGCGCTTACTGCTTGCTCAATGTTGGCGTCATCAAATACTAATAATGGCGATTTACCACCTAGTTCCATAGTCACATCTTTTAATGTACCTGCAGCACTGGCGACAACTTTTTTACCGGTACCTACTTCACCTGTAAACGATACTTTTTCAATATCTTGGTGTGCAGTAAGCCATTGGCCTACTTCACTCGCGCCTTGAACTACATTGAATACGCCAGCGGGTACACCTGCTTCAATAAACACCTCGGCTAATTTAATTGCGCCAAGCGGGGTTTCTTCTGAAGGTTTAAAAATAAATGCATTACCTGCTGCAAGGGCAGGGCCAGACTTCCAACATGCAATTTGTAATGGGTAGTTCCATGCACCAATACCAGCACAAATACCTAAAGGCTCTTTGCGTGTGTAGTAAAAGTCATCGCCAACCATTTGTTGTTGACCAACTTGTGCAGGGGCAAGGCCTGCAAAATATTCAATTACATCTGCACCTGTTTCAACATCTACGCAGTTAGCTTCTTGCATTGGTTTACCGGTATCGAGCACTTCAACTAGTGCAAGCTCATCATTACGCTTGCGTAAAATAGCAACGGCGTTTAATAAAATACGGCTGCGCTCAATAGGGGTCATGGCTGACCAAACTTTAAAGCCTTGTTTTGCACTTTCAATTGCTGCGTTTTGAACGTATTCATCGGCAACTTCAACGGCATAAATTACTTGGCCGGTTGCAGGATTTACTACATCAAATGTTTCGCCGCTTTTGTTTGCAAGGAATTGACCGTTGATAAAGTTTTGATAGATAGGTGTAGTCACGTTAGGCTCCATATTGCTTGATAAGTGAATGCACGTAGTTTTTAGCCAGTGATTCACTGTGTTTAAACTGATTTTCGTCTGATTGGCTTAATACGGCTCGTAGCCATAAACCATCGATCATTGCTGCGGTTAACTCTGCCGCGAGATTTGCTTGCGCTAAAGGCATTAATTGCTTAAATGAAACGGTTAAATTGCTTTGCAAGCGTTTGCTGTTTACATTTTGTAAACGATGAAGTTCCTTATCGTGCATTGATTGCGCCCAAAAACTTAACCACGTCCGAGTGGTGTCTTTTCGTTGTTGTACTAGCGCAAAGTTTGATTCAACAATAAACATTAACCTTTGAGTTGCTGTGGTATTTTCATTAACCTTACTAATTAAGTCGTCTTTCAAGTTCGAGAGTAAGTAACGCACAGTTGCTTCAATTAGCCCCTGTTTCCCACCAAAGTAATGGCTAATTATGCCTGATGACATCCCCGCATTTTTACTAATACTATTGATCGTAGTCGCCTGTAATCCTTTTTGAGCAACTGACTCTATAGTCGCGTCAATTAGCTGCTGACGCCTTACAGGTTCCATTCCAACTTTAGGCATAATTTTTATTAATTGATCGTTCAATAAAGATAAGCTTAAGGTAATAGCTCTAACAATTCAAGGTTCGTGCAAATGGTGAGTGTCTGAAATGTGGATAAATAATTAATAAAATAAGTCTAAAATGAAGTTATATTAACAAGCTGGATTTTTATAAAATATCATTTAATAACAATTTGTTACGCATGTTTTTTTGATTGCCCTTTTCGGTGTAATTATTTGTTTACATAATTGTTGAAACTTTTAGTGATTTATTTATTAGTGTGATAACTATTAGAGTACTAATTGTATTTTTTGTGGGCAGGTTACTTTAAAAAGCGGTAAGGCGAGTTTGTGGGAAGATCCAAGAAAAAAGATTTAGGAAGTGAAATATGAGATTAATTTACAGAAATGTTAACTTAGTGAAGAGATAAATAAAGACGCTGTTTAGGTTTCAACAACGCCTTTAAAGAGCAAAGGATAACGTCTTAAACGGTTGCCAATATAATCGTCAGCCATAATCTGCTCACAAATTTCGTCGATGTTATCAGTAGCTTCAAACACCCAATCAAAACGTTCAATCGCGAGCAAAAAACCGCGCTTTAAATGCGTTTGCGCCCGGTAATAAGCAAGGTTGTTTTTGATGAGTTGCAGTTTTTCAGGCTCTGCTTTTAATTGCGCGATAACTTGGTTAATAAACTGCAAATTGCGCGAACTGGTTGGTCTGTTTCGTCGGTGTGTTGAACGCATTACTCTTCGTTAGCTATGTTGTAAAGTTTTTTCAAAAAGTCGTCTTTGTGTTTGTCATGTTCATAATCAAGGTGATAAGTATTATGAAACCCAAAGCGAAGTAAAACACCACTGCCTTGTAAATAGACGGTATAGCCATCTATGTCAGAATATGCAGTGATCCCTTGATAAAACTTACCTTCTTCTGTGGTTTCCCCGCGTTGTTGGATACGTTCGTATACCGCTAGAATTTGTTTATTATCGATTTCATTTTTCATTGTTTGTCCCTTTTATTTAATCACTTATACGCTATAGAAGTGAGGGTCGATCATCATAAAAACAATAGCCTAAAAATTATGATATTGCTTTGTTATTTTTCATTTATAAATTATGCTCAAAGTTCACTTTTTGTTGAGCTTTTACCATGATAGACAAAGCGTTACTTTTGAAAACTCGTGAATTATCCGACCAACTCATTGCATTGCAAACACCCATTAGAATACTCGATGCAATTAATTGGGATAAACAAATTAAAGAGGAATTTTTTAGACAAAAATGTCAAAAAAACCCTTTAATTGACCGTGCTTATTATCAACAGCGCGATTTAGGGTTTGTTCCTAGCGAGTTGCGCCAAGCATTTTCAACACTGCATCGTAATATTATTAATCAGTTGGGGCAATTAAACCCAATTGCACAATATATGGGTAAAATGTGTACCGAATATAAAACGGTTCTGAGCATGCTTGAATACCGCGGTACTGCCGAATTTCACGACTTATCAGTAGAGCTATTTGGTCATCCTAAAGATTTGTTTCATGCTGGTGAGCCCTCGCTATCAGAATTGGCAAATATGCTCGAACAGCCTTTAAAAAATTTACTTGCAGCGGATATTTTGCCTGAAGATCCCAAAAATATTGATGCCAGCGACGCGGTGCGAATTTTGTCTGAACAGGTCAATGCCAGCATGCCGGGAATAAACGTAGAAGTGATGCTAAGTGATGGTATAGTCAGCGATGCGGCAGCAGGTGCCAATAATATTAAGCTCAATCAAGATGTTAAGTTTTCTCAGCGCGAATTAGATATTTTAGAAGTGCACGAGGGCTGGATCCATGTAGGCACCACTCAAAATGGCTTAGCGCAACCTTATTTAACTTGCTTGAGTAAAGGCACACCAAGCTCTACGGTGACCCAAGAGGGGCTTGCAGTACTGACGGAAATTATTACTCTTAAATCAACACCACGTCGCTTATCCAAATTAGTAAACCGTATTCAAGCGGTGACGAAAGTGATTGATGGTGCTGAGTTTATCGATATTTACCGAGATTACGTTGCTCAAGGTTTATCAAAAGACGACAGCTATACCCTTGCACAGCGCGTTTTTAGAGGCAGTACCGCAACCGGCTTACCGTTTACCAAAGATATTGCTTACATAAAAGGCTTTGTTTTAGTTTACAACTTAATTAGGGTGGCGATACAGCTTGGTCGAATTGATCAGTTGCCATTATTGCTGGTGGGTAAAATATCAATTGATGACTTTAGATTAATATCGCAATTGCATGACTTAGGTGTCATTGAAAATCCGCAATTTGTGCCGCCTCATTTTAAAGATTTAAGAGGCCTTGCTACGTGGCTCAGCTTTGGTCGATTTATTGGCGATTTGTCTTTTGAACAATTAGAAAATGACTATAAGCCGTTGTTTTTATAATTTTAAAAAGGAAAGCGGCTCCTTTTTTAGCAAAAAAACGCAGTGGGAATAAGCAACTGCGTTTAAGTTTACACACATAAGCCTGCATGCCCATAAGGGGGCAATTGATTATTCTCATTTTTTATTGTTTTATCGATACATAAAATTGTTTTAAACCATTCATTAGGCATAAAAAAAGCCCAAAAGTGGGCTTTTTAAATTCAACACATTTTGGTTATCGTGCGTTGGTGCTTTCAAATATTTTGTCTGCAGAGGCAGCGACAAAACCGGTGTAAATTTCACCGTCAGGTTTTGGATAACGAATAGCAAACTCGTAAAAACAGCTAGGTATGCGCATATCGCCATCGCTAAAGGTTACGGCGTACTCATCAGCTAATGTTGATGATTGCTCTAATAGCACCTCTGGTGAGCCTTTTACTTCGCCTCCTGAGGTATTAAGTGAAAAACCTGCATCTTTAAGAGCTTGGTTTACATCATGGATGTTATCAAACTTAGCTAAGGTATTAATGTTCACGGTGAAGTGATTGGCACGATAACCCCACGCAGACATCCACGCCGCATATTCGCTCTCTGCTAATAGCTTTTTGTAAGTATCAGTGCTTACTTGCCAATGTGTACCTGAATATAAAAAGTTATCGGCAGTCACCGCACTTTCGTCAATTTGTGCAACCATATCAGTAACAATTGCTTGAAGCTCAGGCGAGCATTTTTCAACTAATAACTCAGAAATAAACACTTTAGGTTGCGTTGGATCGCTGTGCTCGTAGTGCTTAGCGTAGAGTTTTTTTGCTTCAAAATGGTACTCACCAAATTCTTTGTAGCCAATGGCTAAAAAGTGTGCAGCTAGTTTTTCAAGGCCTACTTTTTCAATATTAAAAGTACGCAGCGCAATATGATCGTTGATTATGTCGTCTTTTTGCGTTGAGCCTAATAGGTCATGAATTTTGTCAGCCGATGGCGTTACGCTTAGGTAGTTTTGCCACAGGTTATCAAATAATGTGTTTACATCAGTATGCATGGTAAATCCTTAAATCTATTTAAATTGTTATTCAATTATTAAGCCCGGCGCGAGGGTTTGCGGTAAGTTAACTTTTTCTGACTCTACAGAGGCCACTGGGTATGCGCAATAATCTGCAGCGTAGTATGCACTGGCTCTGTGGTTGCCACTGGCACCTATACCACCAAATGGCGCTGCGCTTGATGCGCCTGTAATAGGGCGGTTCCAGTTAACAATGCCGGCACGAATACGTTTTAAAAAGTGAATGTAATCATCTTCGCTATCAGCAAGTAAACCAGCAGATAAACCAAAGCTGGTGTTGTTTGCTTCTGTTATAGCGCTATTGAAATCAGTGTAACGATATACTTTTATAAGCGGGCCAAAGTGTTCTTCATCGGCAATTTCGCTAATGTTAGTGACATCAATAATGCCTGGGCTTACAAACCCAGTGCCTGATTTTAACTGTTTAAGCTCAACAAGAATCTCAGCACCTTGTTTAACTAGCTCAGCTTGCGCTGCCACCATGCCTAATGCGGCTTTTTCACTGATCATAGCACCCATAAAAGGTTGCTCGTCCGCAAAGCTATCGTCTACTAAGATATTTTTGGTGGCGCTGATCAGCTTTTCTAAAATAGCATCGCCATTGGGCGACTTTTCAATAAATAAACGGCGTGCACAAGTACAGCGTTGGCCCGAAGTAATAAAGCCCGATTGAATAATATCGTGAACGGCTGCGCTCACATCAGCAACATCTTTAACCACTAGCGGGTTATTACCGCCCATTTCAAGCGCTAAGATTTTACCTGGATGGCCTGCAAATTGTTTATGTAATAAATGCCCTGTGTTTGAGCTACCAGTAAAAAATAAGCCATCGATATCTTGATGTGAAGCAAGTGCTTTACCTGTTTCTAGTTCACCTTGAACAAGGTTTATAACCCCTGCAGGTAACCCTGCTTTTAACCATAGTTCTAGCGTAAACTGCGCTACATGAGGAGTTAATTCTGATGGTTTAAATACCACGGTATTACCGGCTAGTATGGCTGGTACAATATGGCCGTTTGGTAAATGCCCAGGGAAATTATACGGACCAAAAATAGCGACCACACCGTGAGGTTTGTGGCGAATAAAGGCTTTTGCACCAGGCATTGGGTTTTCGGTTGTACCAGTACGTTCATTGTAAGCACGAATAGCAATAGCCACTTTGCCTGTCATCGCGCCCACTTCTGTGCGTGTTTCCCATAGCGGTTTACCTGTTTCACGAGCAATAATAGTGGCAAACTCTTCGCTGTGTTCTTTTAGTTGGGCTACGAAGTTTTCTAAAATAGTAATACGTTGCTCAATTGGCATATCTGCCCATTGAACTTGCGCGGCTCTTGCCGCTTTAATGGCACTGTCAACTTGCTCTGCGTTGGCGCCATTACCTTGCCATACAATTTCACCATTACTTGGGTTAATAGAATCAAACGCAGGGCCTTTTCCTGCAAGCCATTGATTATTAATTAGTTGTGTGTTCATAAATAATGTTACAGGCGGAAAAATCGCGCTGCATCTCCTTGTTTTAAATGAAGTGCATCAGCTACTTCTTGGCTGATGATTAAGGTGTGCTTTGCCTGATTGTAATGAGCATGTTTGGTGAATGTGGCTCTGAAATCACTAACCCCTTGATTACAAATAGCAAGGGTGTCTGAGCTTTGCTCATTGATATGTTCAAGCTCGCCAATAGTAATAGGGCACACCTGTGAATCACGAATACTGCGAATATTACCGAGCTTTGCTTCTACTGTGGGGCCTGCGTCAAATAAATCAACGTATCCGCGGTGTTCAAAACCTTCTTTTTCAAGCAGTTTAAGTGCTGGTTTGGTTTTATCATGCACATGGCCAATCACCGCTTGTGCTTTTTTGCTCAGTAAATTCACATAGATAGGGTATTTAGGCATGAGTTCGCTAATAAACACTTTATCGCCTAACCCCACTAAATGGTCGGCTTGTGGGAATTCAATGCTAAAAAAGTGTTCCTGCAACCATTGCCAAAATGGCGAGTGACCGTCTTCATCGCTAACACCACGCATCTCAGCAATTACTGTGTCGGCAAAGCGCTCACTGTGTTGCGCCATAAATAAAAAACGTGAACGTGATAAAAAACGTCCCGTTAAGCCTTTTCTACTGTCTTCACGTAAAAATAAAGTACATATTTCTGAGCAGCCAGTGTAGTCATTACACATACTCAAAATATCTACGGTATTGTAAACGTTTAAAGTGGGTGAATGGTGAACGGTTTTACCTAGATGATAATGATACAAAGGTACAGATAACCCGACGGCCGCTTCTATGGCGGTAGTACCAATTACCTTGCCGGTTTCACTGTCTTCTAAAACAAATAGATAGCTTTCGTCGATGGGCTTATCTACGTTTTTAGTAAAACTGTTTTGCGCACGATCAATTTTTTCTTGTAGTTGCCCATCATCGACAGGTAAAGAGGTAAAGCCATGGCCAGACTCAATAGCAATCTCTTTAAGTGCTGCAAAATCATTGACAGTAATAGGACGTAATACTTGCATTAACTACTTGCTCCAACAACATATAAAATCCTGAGGTAAACGTGTGTTTGCCTCAGGACTTAGTTATGTTTTACTTAGTTATTAACCGTTTACTACATCGCTTACTGCTTTTTCAAAGCGAGCTAAGCCTTCTTTAATGTCCTCAAATGGGATCACTAATGAAGGTGTAAAACGAATAACGTTCATACCGGCTACTAAGTTCATTAAGCCGTTATTTGCACTTGCTACTAAAAAGTCACGAGCACGGCCTTCAAATTTCTCATTTAATACCGCACCGATTAGTAAGCCTTTACCACGGACTTCGCTAAATACATGGTATTTTTCATTAATTGCATTTAAACCATCACGGAACATTTGTTCACGCTCTTTTACGCCATCTAATACAGCAGGCGTATTAACAGTATCAAATGCCGCTTCTGCAACAGCACAAGCTAACGGGTTACCACCATATGTAGAACCATGCGTGCCTACTTTTAGGTGTGCTGCAATTTCAGTGGTGGTGATCATAGCGCCAATTGGAAAACCGCCACCTAAGGCTTTAGCCGTCGTTAAGATATCAGGAACAACATCTAACCCTTCGTATGCGTATAAGTGACCTGTACGGCCAACGCCGGTTTGCACTTCATCAAAAATAAGTAGTGCGTTGTGTTTAGTGCACAGTTCACGTACTTTTTGTGCAAATTCATTAGTTGGTGGCACAATGCCGCCTTCACCTTGTAATGGCTCCATCATTACCGCACAGGTATCATCACCAATTAAGGCTTCAAAAGCGGCAATATCATTGTAGTCACAATGCACAATATCAGCAGGTTTTGGACCAAAACCGTCAGAATAAGCAGCTTGGCCACCCACTGTTACAGTGAAAAATGTACGACCATGAAAACCTTTATTGAAAGCAATAATTTTAGTTTTTTCAGCACCAAATTTATCCAGTGCAAAGCGACGTGCTAATTTTAATGCTGCTTCGTTTGCTTCAGCCCCTGAGTTTGCAAAGTAAACTTTTTCAGCAAACGTGGCATCAACCATTTTTTTAGCTAGACGAAGAGCTGGCTCATTGGTCATTACATTTGATAAGTGCCAAATTTTCTCGCCTTGCTCTTTAAGTGCACCGACTAATGCAGGATGGCAATGCCCTAAACAATTAACTGCAATACCACCGGCAAAATCGATAAATTCGTTATTGTTCTGATCCCACACACGTGAGCCTTCACCGCGAACAGGAACAACAGCTGAAGGGTTGTAATTAGGGACCATTACGTCGTTAAATAAATCTCTGGTTACTTGCATTTTTACACCTAAATTATTCACATAAAAAATACGTTGCTGAAAAAATAACGATAAGGTCAGGATGATTCAGCAATACAATGTGTTTTACTTGTTAAAAAAGTCATTATCAAAGGTTATGAATGAAATTTGCAGTGCTATTTTGTGAAAAATGATTAGAATAATAGTCAAATTAACGAATTTAATTAGCATTATGATAACTCCCCAAGACGAAAAACTACTGTCAGTATTAAAAATGAACGCCCGTGCTAGTATTTCTGACTTAGCAAGGCATTTAAATTTATCTCGTTCAACGGTGCAAAGCCGCATGCTGAAATTAGAGCAAAGTGGGGTCATTAAGGGATATAGCGTTGACTTTGGGGATGATTTTTTAAACAGCTTGGTCTCTGCGCATGTTTCAATAAAAGTAAAACAGAAGCTAACAACAAAAACTAATATTGAATTAAAGCAAATTGATGCGATTTCTCAGCTGTACGCAATTAGTGGAGAGTTTGATTTAATTGCCGTTGTTGAGGCTCAAAACCTTGAGCAGTTGAGCCATTTACTGGACGATATAGGTAATTTAGATGGGGTAGAGCGCACTCGTTCATCGGTTATTTTAGAGACTAAATTTAAGCGTTAATTCGATTTATTTAGTACATTCAGTGAGCATTAATTATTTGCATTTAAGCTAACTTGATTGTAGTCTACTTGATATTAGGAACAAGGAATGTTTTTAACCAAATCAATAGGTTTATTGCCCTGCATTTGTTGCAATCTTCCATTACTTAATAAATCTCATCAATACAGTTATTAATCTTATTAGCATTGGCTAATAAGGTGTGAGTGAAATAGGACGTTTTTGGCACCACTGGGCTAAGACTTTACAAGGAAATGTTATGAAATACACAACAATGGCTGCTGTGGTATTATTAATAGGTGGCTCATATTTAAGTGCAAAAGCGACTTTATTTGACCCTGCACAGAGCATAACGGTTGAAACTTACAGCGATATATTCTTCAAATTAGAATCCTCTCCTGTCAGCATTAATGAAATTATTACCGGGGCGAGTCAATTTGCCGATAGCTTGTGTGATGAAAGCATCTACCAAGAAGTAATTGGTGAGTCGGTAAACTCATGTAAGCAAAAATTCAAACAATCTCAAGCACAATGTGCTGAATTTATAATAAAAAATAACGAGCCTATGTACACTGATAAAGTGGCAATAACACAGCTCTCTGAGAAGTTTATTAATTGCATGACCAATAGCTAAAATAGCGCTTACAGTTCTTAATTTATTAAAAATGCGGCTCCTAAACTGGATGAGCATTGATGCTTTAATTTTTATTTAGCATATTCCACTGCGTGGTCTATGCTAAATTTTATTAATGCTCAAACGCCCAGTTTGCTTTAGGGAGTACAATGCAAGAAAATTTACTGAATTCAGTCATCAAAATAACAAAAAATAGAGATGTAGATTCTCTTGAATATAGTTTGATATCGACCATCCAAGAATTTATAGGCTGTAAAGAAGTCTCAGTTTATAAAGATATAGAAGTTCAAGGTCAACTGACTATTGAGCAAAGTCTTTGCTTAAAAGCCACGGGTGAAAAGCAATTCGAGTGGGTACAACGACAAATTGTTGCACAGCCTGAGGATTAACTTCTATCGTGTTTACGTTCTGCCTGTATTATTACTGTTCAGTCTGCCGATGGAATTGAACGCCGTTGGCTCCCCATTACCCGCCAAGAAAAAACAGTTGCTGCCATTTCTGTGGTTTCAAAAAGTTTAGATAGTTCGGCTCAAGTGATGCTAAATGCTTTTTGCCGCATATTTGAAAACTATTTAGTGATACTCCATGAAAACGAAAGAGACAAATTAACGGGTCTGTTAAATAGACAGACCTTTGAGAAAAAAATAAAACAGCTAATTGAAAAACAAGTATTAAAAATGCATGGTTCATCCCGAGATAAGGATAAAAGGCAACAAAAACAGGCGTCAACATCTTGGCTGGCTATTTTAGATATTGATCATTTTAAAAATATAAATGATCAATACGGTCATATCTGTGGAGATGAAGTGTTACTCGTATTAGCGCAAAAAATGCGTCACTTTTTTCGCTCAACAGATTTAATTTTTCGTTTTGGTGGGGAAGAATTCGTGATTGTTTTTGAGCCCACAGATGCTGACTCAATCAGTAATAAAATGGCTGAATTTATACAGCTCATTAGAGATACATCGTTTCCTTTTGTTGAAAATATGACGATCAGTGCTGGTTTAGTGCGTATTAGTCCTTATGATTTTCCAATTGCAGTGCTAGAAAGCGCAGATAAAGCGCTTTATTATGCAAAAAATAATGGCCGAAATAAATTTTGTATCTATGAAGATTTACTTGCCGAGAACTTAATCAGTGTACAAGTTAATTCCTCAGAAATAGATTTATTTTAAACTACTGCGGCTGAGGATGGCTTCGCTGCACTTTCACTTTGGTTACTTGGTCGAGCTTTATAAAATAAACATTGCCGCCAATGCCTTTAAACTCCTCATCGGTAAAGGCGATGGTATTGTCATCATAAAAGGTGATTGCCTCTTTTTGGGTTACAATACCTAAGTCAATTTTAAATACATCGCCAGAGAAAAACTTATCGTCTTTAAAGTTTTCAAACAGCCAAATACTGGTTGAATCTAATAATGCGAGCTTTTTTCTATCTGGGCTAAGTGCTGCGGATGTGATCCAGCAAAGCTTTTCCATGGTGGTGCACGTTTTAAATGAATCTATCAGCTGGGCATCAAAATTCGCTGCATGGTCGCCTACTTTGTAAACGTTAGTAATTCCATCAAATGGCTCTGTGCGATTTTTAGTAAACAAGTATAAATGTCGACCAAAAGCCACAAACGCTTCTAAGTCATAATTACGTTGATCAGGTTGTATTGGGCTGCCATCTAATTCTGGGTAGGTAAACTTTATAATTTCAGCTTCTGTTGTATTGGTTTTTATATCTATAGGGTTTTCTATTTTATAAATTGTTAGCCATTTACGTTCATTTTTATTATTACCAAAGTCGCCTAAAAAGAAATGACCAAACTTATTTTGCGTCATATCTTCCCAATCTATATTTTTTGCATTCGTGACGAGTACTTCTTTTGCAATTGAACCATCGTCATTGAGCCTATAAAGCTTAGGCTCGTCGCCACTGTCGTTAATAGCCCAAAGCCGTTTATGTTTATCAAACTCAATGCCTGAAATTTCTTTTAGTTTTGGGTCTACAGAGACCACCTTTTTACTATATAGTGTATAAATTGAACTGCCTACAACAGCCGTAATGATGTTAAAGACGATAACAGAAGTAATAAGGATGCTTTTTTTCAACATTGTATTTAAGTGTTCATCGGGTTGGCTGAGTAGATAGTTATTATCGCTGATGATGTTGTTAAGCTAAAGGTTTTTATAGTTTTAATGTAGTAATAAAAATTAATAAGTATGTGTATAAGGACAAAAGCAAATTAATTAGCTGTTATGGTGTAGTTGGTTTAAAAGTTGCTCAGTTGCAGTGCTTACTTAAAAATCAGTTTTAATGGTTAAAATTGCACCAAACCAGTGCGGTAAAATAAATAACGCACTGTAATAATGCGTAAATAAAGTTTTGATTAACTTTAAAGCTGTTTTTATGTGAATGAATGGATTCCACATCGCCTTTTTAAGCTGTTTGGCCTGTGGCAAAGATGAATAACCCTTATGGTTTAGTTGGAGCCTATTATGTTGAATAAACGCTTTTTTAAAACAAAAAATGAAGCAGAAGTAACCTTTGAATTTTCTCACCCAGATGCAGATGATGTCTGTTTACTTGGAGAATTTAATGATTGGCAGCCGGTGCCAATGAAGCACAACAAAAAGCTTGGCGTATTTAAATGCAAGCAACGTCTTCCCGTTGATAAAGAGTTTCATTTTCGCTATTTAATAAATGGTAAACAGTGGGATAACGATCATCAGGCCGATGGGTATATTGCTAATAATTTTGGTACAGAAAATAGTATAGTAAATACACAACGCATTAATTAAGGTCGCTGAATGGACGCACTATCGCAATTGTTTTATTTGCATGGTATTGGTTACGAATACACTAAGTATACGGGTGAACACGTTATATTTAGCGAAGACACCCGTAAATCTGCTTTGCACTGCTGTGGCGTTGACACACGTGATACGGCGCAAATAACCCAGTTAAATTATCAATTGGATGCGGCTACATGGTTAACACTCGCACCTGCTGTTAGCATAATAGATCAGGCTAGTAATGTGCTAAAGGTGCGTGTTAATGAAGCTGATACGCATCATAAAATTACATTAACTGTGGCAGCATTAAATATAAAGCTGCAATTTGAACACATTGCTCAGTATGCAGCATTAGGTGAGTACTTTGTAAATGGGTGTCGTTATATAGAAATAGCGCTACCACTGACGCATTTACCAACCGGCTATTATGATGCGTTATTAACGATGGGTGAGCAATCAGCTAAAACACAAATTTGGTCTACCCCTGAACAAGCCTACCAAATAGCGGATAAAAAACGCTTTGGCTTATCAATTCAGTTATATACATTAAAAAATAAAGCCGGACTCGGGATTGGCGATTTTAGTGATTTACTTGAGTTGGCAACCTTATGTGCAAAGCAAAATATGGACTATATTTTACTTAACCCATTGCACTTATTGTTTGCAGATAACCCTGAGTGCGCCAGCCCCTACAACCCAAACAATCGTGCCTTACTCAATCCGCTATATATCGCAATTAATTTATCGCCAGACAGCTTTAACAATCCGGATTTAACTAAGTTGTTATCTGCTAATACCTCAAGTAAATACAGCGACCAAGGTGTAGCCTTTATTGATTATAAAACGGTTACTGAGTTTAAATATGCTGCTTTTAAGCTGCTTTTTAAGCATTTTCAACAACAGGGCAGTCAAGCACGGCAAAACGAATTTACTGCGTTTTGTAAACAGTACAGTGATGTACTGGCTCTGTTAGAAACCACAGAACCCACATTTGAATATTACCTCCAATGGCAAGCACACAGCCAACTTACGCAATGCCAACAGCATTGTATTGACCAAGGGATGGCGATTGGTTTAATTAATGATTTAGCGGTGGGCTGTGCTAATGAGGGCACTGAATTTAAATATCAGCAGGGATTATTTAGTCAAGATGCAACCCTTGGTGCACCACCAGATCCTTGGGCACCTAACGGCCAAAATTGGGGGCTGCCAGCAATAAACCCGCAGCGCCTTGCTGACAATAACTATCAGTTTTATCGCTCACTTATACGCGCAAATATGGATGCAATAGGCGGGTTACGAATCGACCATGTAATGGCGATTAGGCGTTTGTGGTGGTGTTTCATAAACAATAATACCCAAGATGGCTGTTATGTGTACTACCCATTTGAGCATTTATTAGCAATTTTAAAAATTGAATCTCATCTTAATCAGGCCATCGTAATAGGCGAAGATTTAGGGGTTGTTCCACCGGAGGTAAAAGAGGCACTGGTTGATAGTGGCATTTTCTCAAACAGCTTATTTTATTTTGAAAAACAACAAAATGATGAATTTGTAAATAGCGAAGACCTTAGCGATCAATGCCTGCTGATGATAGCCAATCATGATGTACCGCCATTTGTGGGCTGGTGGCAGCATAGCGATTTAAAAATTAAACAGCAGTATGGGCTGATTGATACTGATGAGTATCAGCAGTTAGTTCAGCAGCGAGAGCAAGAGCAACACCGGTTATTACGCTTTTTAAATCCACAAAACACTTCCTTTTCACTTAACACGGATGCTTTTGACGTTTATAGCGCTTTGGCTGTATGTTTAGCTAAATCGCCGTCTCGTTTATTTGCATTACAGCTTGATGATTTAGACAAGCAACACTACCCAGTCAATATTCCTGGCACCGATAAAGAGTATCCTAATTGGCGACGGGTACTCACACATACATGCGACGATATTTTTAAAGATAATGCTGCTCTTTTGGCTGCAATACATTCAATAAGGAATGCGTAAATGGGCAGTACTAAAAATAGGGTATCAACGCAATTAGTTGATTATGACGCACAGGTAAACGCATTAACTGCAGGGCGATTTAAAGACCCGTTTAGTTTTTTAGGCGCGCACAACACCCAAAGTGGCACTGAAATACGCGTGTATTTGCCAGCGGCATTACGCGTCGAACTGTTAATTGATGGTCAAGTTATTAGCGCGTTACGCTATAAACACAGTGATTTATTTATCGCTGAGTTATCAAGCATGCCTAGCAGTGTTTACCAATGCCAGGTTAGTTATGAAAATAGCGATGTTACATTTTATGATGAATACAGTTTCAGCAGTACATTGGATGAACAGGCTATGTACTTGTTTAACGAAGGTAGCCTTGAGCATGCTTATACTCACCTAGGTGCGCAATTTACTACACAACAAGGGGTAGAAGGTGTTCGTTTTTGTGTGTGGGCGCCTAATGCCGCCAGTGTATCGGTTATTGGTGAGTTTAATTTTTGGCAAGCGAATCGCCATTTTATGCGATTTCATCCGGCAAGTGGGGTATGGGAATTATTTATCCCCGACTTAAGTGCAGACATGTGCTACAAATTTGCTATTACTACGCTCAGTGGCGAAGTTTTAGATAAAGCCGATCCTTTTGCATTTAAAATGCAGCAAGCACCGGGTACTGCCAGTATATTACAGTACAAACCAGCGCCTATTTTGCTAAGTGAACAAGCGATTATAAATCGCCAAAAGCGTAATCATATTGATGCCGCTATTAGTATTTATGAAGTGCACTTAGGCTCTTGGCAACGCGCTGAGCATAACCGTTACTTAAGCTACACCGAGCTTGCAGATAAGCTTGTAGGCTACGTGATTGAAATGGGGTTCACGCATTTACAACTTTTGCCGATCAGTGAATACCCGTTTGATGGCTCTTGGGGTTATCAGCCAGTAGGGCTGTTTGCACCTACGAGCCGCTTTGGTGATTACAACAGCTTTAAATACTTAGTTGAACAATGCCACAAAGCTAACATAGGCATATTACTTGATTGGGTCCCTGGGCACTTTCCAAGCGACCCACATGGCTTACATTGCTTTGATGGTACCCATTTATACGAGCACGCTGATATGCGCCAAGGGTTTCATCCTGATTGGAACACCTATATTTATAATTATGACCGCCCTGAAGTAAAAAGCTTTTTAATTTCTAATGCGATGTATTGGCTTAGCCAATTTGGCATAGATGGACTGCGTGTAGATGCGGTGGCGTCAATGCTTTACCTTGATTACAGTCGTAAAGAAGGACAGTGGGTAGCTAATTGTTATGGCGGTCGAGAAAACTTAGGGGCAATAGAGTGCCTAAAACAAGTGAACTTACGCAGTTATAAAAATAACCCCGGCATTATGATGGTTGCCGAGGAGTCAACGGCTTGGCCTGGGGTCACGCAAAGTGTTGAACACAATGGCTTAGGTTTTGGTTATAAATGGAATATGGGCTGGATGAATGACAGCTTAGATTATATGCAGCAAGATCCGTTATTTAGAAAATATCACCATCATAAAATGACATTTTCTATGGTGTATGCATTTAGTGAAAATTATATTTTACCGCTCAGTCATGATGAAGTGGTGCATGGTAAGGGATCACTACTAAACAAAATGCCCGGTGACGATTGGCAGCAGTTTGCAAACTTACGTGCTTATTATGCGTTTATGTGGGCACATCCAGGCAAAAAATTACTGTTTATGGGAGCCGAAATAGCACAGCGTAAAGAGTGGGATCATGACCATTCATTGGACTGGCACTTGCTTGAGCATCAAAGTCATCAAGGTATTCAGCATACGGTTAAACGCCTTAATCAAGTGTATCAAGCGCATCCATCTTTATATGAGCTTGATAGCTGTGCAACGGGCTTTTCATGGATAGATAATAATAACAGCCAGCAGAGTATGTTTAGTTTTATTCGTTATGCTAAAAATGCTGACCACTTTATGGTTATTGTCGCTAACTTTACACCAACGGCTTATCAACACTACACCTTAGGTGTGCCAGCGAAGGGCACATATAAAGTGGTATTAAATACCGATGAAGTTTGCTTTTTTGGCTCAGGTTATCGTGTCACAGAGGATAAAAACCAGCTTATCCATTCAGTCGTTCAGCCAAGTCATGGGTTTGATCACAGTATTACAGTTAATATTGGTGGCTTAACCACACTTTACTTAGAAAAGGTGAATGATGAGTAATTGCTTTGAGGTTACTCAGGGTGCGCCTTTGCCACTGGGTTCGAGTGTACAAAACCAAGGCGTTAACTTTGCCTTGTATGCCCCTAATGCAAGCCAAGCTTTTGTGTGCTTATTTGATAAAAGTGGTCATACAGAAATATTAAAAATAGCCATGAATATTAATGAAGGCGGCGTATGGAGCATTCACATAGCCCCATTAAGCACAGGCGCATTGTATGGCTTTAGGGTTGATGGCGAATACTGCCCAGAAAAAGGCATGTTGTTTAATGAGCATAAATTACTGATTGATCCGTATGCAAAAGACTTGTTTAACGAATTTACTTGGAGCGAACGTCATTACGGGCAAATGCCCATTGGCACTAAAAGCGTGGTTAATAATGCGATAGATATGCCTAAATCAAAAGTGACTGCGCCGGTTGCTTATTCAAATAATAAGCCACAGCATAGTTGGGCCAATACCGTTATTTATGAGTGCCATGTTAAAGGTGCTACCTGTCGCCATCCTGATATCCCTAAAGCGCTACAAGGGACATTTTTAGGTTTGAGTCATCCCAGTTTTATTGAGCATTTAAAAAGTTTAGGGGTAACGGCTATTGAGCTTTTGCCTGTGCATGCTTTTATAAGCGAACAGTTTTTAACCGCTAAAGGACTGCAAAATTACTGGGGCTATAATAGTCTTAATTTTTTTACTCCTCATAAAGACTATTTGGTTAATGACGATATAAACGAATTTAAACAAATGGTGAGCGAGTTACACGGTGCCAATATTGAAGTTATTTTAGATGTGGTATACAACCACACTGCAGAGGGAGGAAATGATGGCCCTATTTTATCTCTGCGAGGGCTCGACAACCTGACATATTACCGCACCATTGACGGGCAACCCCATGTTTATATTAATGATACAGGCTGTGGCAATACGTTAAATACCGATCACCCTAAAACCTTACAATTGGTACTCGACAGCTTACGTTACTGGGTTGAAGTTATGGGCGTTGATGGCTTTCGATTTGATTTAGCCACCATTTTAGCGCGTTCAAATACGGGGTTTAGTGCGTCTCACACGTTTTTACAAGCAATTGCCCAAGATCCGGTGTTAAATAAAGTGAAACTGATCAGTGAGCCGTGGGATATAGGCCCTGGTGGTTATCAGCTTGGTGCATTTCCTTCACCTTGGCGAGAATGGAACGATCAATATCGTGATGTGATTAAACGCTTTTGGCAAAGTGAAAAAGGCATTATTAGTGATGTGGCAAAGCGTTTACATGGCTCGTTTGATATTTTTGAACACAGTAACCGAGGCCCGCTAAACAGCATAAACTTTATTACCAGCCATGATGGGTTTACGTTAGCCGACCTAGTCAGTTATGAGCAAAAACATAACCAGGCCAATGGTGAAAACAACCAAGATGGCCATAGCGCTAATTACTCGTTTAACTGCGGGGTTGAGGGATTTACCAGCGACCCAGAAGTAATGAGTTTGCGCTTACAACAGCAAAAAAACTTTCTACTCACCTTATTACTCTCCAAAGGCGTGCCAATGATAGCCGCTGGCAGTGAGATGGCGCACTCGCAAGGCGGTAATAATAACGCCTATTGTCAAAATAATCGCACCAGCTGGCTTGCATGGAAAGACTCACAACTGAATCATTCATTGATTCAGTTTATTGATGATGCGCTAAAAATCAGGCGTGGTCACAGTGCGTTTAAACACAGTGTGTTTTTGGATGATATTGATGAGCGCTTCACCGTTAAGTGGTTTACCGAGCAAGGTAAAAAAATGGATGAAACTCATTGGCATGAAGATACACGACAATTTTTAATGTATAGCTTACTTGATAAGCAAAATAAGCATGCGTTATTAATTATTCTTAATGCCAGTAAACAGCATGTGGTCTGCCAATTACCACAATCGCCCATTATCGCGCCATGGACGTTAGTGTTATCAAGTGTAAATAACGCATCAACCGTTCTTCAAGAAGATGCAACCGTGAATATTTCAGCACAAAGTAGTTGGGTTTTTAGTGCCAATTTAGAAGGCGATGATTATGAGTAAGCAAGACGAGCAAGTGTGTGTAGTAAAAGGCTGGCAAGCAGGCCCAGTGATTGACGAAAGTACCTTAAGTGATGATTTAACACGGCATTTTTATTACACTTTAGGGCGTGATGTGGTGGGCGAGTCACAGCTGTATTTGTATCATGCATTAGCACTGACGATCAGAGATAGATTAGTGGCTCGTTGTCGAGAAACCAATCAACAAATAAAACAACAAAAACGCCGTAAAACAGCCTATTTATCGTTAGAGTTTTTAATGGGCAGAGCGCTGGGTAATGCAGTATTAAATTTAGATTTAGAATCACAAGTTACAAAGGCACTGCAAGCTTACTGTACTGAGCTTGAAAGTGTGGAACAAGCTGAGCATGATGCCGGTTTAGGCAATGGCGGCTTAGGGCGACTAGCGGCTTGCTTTTTAGATAGCTGTGCCAGTTTAGCGCTACCAGTGGTCGGTTACGGTATTCGCTATGAATACGGTATGTTTAATCAGTCAATAAAAGAAGGCAATCAGATTGAGCAACCAGATAACTGGTTACGAGAAGGTCATCCTTGGGAATTGAGCGCACCGGAGCAAGCTAAACGAGTTAAGTTTTCTGGTTATGTACAAAGCTACACCGATAAATTTGGCCGTGAGCATCGCCAATGGATCAGTTCTCAAGATGTATTAGCAGTGCCTTATGATGTACCTATTCCGGGCTATAAAAATAATATTGTTAATACCCTTAGACTTTGGAAGTCTGAAGCAACGGACGAATTTAATTTAACAGAATTTAATGCCGGAAGTTATTCTGAAGCAGTAGCACAAAAAAATCTCGCTGAGCAAATAACCATGGTGTTGTACCCTAACGACAGCAGTGAAAATGGTAAAGAGCTGAGATTACGTCAACAATACTTTTTATCATCGGCAAGTATTCAAGATGTACTTACACAATGGATTGAACAATACGGTAATGATTTTACTGAATTTGCTCAGCATCATGTGTTTCAGCTTAACGATACCCACCCAAGTATTGCGGTTGCCGAGCTGATGCGAATTTTAGTTGATGACCATGAACTGGATTGGGATCAGGCATGGAATATCACCACCAAAACCATGGCGTACACAAATCATACCTTACTACCAGAGGCATTAGAGAAGTGGTCGGTATCGTTATTTGCTAAATTATTACCGCGTATTTTAGAGATTATTTATGAAATTAATGCCCGCTTTTTAGCCGAGGTGGCCATGCATTGGCCAGGTGATGTGCAAAAACAACGGGATTTATCATTAATTGAAGAAGGGGACGAGCCGCAAATACGTATGGCCTTTTTAGCCATTGTCGGCAGCTATTCTGTTAATGGTGTGGCAGCGCTACACACGCAGTTATTAACCGCGGGTTTGTTTAAAGATTTTTACGCGTTATGGCCTGATAAATTTAACAACAAAACCAATGGTGTTACTCCACGGCGCTGGCTTGCATACTGCAATCCGAGTTTAAGCCAGATCATTAGCGAAAAAATAGGCAAAGACTGGATAGGTGATTTTGCACAAATTAGCCAATTACGTCGTTACTACGATGACCCGCAGTTTCATATAAAGTGGCAGCAAGCAAAACAGCAAAACAAACAACGCTTAGTTGATTTAGTAAAACAAAGATGTGGCGTAGAGTTTGATATCAACATGCTATTTGATGTGCAGGTAAAACGTATTCACGAATATAAGCGCCAGTTACTTAACATTTTACACGTTATTCATTTATATGACCGCATACGCCGTGGCGACACACAAGGCATGGTGCCTCGTTGCGTTTTATTAGGTGGTAAAGCAGCACCGGGTTACATGATGGCTAAAAAAATCATTAAACTTGTTAATAATGTTGCTGAGGTGATCAATAAAGACCCACAGGTATCTGCTTTTCTAAGAGTCGCGTTTTTACCTAATTATAATGTAACCGCCATGGAAACCATTTGCCCTGCAACGGACTTATCGGAGCAAGTATCAACCGCGGGCAAAGAGGCCTCAGGTACCGGCAACATGAAGTTTATGATGAATGGCGCGCTAACAATAGGCACCCTAGATGGCGCTAATATCGAAATACGTGACGCTGTTGGGGCTGAGAACTTTTTCTTATTTGGCGCACAAGCTGAGCACATTGACGATATAAAAGCGCATTATAACCCCAGTGAAATAATTGCGAATAACCCTGATTTGAATAGTGTGATGCACTTACTCGAAAGTGGCCATTTCAATCTATTTGAACCTGGCTTATTTGACGATGTGATTAATGGCATTAAAAGTAACAACGATCCTTGGTTAACCGCCCATGACTTTGCCAGCTATATAGCTGCGCAACGTGATGTTGATAAAGCCTATGCAGATCAAACATACTGGACTCAAATGAGTATTTTAAATACTGCCGCCAGTGGCTCATTTTCTAGTGACAGAACAATTAGTCAATATTGTGATGATATATGGCATTTAACTCCACTAGATACCACACACCAAACAGTAAAAACAAACACTGACACTAACAGCTGACACTAAACGGAGAGAGTAATATGCCCAGTTATGCAAATCGTTATATAAGTAATTTAACAAGAGAAACCTACGCTTTAATTCTTGCCGGAGGTCGCGGTTCTCGCTTGCATGAGCTAACCGACTGGCGTGCTAAACCCGCCGTTTATTTTGGTGGTAAACATCGTATTATTGATTTTCCACTATCAAATTGCATTAACTCAGGTGTAAGACGTGTCGGAATTGCAACGCAATATAAATCACACTCACTGATTCGCCATGTAAATCGAGCGTGGGGGCATTTTAAAAAGGAATTAGGTGAGTCAGTTGAAATATTACCTGCGTCACAGCGCCATGGTGATGAATGGTATTGCGGTACTGCCGATGCGGTATTTCAAAATATGGATATTATTCGCCATGAGTTACCTAAATATGTGATGATTTTATCTGGCGACCATGTGTATCGTATGGATTATGGCGGGCTGTTGGCAAAGCATGTAGAAAATGGCGCTGACATGACGGTATGCTGTTTAGAAGTACCGGTTGAAGAAGCTGCGGGTACCTTTGGTGTGATGACGGTTGATGAAGAAAGTCGTGTATGTCGGTTTGACGAAAAACCTGCCGAGCCCAGCTCAGTGCCTGGTAAACCAGGCACCTGTTTAGCATCAATGGGAAATTATGTATTTAATACTGAGTTTTTATTTGAGCAGCTACAAAAAGATGCGCAAACAGAGGGCTCAGGGCGTGACTTTGGCCATGATATAATTCCGGCCATTATTGAAGAACATAATGTGTTTGCCTACCCGTTTAGAGATCCCGCACAAGTAGGACAGCCCTATTGGCGCGATGTGGGGACTTTAGATTCGTTTTGGGAAGCAAATATGGAACTGGTTATGCCGGAGCCTCAACTGGATTTGTACGATCCTACTTGGCCAATTTGGACTTACCAAGAGCAGCTTCCTCCTGCCAAATTTATTTTTGATGATGATGATCGTCGAGGGATGGCGGTTGACTCAACGGTGTCGGGTGGGTGTATTGTTTCTGGCTCTTTAGTGAGAAAGTCATTATTATTTTCTAATGTACATATTCGTTCATATTGTACCATTGAGGAGTCGGTCATTTTACCCGGTGCTATTGTTAATCGAGGGTGTAAAATTAAGCGAGCAATTATAGATAGAAGCTGTGAGATCCCGTCTGGATTAGAAATTGGCTTTGACCGTAAAACCGATGAAGCGAATGGATTTAGGGTATCAAAAAAAGGGATTGTACTGGTCACCCGCGATATGCTGACAAAGTTAGACAATAAGTTACATCGTTAATAAATAATAATTAAAATAGCAAGGCGAAAGCCTTGCAGCTAACTATAAGAGTATTTGAATGCATGTATTAATGGTTGCTGCAGAGAATGATGCGTTACCAAATGCCAAAGTCGGTGGTGTTGCCGATGTTATTCGTGATGTACCTAAAGCCTTAGCGGCGCGGGGGCTAACGGTAGATGTGGTTATTCCTGATTATGGCTTTGAATTGGGTCAGCGCCGTTTTATTGGTGAAGTGAGTGTGGCGTTTAAGTCAGAGACCCACGTTTTATCATTGTTTGAAATTCCACAGGCGCAAAAAGGGGTGAGACAAATAGTCATGAGTCATCCTCTTTTTAGCCAATCATTAAGTGTGTATTGTAACGACAACGATAATAGACCATTTGCTACCGATGCGACCAAGTTTGCACTGTTTAATGCCGCTATTTGTGAAGCCCTGATACAGGGCGTATTAACACAACCCAACACTTTACATTTGCATGATTGGCACAGTGCCTGTGTGGCCGTGTTACTTAAATTTAATCCTCGTTATGGCAAGCTTGCTAAGCTGCGCTTGGTATATACGGTGCACAATTTAGCTTTGCAGGGTATTCGTCCTTTTAAAGGGGATGATTCCAGCTTAGAAGCATGGTTTCCCTCGTTAAGTTACGACGGGCAACGATTATGTGACCCTCGTTATCCGCATTGCTTTAACCCTATGCGCAGTGCCATTAATTTAGCCGACAAAGTACATGTGGTTTCACCGAGTTATAGCCAAGAAGTGCAAATAGCAAGTAATGACGCCCACGGATTCTTTGGTGGCGAAGGACTTGAACGAGATTTACAACAAGCGGCTGAGCAAGGCAAATTAATTGGTATACTCAACGGCTGTGATTACGCAATTCAAGACGAACATGAAGCAACCTATAGTCAGCTATTAGAGCAAATAGAATCGACTTTGTTTAGTTGGATGGCAAAAAGCGCGCAATTACACAGCAGCCACTATATTGCCCATCAGCGTGTTTTACAATTTATGGCGTGTGATAAGCAAGGGCCACTTGTAACAAGTGTAGGGCGGCTCACTGAGCAAAAAGTATTGTTACTTTGCCAGCAACAAAGCAAAGACCTCACTATTGATTCAGTGTGTCAGATCATTAATCAATTTAAGGGGCGTTTACTTGTGCTGGGCTCAGGCGATAGTAAACTTGAACACCTTTTTACCTGCGCCATGGCACGTAATAACAATTTTTTGTTTTTAAAAGGCTATGGGCAAGGTGTTGGCGATTTAATGTATCAATTAGGTGATTTATTTTTAATGCCGAGTTCTTTTGAGCCCTGTGGGATTAGCCAAATGCTGGCAATGCGAGCCGGCCAACCTTGCTTAGTGCACAGTGTCGGAGGTTTAAAAGATACCGTAGAGCATAATGTCAGTGGATTTTGTTTTAACGGCGATACACTAAGTACACAAGCTGATGCACTATTGCAGAGTTTAACTGGGGCACTTAGCCTATATCAAACAAACCCTAAGCAATGGCAAGCAATAAAAAGGCGAGCTGCTGATGCACGATTTAGTTGGGATAGTGTGGTAACTGATTATATAACATACTTATATTAAAAAATTTTATAAAGTTCAGTGACACCCGTTCTTATTTACGCTTTAATTACTTAGTCTGGTGGAAATAATATAAAGTAGGTAATGTGTCTGTATTTGTGGCAAGGCAAGCAATACTAAATCGAAATCAAAATGTAGTTGCTTATGAACTGCTATTTCGCGATAGTCCTGAAAATTGCTTTCCTGGTGTATCTGATGGTCAAGCAACGGCGAGGCTTATCATGGAAAACCAGCTTAATCTAGGTACTCGTCACATTACCTCGGGTAAAAAAGCATTGATCAATATTGGCCCTGAGTCGTTAAAACTTGATTTGTGTGATTTTTTACCTTGTAAAGATGTTGTCATTGAATTACTTGAAACCATAGAGCCCACCGACGATACCTACGAGCTATGTCGCAAACTATTTCACAGTAACTACAAATTAGCCCTGGATGATTTTGTTTATACGCCGCAGTGGGAGCGCTTTTTAAAGCTGGTCAACTTAATTAAATTTGATATTCGCCTTACTCCACTTGCTGAAATTCCGCTGGTGGTTAATAAGCTTAAAAAGTACAAAAATATTAAACTACTAGCCGAAAAAATAGAAACCGATGAAGAATATAAATTGGCCCGTAAAATGGGCTTTGATTATTTTCAAGGTTATTATTTTGCGCGCCCAGTGATGATAGAACAAAAAGATATTCACTATAATTACGGCCTAGTGATCGCTATTTACTCAGAAGTAATGAAGCCAGATCCTGATGTTAAAGTGATCACCGGTTTATTTGAGCTTGATGCGGCATTGGCCTACAAGTTACTGCGTTTATTAAATAGCGGTGTGTTTCCGCTACAAAGCCAAATTTCGTCGTTAAAACAAGCGTTAGTTTACCTCGGCCAAGCACGTTTAAAAAAGTTTGTTAGCCTAATTGTTACAGCACACACCGCGCGCACTAAGCCGATAGAGCTTATGCAAATGTGTGTTATTCGCGCTCGCTTTTGTGAATTAATAGCCAGCAAAGTCGCCAAACAAGTTCAAGGTGAGGCATTTTTAACTGGGCTGTTTTCTTTGCTTGATGCTATTTTAGATAAGCCAATGGGCTTGTTGGTTGATAAACTGCCATTCCCAGATGAAATTAAAGCAGCACTAACCGGCGAGAAAAATGATTTATATTATATTCTTGAAACGGTAAAAGCATATGAAACCGGAAGTTGGTGGGCGCTTGAGAAAGCGGTATCACTCATTAATTTAGACAGTGCTTTTTTACCAAAATTATACAAACAAGCTGTAAAATGGGCCGATAGCTACAAAGATAATATTTAAAAGGATAGGGTTTGCGCAATTATAATATGGACTTTATAAGGGGCATAGCAGTACTTGGACTGGTATTTATTAACTGCTATTCCTTTGCAATTTTTGAACTCAATTACACTCCACTTACCACACCTCCAGCTAGCGATAATTTTTTACACACCTTAAGCCTTATATTTGTTGAAGGGCGGTTTCGCACATTATTTACGTTATTATTTGGTGCTGGTCTTTATATTCAGTTTCAGCGTCAGCAATGTATTGAGCCATTAAAAAAACGCCTATATTGGCTTATTGTGTTTGGCTTAATACATGGGTTGTTACTGTGGGCGGGTGACATTTTGTTTTTATATGGGGTGTCAGCATTACTGGTATTACGCTATTTAGATTACACGGACGAAGAGCTTAAAAGCAAAGCGGCCTTTTTTACTTTTATCGCTTTACTTGCCACAGCAATGTTTATGTTAGGGCTTAATGAAGAACCACTCTATAGGGATTCTCCCGAGTTTTACCAGATATATAATAGTTATTACCAAAGTATTGGTGCGCATTTTAGCCAAAATATAACAATGAGCATTTATATGTTGCTAACAGTGCCTATTTTATTACTGTGGGCAAGTGCTGGCTTTATGCTAATTGGTATTGTTGCCTACAAATGTAATGTGTTTAGTGATGGATTTAGCAGGTCGGGGCTAATTAAACTTGCTGTGTTAAGTGTGTTGCTGACTAGCTTACGATTAGTGTTAGAGTCATATGAACAAGGTATTGGTTATGCGTTACAAGAGCCTGTTAATGAACTGGCTGCTTTATGTGTGGCGCTGCTTTATATTCATTTAATCGTTAAACTATGCAATAACAGCGCGCAAATAGGGGGGCTCATTCAACACGTAGGGCGGTTAGCGTTTACTTTATACATAAGCCAAACCATTATGCAGTTATTATTGTTTAAAGTGCTTTTCCCTCAGTGGGCGCTTAGTTTTAACCGCATTGATTATTGGCTTGTTGCTATTTGCTTAGTGGTTGTACAGCTTATGTTTACTGCACTCTACTGTCGTTATTTTAAGCAAGGGCCTCTTGAATACCTATGGCGTAAATTAGCGCAAATTAAGCGCGAAAAAATAGCTTGAGTAGTTTAAACTATGCGCCTTTATATTTAAGAAGATTTGCCATATGACAGACTTAAAGCGTTTAAATAAATTTATTAGTGAAACAGGGTTTTGCTCACGCCGTGAAGCCGATAAATATATTGAGCAAGGTCGTGTTACGGTTAATGGCGAATTACCCGAAATGGGTGTTAAAGTTGCCCAATCAGATGTAGTTTTGGTTGATGGTAAACCATTAAAAGCACCACCTAAACGTGTGTATATTGCTTATAATAAGCCTGTGGGCATTACCTGTACCACAGAGCGTAAAATTCAAAGTAATATAGTTAAAGCCGTTAATTACCCTGAACGTATATTTCCGATTGGTCGTTTAGACAGACCCTCAGAAGGGCTGATTTTTTTAACCAATGAAGGCGATATCGTTAATAAAATTTTGCGAGCTGGCAATAACCACGAAAAAGAATATGTGGTTACTGTAGACAAACCACTTAATCGTCAGTTTGTAAATAAAATGGCGAACGGTATTCCTATTTTAGATACCGTGACTAAAAAGTGTAAAGTTACTCAGACTGGTGCGCAGCAATTTAGCATTATTTTAACCCAAGGTTTAAACCGTCAAATTCGCCGTATGTGTGAATACTTAGGTTACGAAGTGGTTACACTAAAACGTGTGCGTATTATGAACGTAACCCTCAAAGGCTTAAAAGTAGGGCAGTGGCGACATTTAAGTGACGCTGAAATGGCGGTCATTAACGACTCGATTGCTGATTCAGGTAAAACGCAAGAACACTCACTTTATGATGATGCTGAACAGCGCAATTACACTGAACAAGCTAAAAATAGTCACGCTAAACCTGCTCATAAGCGTGATTTTCAGGGCGGAAAACCACGTCGTGAAAATAATGACGAGCAACAAAAGCAGGCTAAAAAAAGTAGTCGAAATACCCCTTATCAAAAACGTTCTACTACTTATGTAGGTAAATCAAATACTCACAAAGCAAATACTGCCACAGGAAACAAAACCCGCAGCAGTGGCACGTTAAGCTTAAAAAAGTAATTAAGCTTGTGTAAAAAAGCAAATAAAAACGCAGACTTAGCTGCGTTTTTTTGTTAGCCTACTGTTTAGGGTAATCAATCCTAAATACTACAGTGTATAAAACCGGCACCACAATCAGGGTTAGTATGGTGGCAAACCCTAAGCCAAACATAATGGTGACCGCCATCGACTGAAAAAATACGTCGAATAGTAATGGGATCATGCCAAGTATTGTCGTGATAGCGGCCATGGCTACAGGGCGCACACGGCTTACGCCTGAGTCAAACACTGCTTGATATGGCGATTTACCTTCACTGAGCTCTAAGTTTATTTGATCAACCAGTACAATGCCATTTTTGATTAACATGCCGCTTAAGCTTAATAAGCCCAGCAGCGCCATAAAGCTAAACGGCGCATTCATCACTAATAAGCCTGCACTTACACCAATAATAGCCAGCGGTACAGTTGCCCAAATAACCAAAGGCTTTTTCACTGAGTTAAACAGTAATACTGTTACCGCAAACATCGCTAAATAGCCCAGTGGTAACGAGCCAAAAATGGCCTTTTTCGCTTTGCTTGATGATTCGAACTCGCCGCCCCATTGCATTTCATAGCCACGGGGTAAATCAATTGCTTCAACTTCAGTGCGAACCCGAGCAAATAATTTTGCAGGTGTTTCATCACCCAATACATCATGATCTGCCATTACCGTTATGGTACGTTTACGATCACGACGCATAATTAAGCTGTCTTCCCACTCAACAATAAATTCATCAACTACTTGAGTTACCGGCACAAACACGCGTAATACTGGGCTATAAATTTGTAAATCGTGAACACTGTCTACATTTAAGCGCTCGCTGGCTGGTGAGCGGGCAATAATAGGTAACAATTGCGTACCATCACGATAAACACCCACTTGCTTACCCGACAGGCTCGTTAACAGAACTTGGTCAAGGTCAAACTTGGTGATCCCCAAGCGGCGTGCTTTTTGTTCGTTAAATTGGGGGCGAATCATTTTAGTGCGTGCACGCCAATCATCGCGAATGTTAAAAGCACCGTCGTCTTTGGCGATAATTTCTTTTGCTTGAGATGATAGCTGTCTTAATATCACCGGATCGGGGCCTGAAAACCGCGCCTCTATTTTAGCATCGGTTGACGGGCCAATTTCCATTGGTTTTACTTTTAGCTTTGCTGACAGCGGATGTTGCTGTGCGTAATCACGCACTTTTTGCATTACTTTAGCGACCGCATCACGGTTGGTGACACGAATAATTAACTGCCCATAAGCAGGATAAGACTTTTCTGGCGCGTAAGTTAGCATAAAGCGCGGCGCACCTTGGCCAACCGTACTGGTGATTTCTGTGACCAGTTCATTCTTTTGTAAATAAGCTTCTAGCTGCTTAATGCCCTCAAGGGTTGCGCGAATATCAGCGCCTTGATCTTGCCAGTAATCGACATAAAACATCGGGGTATTCGAGGCTGGAAAAAATGATTGCTTCACAGCACCAAATCCCACTACAGCGCTGCATAAAAGAGCAACCATAAGGACTAAGGTTGTTTTTCTAAAGCGCATAGCTAAATTTAATATCGCTTTATAACCATTGAATATGATGCCTTGGTAAGGGTCTTCATGCTCTTGATTATGTTCGTGTTTAAATTCGGTTTCTTTAAACATTAAGTGGGCAAAAAACGGCGTGAGCGTAATTGCGGTGATCCAGCTTAATAGCAATGAAATAAACAGCACCCAAAATAAGCTGCCAGCAAATTCACCACTGGCATCTGAGCTTAAACCAATAGGTGCGAAAGCGGTTATAGCAATGACCGTTGCGCCAAGTAGTGGCCACTTAGTTTGATCGACAATATTAACTGCTGCTTTAAGCTTTGTTTGCCCGCGCTTAAGGTTAATGAGGATACCTTCGGTAACAACAATGGCATTATCAACCAACATACCCAGTGCAATAATTAGCGCACCTAATGATATACGTTGTAAATCAATCGCAAACAGCTTCATAAATATAAAGGTGCCTAATACGGTCAGTAATAAAATACCGCCGATTAAAACCCCACTTTTAAAGCCCATAAAAATCAGTAGCACTACAATGACTATTGCAATGGCCTCTATTAAACTAACAATAAAGCCATCTACCGACTGCTCTACTTCTTTAGGTTGGTTATACACTGAGCTAATATCAATACCATGCGGGCGTTGATACTCAAGAGATGCTAAGTGCTCATCTATGTGTTTACCCACATCAACAACATTAACCCCAGACATAAACGACACACCAATAAGCAGAGCCTGTTGTTGATTGTAATGAATCACATTGGTCGGTACTTCAGCATATTCACGGTAAACCTTTGCAACATCGCCTAGATAAATGAGTTCGCTGGCACCTGATTTTGAAATTAATAAGGTTTCAAGTTCTTTTACATCTTTAAATTCACCAGTAGGGTGCAAGCGAATAGACTCATCACCCACACGAATACGTCCAGCGTTAGATACGGTGTTTTGTGATTGCAGTAAATCATAAATATGACTAGGCGCAATACCGAGTTGGGCAAGCTTTTGCGTCGATACCTCAACCATTACTTGTGGCTGCTGTTGTCCCGCAATTGTAACTTTACTCACTCCTTTGACTAAAACAAGTTCTCGTTTTAAATAATCAACATAGTCTTTTAATTCATCATACGAGTAGCCATCGCCCGTGACGGCAAACATAACGCCGTAAACATCGGCAAAATCATCAATCACATTACTAGGGTAAACACCACTTGGCAGCGACGGGCTAAGGTCGTTAATTTTACGACGCATTTCATCCCATATTTGTCTAAGCTCTTGTTTACGATAGGTGCTTTTCATTTCTACGGTAATTTGTGATTTACCATTGGATGAAATAGAGGTGACATAATCCACATAGGGGAGCTGTTGAATGGCATTTTCAATCGGAAATGTGACTTCTTCTTCTACTTGCTGTGGAGAGGCGCCCGGGTATAAAGTGATCACCATGGCTTTTTTTAAAGTGAACTCAGGGTCTTCTAGCTGGCCTAAATCAAAATAAGATACACTGCCGCCAATTAACAGCAACAGCGTAAACATCCAGCTAATGACTTTTTTCTCAATAGATAGTTGCGCAAAGCCCATAATTATAAGCCTCGCTCTTTATTCCAAGGGCGAACAGACATGCCCTCTTGTAAAGAGTGAACACCGGCAGAGACAATTTGTTGGCCTTCTTTTACGCCGCTAAGAACTTCAATAGTGTCGTGATGCAATTGACCCACTTGTACTGCTTGTTTATGCACAGTGCCAGATTCCTGATTAAAAACCCACACATAGGCATTATCGCTTAGGCTTTTATTAGGATCTGAAAAGACCGACTCAATAGGTAAAATAGTGTAGGGGGTTTGTGAGCGTGTGACTTTGCTTAAATCTATCATCACTTGTCCCGACATACCCGCAAGTAAGTTAAAATCTTTTGGCACCGGTAATGAAAACACCACTTTATAGGTGAGTGTTGCAGGATCAGCTTGGGTGTCCCATTCTTTTAGCGTGAGTTTGTATTGCTTGTCGTGATAGCCATCAAATTCAACCATAGGTTGGTATTGGGTATCTTTTTGAATGCGCGCCACGATTTTTTCAGGAACCTGTATTTCTACATCCATAAAATCGCGGGTTTCTAGGCGCAGAACATTTTGTTTTGCTTGAATACTCTCAAAGTTTTTCACAAATACTTTGGCTACTATGCCAGCAAAAGGAGCGCGAAGCTCGCTGTACTCTAAATTCGTTTCTGCAATTTTAAAAGCTGACTCAGCGACTTGCTCATTGGCAACGGCTTGATCAAGCTCGGATTGACTGGTGATGTTTTTATCGAATAGTTGTTTTATACGTTTTAGCTGCGACTTAGCCAGTTCATAACGCGCTTTGCGCTCATTATATTGTAATTGAAAATCTTCAGGGTCTAATTTAGCCAATAGCTGCCCTTTTTTTACCTGCTCACCGGCTAATACCGGAAATTCAACCAACTCACCATTGACCCTAAAAGCTAGGTACGAGCCTTGGTTTGCAACGACTTCTGCAGGGAAACTGCGTATGTTTGTTTGCGAATCATGACCAATATTAAATAATTTAACAGGGCGAATAGGCTCTTCTTTAACTATTTTCTCGGGCTCCGAGCAGCCTATTAAACTTAGTAATGTCGCAGATAGTAAACATAAGCGAAACAGTGGCATGATATCTCCATGATAAAAAAAGGCTAAATAAGTCAGTGCAGCATACGCTGCAAACATATAAAATAAAATTCATTAAATTTTAGAAACTCAATAAGTTTTACTTATAATGTGCTGGGCTGACTATGAAACTTAATCAATTACAAATTTTAGATGCTATTGTGCAAAGTGCGAGCTTAAGTGGCGCTGCATTAAAGCTACATAAAACTCAGCCTGCATTGACACTGGCGATTAAAAACTTAGAGGCGAAATTAGGTTTTGATCTACTCGACCGTTCTAAATACCGATTACAACTTACCGAAAAAGGACGTATTTTTCATCGTGAAGCTAAACAGCTTTTAAACGCGAATGAGCAGCTTACACAGCTTGCAACCGAGCTGGCGCTGGGGAATGAAGCACAATATAGAGTTTGCTATGAGCAAATTTGTCATGTGCAAAGTTATAACGAGATCATAAGTAATACTTTTAAGCATTTTTCTAGTACAGAATTTCGTTTAACCAGTGGTAAACGGTTTGTATCTTTAGAGCAAGTTAATACCGGCCAAGCCGAGCTTGGGATTGGCCCATGGTTTGATTTATTTCATGCCACCGGCGATTTAGAAAGCTTACCGATAGGCAAGCTAGATATAGGTATTGTTGGCGCAAAAGGGATTTTACCTAAGCAGCTTACCTACGATGAGTTACAACTTTACCCGTGTTTAGCGATGTTTGAAAGTGGCTTGAGCATAGACAGCGACAGGTTGTCTTATTCTAAAGGGGCTGCGGTAATGAAAATAGATGACATATCTACCCTAAAGTCGTTTTTATTGTCAGGTGCAGGATGGGCAATGATGAGCTTAGGCCACTGTAAAAAAGAAATTACCGCGGGCTCATTACAGCAAATAATAGTAACAGACAGGGAGCATCAGTTTAGCGCGCAAATTCGTGCTTTTCGTCAACATGCTATGCATCATGGCCCTGTTGCCCGTAAAATTTGGCAGCAATTTGAATTACTCAGTCAGGAGTACTTAAACAATAATGGACGTTAATAAAGAAACGGTTATTTATACTATTATTGCGAGTATACCCTCAGGGTGTGTTGCCAGTTATGGCCAAGTAGCGGCGCTTGCAGGGTATCCTAATAATGCAAGGCTAGTTGGCCGATTATTAAAAGAGATGCCTAAAGATTCTACTATCCCATGGCATAGAGTGGTTAACAGCCAAGGTAAAATAGCGTTTGCACAGGGCTGTGCGCAGTATCAAACGCAACGAGAAAAGCTACTTTCTGAGGGTGTTACTTTTAACAATCAACGAATCAATATGGCAAAACACCGCTGGCAATAAACTAATTATCCATTTTTTGTAAGTCAGTTAAAGCCCAAATTTCATCTGCGGTCCATTCGTCTAGCCAAATAGGAATATCTTCGGCTTTCATTGGCTTAGCAATACCATAGCCTTGTGCTAGATAACAGCCAAGTAGCATTAGTGTTGCTGCATGCTCAGGGGTTTCTACGCCTTCAGCTATAACGCTTCGTTTAAACGAATTAGCCAGTGCAATAACGCCTTTTACAATTGCTAAATCGTTCGAGTCTTCAAGCATATCTCTAACAAAGCTTTGATCTATCTTTATTAAGCTTGCAGGTAAACGCCTTAAGTATGTGAGTGAGGAGTAACCCGTACCAAAGTCATCTAGTGAAAACTCAACGCCCAAAGCTTTACAATCTTGCATGGTTTTAGATACGTGGGCCACATCTTTAAGTGCACTGGTTTCAAGTACTTCTAGCTCTAGGTTTCTAGCATCGACCTGTGGATGAGCCAATAGTAATTCAGTTAGCCGCGCTGTAAATTCAGGCTGCTGTAATTGAACTGCGGCAACATTAACGCTCACTTTTATGTTTAAACTAGGTGTTAAAATTTGCCAGTGGTTAATTTGAGATAATGCAGCGTTAATAACCCATTCGCCAACGTCTATCATTAGCGCGTTGTTTTCAATTACCGGTAAAAATTCAATAGGGCTAAGCAGACCGCGCTCCGGATGTTTCAAGCGTATTAATGCCTCAACACCAATCATACTGCCCGTTCGCATATCTACTTTTGGTTGATAATAAAGTACAAACCAATTATTGGCTAAGGCTTCACGGATAAGTGAAATACCGGTTTGCTGTAATTTAACTGTATCTCCTTGACTCGTATCAAATAAATGATAACGATTTTTGCCCATTTGTTTGGCAATATACATGGCTTGATCGGCATGGCGCATCAATTGTTCAGCATCTAAATTATCTTCTGGGTATATTGTTACGCCAATACTGGCAGAGACATTCAAAACAATATCGTTAACAGTGACAGGTTTAGCTGCTGCGGCCAGAAGCCTCTCAAGTACGGGCACGCAATCGGCAACTGATCCTAAATTAGTCAATACAGCAACGAATTCATCGCCACCAATACGGGCCAAGCTATCACCTTCACGAAGTGCATCTTTTAAACGAATAGAAAGTGCAATTAATAATTTATCGCCAATATCATGGCCATGAGAGTCATTAACCTGCTTAAATCCATCTAAATCAAGAAACACCACAGCCAGAGAATTGTTAAGGCGACGGCATTGCAACATGGTTTGACTGAGTCTATCGGCAAGCAATACGCGGTTTGGCAAGTTAGTTAATAAATCATAATGTGCAATACGACTAAGTTGCTCTTGTTGGCGTTTAGCTTGGGTGATATCGGTAAAAATTCCTAAGTAAAAAGTAACGTTGTTGTCGTCTTTTAAAACTGAAATATTGAGTAGTTCAGCATACAGTTCACCGTCTTTTTTGCAATTCCATACTTCACCTTGCCAATGACCATATAGGCTGAGCTGTTTCCATATGTTTTTGTAAAATGACTCAGTTTGTTTGCCCGAATTTAAAAATGATGGATTGCGACCTATAACTTCATCATGGCTATAACCGGTTATATGACAAAAGGCAGGATTAACATCAACAATAACTTTATCAGCATTTGTAATAATAATCCCTTCGTGGGTGTCTCTAAAAACACGAGAGGATAAATGCAGTTTTTCTTCAATTAATTTACGTTCAGTAATATCAACCGACACACCCAACATGGTTATTGCGCTACCAGAGCTGTCTCTAACAAGAGTCCCTTTAGTATTAAACCAACGAACGTTACCCTGCTTATTAATAATACGGTGATCAATATTATATTCTTTCGCATCGTCAATACATTGATTTATATCGCTTACGATATTGGCACGATCATCTGGATGAATGCTGGCTAGGTATTCATTTTTAGTCATTTCTAATTGTTTAACATTGCCGGTAATTAATCTAATACCATGTTCAGAAAAGCGGATTATATTGGTTTTTATGTCCCATTCCCAAGTCGCAATTCCCCCCACTTTTTGGCTTAAAAGAAGTCGCCTTTCGGTATCAGTTAGTGCTTTAATATTATTTTGTAATGCATGAGTACGTTGCTCAACTTTTTTTTCTAATTTTAGCTGGCTCGCTCTTAATCGGGTTATCAGATAAGATGAAAGCGTAGTTAAAAAGATAAACAGTATAGAAATAGCAATACCTAATAGCAGCATACTACTGTCTTGCCAGCCCCTGATAGGGTAGGCTTTAAATACCCAAACGCCGTTTGGTACTTGTATGTTAAAGTCGACCGTATTTTTTGTTTTTTGGTTGTGTGAGGTAACAATGATTTGCACATCATTTGTATTGGGCATGACTTTTGAAAGCTCATAACCAATGCCTGCCTGTGGCAGTTGGGCTAAATTAACGCTTTGAATAATATCCGGAAAACGAATAAGCGCAGTGGCAAATCCCCAAAACTGGTTTCCCTGTGGGGTATCTAGATACACAGGCAACCTAGCCGCTGCACCCATACCACCTTGAAATAACTCGAAAGGGCCTGCAAGAGTTAATTTACCTGTTTTTTTGGCTAAAAATGCCTCTTGCGTTCGCAGTGGGTTCTCTAAAACATTATTACCGATAGCACTTTCATTGCCCTTAAGTGGAACAACGTGTGTAAGAATACCGTTTTTATGAAGTTGTAAGGCGTCAAGACCAGGATAAAGACTTAACATTTCAGAAGCGAGTTCTTCAAAGCCTTTAGTCTCGCCATTTTGAGTACGAATTAATGCCGCAATTGGGTAGGCTGCAGAAAGTGCTTGGTTAAGGTTATTTCTAATATGGTTAACGTAGCTACCCGCCACCTTTCTAATAGAGTTTTGCTTTTGCTGATAAATGTATTGATCAAGTAAGGAGATTGAATACACAGAGGCAAGCGTTGAGATTAACAATGTGATCAACACCAGTCTTGCTTTTATAAACAAGCTCAGTATCTGTGGTCGAGTATTAGATGGTGACAATGTAAATAACACCTAGCGTTGTTTAAGCTGCGTCCATTTAGATCAATGGCGTTTTAAGTTCCTGAAACAGTATAGCAAACAGTCATCTAAAGCATTAGGGAGATTTAATTATACTTTAAAATAACCACCGTGATTTACTAAAGCTTGAGTAAAATAATAGGCTACATTGTGAGATTAGCTAGGAAGGCACTATGTGTATTTAGTTAATACACATAGTGAGTAATGGCAATATAATGACTTACACAACCGCCAATGACAAAAAGATGCCAAATAGCGTGGCTATATTGAGTGTTTTTAGCGCTGTAAAACAATGTACCCACGCTATAAAATAAACCGCCAGTAAGTAGCCAGTATAGTGCGTTGATAGGTAAGTTTGAGTAAAGTGGGTATATAATTGCCAGTGCAAACCAGCCCATTAATAAATAGGTAGCGAGTGACACTTTTTTATTGCCATTTTTAACAAGCAGTTTATAAGCAACACCGGCTAAAGCTACTGTCCAAATAAATACCAAGGTGGCCCAAGACCAAACTCCAGACAAAGAGAGTAATAAAAAAGGGGTATATGTGCCAGCAATAAGCATGTAAATAGCACAGTGGTCACATTTTTTATAAAACGCTCTTAATTTAGGACGAACACTGGCGTGATAAAGTGTAGAGGACAAAAATAAAATAAATAAGCTGCTGCCATAAACGGCTGTGCTGGCGTAACCTTTTACAGAGTTAGCTTGATTAAATAAATCCCAAATTACAAACGTAGCAAATAAAATACCCAAAGCATGGCTAACAACATTTAATAGCTCTTCTTTTTTAGAATAGGGCGCTTCAACAGACATAACAGATCTTACCACTTATAATTTGGTGTTTAGTGTACAAGTGTGCGCTGAAATTATCAATTGAGAATTGATTGACATGGTGCTGCCAGTTTATGGATTACGGTATGTTAAAAAATACACTACTATTTGGTTATATTTTTTAAATTGTTAGTTAAATTAACTAACCCATATTTTGTAAATCTTAACCTTTTTATTTTATATCTTTATAAAACAAAGATTTATTGATTTTTTTCTTTATGGCACAGCCCTTGATTGTATCTAGGTGTATTAACCAATAAACAAACAAGGAGTAACATTATGAAAACTTCAATTAACATGACACTGGCTAGTTTACTTTTATTAGGTTCATCTCAAGTACATGCAACAGAGGTCGATTTAGATATTACAGATATGTTGACTAAAACGGTGACGACTTATGTATCACAAGCAACCCATGAACTTGAACAGTCAGTAAAAGAAGCCGTTTCTTTTGATGCCCAAGCTATTTTAGATGGTTTACTACAAACCAACCCAGTTGTTGATAATAGTGGCATTGATGAAAAGCAACTTGTAGTAAAAACACAACAAAAGCGATAAAAATAGGGAATAAGTGATGAACAGCGAGTTCGAATTGTTAGCCCTGATGTTGGCGCCAGTGGCAAGTGTACTGAGTGTATATTACATCGCTTACATGATAAAAAATGTGGGAACGAGGTTTAATTAGCGAATGCACTTACACGGTAAAACAATCGATGTAACTAAAGCTGATCGACTTCAATAGAGCGCACGTAAATAAAGGCAGAGTGTTTGAAAGAAGTAGACTTTATGAAACGTGCGATTTTCCCATTACCGATTTTTATATTACCTGAAGGCTATACGCGATTACGTATATTTGAGCCTCGTTATTTGACGATGGTTAAAAACGCATTAAAAACAAACAGCGGTTTTGTACTTTGCACCTTCGAACACGACACACCATTTAATATAAGCGCCCAAGGGTGTTTAATGGATATTATTGATTTTGATCAAGACGAAAGCGGTATGCTGTTGATTGATGTTTTTGCATCAAAAAGTGTGCAACTAGATAACGTGTACCAAGACGAACAGGAGTTACGCCATGGCGAGGTCTCTGCGTGCAATACACCTTATTGGTACAATAGCAGTAATCATGACATTGGTGAACATCAACTACTTCAAGTGGCACTAGAAGAAGTATTCTCTAATAACCCACAGCTACAGTCTCTTTATAAACATACCCAGTTTAATCAACTTACTTGGATTGTTGCCAGATGGCTTGAGCTTCTCCCTATTTCTATTGAGAAAAAACAACAACTTGCATTTGAAACTAATTTTGATAACTTGCTGAGTTTCCTCCATACTGTGATTAATAACGAATTTGCCTAAAATAATTTTGATCCGCTTACATTCTTAGCTCGTAATGGTACTTACAAAAGCTATAACGGGACATTTTACTATGGTAAGTCAACAACAAACATTACGTTGTGAACCTAACACAGGTAAGTATACTGCCATGCCAGAAACGCCAAGTATGGAACTCAGGGAAGCATTAGTCAATGTAGCCCAATCTCGCGATAAAAAATCTTTCGCGTACTTGTTTGAATATTTTGCACCAAAGATCAAACGCTTTGGCATTAAGCAGTTTGGTGTAGAAGCCCAAGCAATGGAGTTGGTGCAAGAAACGCTCACTTCAGTGTGGCGAAAAGCGCATTTGTACAACAGCGACAAAGGCGCAGCCACTACGTGGGTCTATACCGTAATGCGTAATGCGTCCTTTGATATGCTTCGAAAAATGAAAAGTAACAAAGAAGAAAATATCAGCGAAGACATTTGGCCGTTATTGAACGAATCTGAAGATACACATCACGAATACAGCGACCACCTTGAAGACCAACAAATTAAACGTTATTTAGATAAATTGCCTCAAGCGCAAAGAGAAGTTGTTCGCGGCGTTTACTTTCAAGATATGTCGCAAGAGCAGCTTGCTCAACAATTAAACATTCCAGTAGGCACGGTAAAATCACGATTACGTTTAGCCTTGCAGAAATTACGTAATGAAATGGGAGATCAGCATGATTAAACATCACCCGAGTGAAACATTACTGACACAATACTGTGCAGCAACACTTCCCGCATCACTAAGCTTAGCCGTATCTATTCATGTAGATATGTGCCCAATATGCCAAGCTGAGGTTGAAAAACTCGAGGCAAGTAATGCAAAAGCAGTGTTTAGTGACAACATGAATGTTAATAACGATGAGCAAAGCGACGATATAGCGGACTCAGGGTTGCTTGAGTTAATCACGTCAGACGATTCGATTGATGAAGTTTATGCCGTTGAACCTGTCACTATTGAAGTGAATGACTATAATTACAGCTTACCAAGAGCATTAACACGTATTTCTCATAGCAAATTTACACAAGTAGGTAAGCTTGCTCGTTCACGTATAGCGCTTGACGATGGGCATTTGCGCTCGAGTTTATTGCACATAGACGCAGGCGGTGAAATTCCTGAGCATACACATACAGGTTTTGAAGTTACGCTACTTCTTGATGGCGAATTTACAGATGAAGAAGGCAGTTATGTACCAGGTGATTTTATTTGGCAAGATGGCCGTCATCAACATACTCCTTTAACAAAAGAGGGGTGTTTGTGCTTTACTGTTGTTAGTAGTGCGCTACATTTCAATAAAGGACTTAGCAAGTTGCTTAATCCAATTGGCAGCTTGATTTATTAAGAGAATCTATGCAAACAGATACAATAAAAATAGGTATTAGCGCCTGCTTAGCAGGCGAAAAGGTAAGATTTGACAGCGGCCACAAAAAATCTAACTTTTGTATGGAAGAGCTTGCAAAACATGTTGAATATAAAATGTATTGTCCTGAGGTTGCGGTTGGCTTACCTATACCTCGTCCAACTATTCGTCAAGTAAAAACAGGCGATACTATTAAAGTGTGTCGTCCGGATGGCTCGGGAGATGTTGGCCCACAGCTCACAGAATACGGTAAAAAAATAGCTACAGAACAAGCAGGGCATCTAAGCGGATTCGTTTTTTGTGCTAAGAGCCCAAGCTGTGGCATGGAGCGGGTAAAAATCTACAATGAAGCAGGAACCGGTAATACCTCTGAAGGCGTGGGGTTCTTTGCTGAACAAATCATGAAATATAATCCCTTACTACCTTGCGAAGAAAATGGACGTTTAAATGACGTTCATTTGCGCGAGAACTTTGTAATGCGTGTTTATACATTGCATAACTGGCAACAGTTAGTGAAAGAGTCCGTTACTGTGCATCGTTTGACCCAGTTCCATGCTCAATACAAATATTTGTTAATGGCTCATAATTATCAAGCGTATCGTGATTTAGGCAATCTACTCGGAACGTTTGTTGGTGACGATGTTAATGCTTTGGCCGACGAGTACATATTAGGTTTAATGAATGCGCTTAAACGCCCTGCTTCAAGAAAAAATAATTCTAACACGTTGATGCATTTGCAAGGTTACTTCAAAAAAGATTTATCAAAAATCGAAAAGGAAGAAATGCGAGATGCAATTGATGAGTATCGCCAAGGGTTGGTGCCGCTTTATGTACCACTAACATTGCTTAAACATCATTTAAAGGTTCATCCAAATGAGTATTTAAGTAAGCAAATTTACTTTAACCCTTATCCTAATGAACTTAAGCTACGTTACGGTTTGTAATGAATACACTATTTTGGTTTAGGCGCGATTTGCGCCTTTTTTCTAACGAAGCGCTTATTGAAGCGTTAAATAATGGTGCTAAACACACCATTTTTTTTGTGTGCGAAAAGCAATGGGCACAGCATAACACTGCACCAATTCAAATTGATTTGCTAAAACGCAGAGTCAGTTATATCCGTGAAAAATTAGCTGAGTATGGCATTAATTTACACGTGATAGAGGCTCCTTATTTCACAGACTGCCAAACTAAGCTTCTCGAATTTTGTCAGCAGTATGAGATTAAACACATAATAGCCAATAAAGAATATGAGCTTAATGAGTTTAATAGAGATAAAGCGATTCAAGCGCAATGCGATCAACAGCAAATAACATTTACTTTATACGAAGGTGACATCATTGCACCTGTTGGCAGTGTACGCACACAAAACAACGAAATGTATAAAGTGTTTACGCCCTTTAAGCGGGCGTGGCTAAAACAGTATCAAGATACTCACTTTAGCTTGGTGCCGTGGCCATTATCTTCAAACCCTATTGACATTGAATCGTGTGAATTACTCAGCAGTGATGACAGTTCAAAAAAATGGCCGGTTGATGACGACACTTTAGCGAATGTGGTTGACAATTTTATCCATGATAAATTAGCAAGTTATGATGATGTACGCGATATACCTAGTGTAAAAGGAACATCGGGTTTAAGCCCATATTTAGCATTAGGGGTTGTTAGTAGTAAGCAGTTAATGGTCAACATACAACAGCAGTATCCAGATATTTTGACTACCTCAAAAAGTAAAACCTTTACGTGGGTGAACGAGCTGATTTGGCGTGAATTTTATAAACACCTCATTGCCGAATTTCCTAAATTATCGCGCGGTGCTAATTTCAACGAAAAGTACGATAGTGTTGTTTGGCGTGATAATGAGGCTGAGTTTAAGCTTTGGTGTGAAGGCCGCACTGGCTATCCACTTGTTGATGCTGCCATGCAACAGCTATTGCAAACTGGTTGGATGCACAACCGTTTGCGAATGGTAGTGGCAAGTTTCTTAACTAAACATCTTTTAATCGACTGGCGTAAGGGCGAGCAGTTTTTTATGCAGCACCTTATTGATGGTGATTTAGCCTCGAATAATGGCGGCTGGCAATGGGCGGCAAGTACAGGCTGTGATGCACAGCCTTATTTTAGAGTGTTTAACCCTATTACTCAAAGTGAACGCTTTGATCCAAGTGGTCAATTTATTCGTAAATATCTGCCTGAATTAGAAAAAGTCCCAGATAAACACATTCATTTTCCTCATACCTATTTAGCAGCAACGGGGCAAAGTGAACACTGTTACTGGCCGGCAATTGTTGATCATAAAGCAGCACGAGCTAGGGCTTTAGATGCATTTAAGGTGTGATATGGATAACCAATTATCAGTCGATAAATTTGTAGAAATATATCAAAAGCTTGATAAAAATAACCTTGAGTTATTAACCGAAATTTATGCAAAAAATATACAATTTATAGATCCGCTGCACGAAATTAATGGTCTAGAAGATTTAAGGCGTTATTTTTGTGGTTTATACAGTAATGTTAAGGATTGTCGATTTGACATAACCGATTCATTTACCAACGATAATAACGCATTTGTGTATTGGACAATGTATTACTCTCATCCAAAACTGAATGCCGGTAAAACCATCACAGTGCAAGGGCACAGCAAGTTGGTATTTGAAGGCGACAAAATTGTAAAACATCGAGATTACTTTAATGCTGGTGAGCTGTTATACAAGCATATCCCATTACTAGGTAATATCATTAATTTTATTGATAAAAGGGCTGGTTAACTATGATTACCCTTATTACAGGTGCAACGTCGGGTATTGGTGAACAACTTGCTATTAAGTATGCTGAGCAGGGTGATACAGTGATTGCCTGCGGACGTAATACGCAAAAACTTGCTGAACTAGGTAAACACAATAACATAGAAACCTGCCAATTTGACGCCACTAATTTACAAGATATAAAAGCGGCAACGTTAGGGTACACTCAATTTGACCGCGTAATTCTCAATGCTGGCAACTGCGAGTATGTTGACGATGCACGTAATTTTGATAGCGCCTTATTTGAGCGCGTTATTAATGTTAATTTATTATCAATGGGTTACTGCTTAGAGGCACTTTTGCCAAAAATAGTCTCGGGCGGGCAATTAGTAATGGTTAGTTCAAGTGTTACTTATTTACCATTACCGCGTTCAGAAGCCTACGGTGCATCAAAGGCAGGCGTTAGCTATTTAGCTAAGAGCCTAGCGGTAGATTTAACCGATGTTGATGTGACATTAGTACACCCTGGTTTTGTAAAAACACCTTTAACTGATAAAAATGATTTCCCTATGCCGATGGCTGTTACAGCCGAAAAAGCGGCTGACTATATAATAAAAGGCGTCGCTAAACGCCGCAAAGAAGTTCATTTCCCCTATCGTTTTACACTTATACTTAAAGCATTGCGAATATTGCCACTTTCGCTTTGGCTTAAAATTGCAAAAGGATTAACCCGTTGAAAAAAATAGCAATAATTGGGACTGGCGTATCAGGTTTAACCTGCGGGCATTTACTGCACAAGCATTACGATGTCACATTATTTGAAAAAAATGATTATATTGGTGGTCACACCGCAACTGTAGATGTAGAGCACAGCGGTATTAATTACGCGGTAGATACGGGGTTTATTGTATTTAATGATAGAACGTACCCTTATTTTGAAAAGTTGCTTGAACGCATTGGTGTAAAACGTAAACCGACACAAATGAGTTTTAGTGTGCATAACGAAGTAACCGGCTTTGAATACAATGGGCATACATTTAGTAGTTTATTTGCTCAGCGCAGAAATATAGTTAGACCTAAATTTTGGCGTTTATTGTATGACATCGTGCGTTTTAATAAGTTATGTAAGGCTTTGCACGCAAAAGGTCACTACACAGAGCAATCACTAGGTCAATTATTACAACAACATCGCTTTAATGATTTCTTTAAATACTACTACATTTTACCTATGGGTGCTGCCATTTGGTCGACAAGCATTAAAGAAATGGAAAACGTGGGCGTAGAATTTTTTGTAAAATTCTTTTTTAACCATGGTTTATTAGACATTACCAATAGGCCGCAATGGTATGTTATTCCGGGTGGCTCTCGTGAATACATTAAACCGTTGATAGCTGGTTTTGCTGATAAAATACAGTTAAACACTGACATTAAATCGGTAACCAGAGACGAGCAGGGAGCCACCATTACATTTGCTGATGGCCAGCAAGCCCTGTTTGATAAGGTTATTTTTGCGTGTCATTCAGATCAAGCGTTAGCGTTACTTGGTGATGCCTGCGAGCAAGAAAATAAGGTGTTGGGTGCTATTCCATACACTGAGAACTCGGTGGTATTGCATACCGATATTTCATTATTACCAGATAGGAAAGCAGCGTGGGCGAGCTGGAATTACTTACTAAATAATAATACCGACAAAGCCGCTGTTGTTACTTATCAAATGAATATACTTCAAGGGATACAGTCTGATACCCAATTTTGTGTCACTTTAAATCACTTAGAAGGTATTAATCAGAGTAAAATTTTACGTGAATTTACCTATCATCATCCTGTATTTAACCAAGAGTCTATTGCCGCTCAACAGCAAAAGCATACCGTTGATGGGCAAAATAACACGTACTTTTGCGGAGCGTATTGGTTCAACGGTTTTCATGAGGATGGTGTGCGCAGCGCCGTTGATGTGGCCAAGCAACTTGGAGTAGAGTTTGACTAATGCAGTGTATTTAGGCGATGTTAAACATCGCCGTTTTGCTGTTAAACATCATGCGTTTAATTACCCGCTTTATATGATGTGGGTTGACTTAAATAACATCGAAGCACTTAATGGGGTACATAAACAACTTGGTACCACAGGATTTAAGGCTTTAAAATTTAAACAGTCTGACTATTTGAAAGGATTGGCGAACACTGACAATAAGCCCATTGTAGAGCGTGCTCACGCTCAGTTAGCTGCGCTAGGTGTTGAAGAAAAGTTCAGTCATGTTTATATGTTAGGGCAGTTACGATGCATGGGTATTTACTTTAGCCCCGTTAATTTTTATTTTTTTGGCCATGACGATAATCAATTTAGCTACATGGTCGCTGAGGTGAGTAATACCCCATGGAATGAACGACATTACTACTTGGTTCCACTACAAAAAAAAGTGAACTTTAAGAAAGTTTTTTCCGTATCACCTTTCATGAACTTAGATATGAACTACCATTGGACTGTTCGACAAAAGCAAGACAATATACTGATACGTATAGAAAATAAGCGTGATGACGAATTACTTTTTGACGCATCGTTAAGGTTACAGCGTCAAACACTCTGCACAGCACAAATGAGTAAATTGCTTAAGCGTTTTCCAGCAATGACATGGTCTATTTTCAAAGGTATTTACTATCAGGCATTTAAACTGTTTGTAAAAAAAGTCCCATTTTTAGGTCATTCAGGTAGATCATAATTTTTTATTAATTTATGTTGTTTAACAAGTAATAACAATAATATAGGTAAGTGTATGGAAAAGGTATCGAGCTTACGCGTTCAAGAACGCACAAGTTGGTTTACTAACTTATACAAGAAGTTAGTATTCAAAGCGTTCTCGTCTATTGAAACAGGCCAAATAGTGCTTGTAGACAATAATCAGCAGTCTGTATTTGGCGATACGTCATCAGAGCTTAAAGTAACGGTAACCGTTAATGATACTGCTATGTATAAAGCATTTGCGCTCTCGGGAAGTATTGGCGCGGGAGAATCTTACATATTAGGGCAGTGGCAGTGTGATAACTTAACTCGGTTGATCGAAATTTTTGCAATTAACCAAGACCAACTAGACGCATTTGAAAAGAAATTCGCTTTTTTTAGTAACATTGCTCATCGTATAAACCACATTAAAAATAAAAACTCTCACTCGGGCTCTAAAAAGAATATTGTTGCACACTACGACTTAGGCAATGACTTATACGAGTCCTTTTTAAGCAAAGAAATGCTTTATTCAAGTGCCGTATACCCAAGTAAAGACGCCACCCTCGAGCAAGCACAGCAATACAAACTTCAGCGTATTTGTGAACAAGTCGAGTTACAACAAGGCGACACCGTCATTGAAATTGGTACAGGTTGGGGAGCATTTGCAATATATGCGGCTACTCACTACGACTGCCATGTAACAACCACTACCATCTCTGATGAACAGCACGATTATGTTGCAAATAAAATTAAAGAGCTTGGGCTTGAAAACAAAATAACTTTACTCAAACAAGATTACCGTTTACTAACCGGTAAATACGATAAGCTAGTATCAATTGAGATGATAGAAGCGGTTGGTCATGAGTACTTGCCTAGTTTTTTCACTCAGTGCGGTCAGCTATTAAAAGACGACGGTGCTATGCTTATTCAAGCAATTACAATTAGCGACCAGCGTTACCAGCATTATTTAAAAAATTCTGACTTTATTCAGCAATATATTTTCCCTGGTGGGTGTTTGCCTTCGCTCAACGAAATGAGTGAGCAAATAAAAAATCATACCGATATGAATATCCACACAGTTAGCGATATTGGTGCTCACTACGCAAGAACCCTTGCTGATTGGCGAGATCGTTTCATTGCAAGTTGGCCAAACCTCGATAGTAATAAATTTGATGAGCGATTTTATCGTCTATGGCTATTTTATTTTGCTTATTGCGAGGGCGCATTTAGAACTCGCGCAACAAGCACCGTGCATTTAATGGCACGCAAACCCCGTTTTACGAGTAGTAATGATGAGATTGCACTCGCTTATTAATTTTGTGCTGTTTCAAGTAGTGTGGTTTTTATGCCTACTGCTTGAACAGCACTCACTTATCTATTCAACTGTTATCATTGCATTAATGTTTTATTTGTCAGCGCAAAAAAAACAGGATGCTTTTTTGCTTCTAAAGTGCTTACCACTAGCCTTACTAAGTGAATTTATCGCGGTTAAGTTCGGTCTGATTGAATTTAAAGTAGCGCCATTTCCGCTTTGGTTAGTGTTTTTATGGGCTGCTTTATTGCTGTGTATTAACACCTCAATGTCGTTTTTAACAACCCTCAAACCTTGGCAAGCGTTTATTGTATGTTTAGCGTTTGCACCAGGAAGTTATTGGGCGGGGGCGCGATTCGACGTGTTAGAACTCGGCTTGCCGCTATGGCAATTTTGGCCTTTATACGGTGCTTTATGGGCTGCAACGTTTAGCGTTATTTTATTTATTAACGGTAAAATTGACGCGTTTATTAAGCAATAAAACAATTGTATTTACTGCTTGGAGCTGATTATGAAAACGCTTTTAAATTTAGTACTAATTTATGCCCTGTTTAACCATGCTGCTTATGCTGATACCCAGTTTAACAAAGTGGGCGAGGCACGTATGGAATACCTTTTTTGGGATGTTTATGATGCAACGCTTTTTACTCCCTCTGGATCTTATAGTCCCAAGCAAACGCCGGTTAAATTTACTTTAACTTACCTGCGCGATTTTGATGCTAAAGACATTGTAAAAGCCACTAAAGAGCAATGGCAACATTTAGGTAAATCACAATTATCAGCTCGCTATGCAGATAAATTATTAGCCATATGGCCAGACATTAAAAAGGGTGAATCGTTAACCTTACTGACCGATCAGCAAGGACACAGTATTTTCTTTCACAATGACAATGAAATAGGCCGCATAGAAGACACCACTTTTGCAGATGACTTCTTAGCTATTTGGTTAAGTGAGAACACCTCAGAACCATCGATTAGAAATCAACTTTTAGGGATTTAATATGATTAATCTAAAACGTATCAAAGTAACTTTGCTACTGGTAGTAAGCTTCTTTATTGCAAGTTGTTCTGCGCCGAGTGTAGAGCATTACAAAGGCTCAGAACCTAATTTCGATTTTAAGACTTTTTTTAGCGGCGATTTAAAAGCCTACGGTGTTGTACAAGACTTTAAAGGCGAATTAACCCGAAAGCTTGTTGTAGACTTGAGCGCTACGTGGGATGGCAACCAAGGCGTTATTGAGGAAGACTTCGTTTATGATGATGGAGAAACACAAAAACGCATTTGGAAAATTACCTTAAACGACGATAACACATTAACAGGAACAGCCTCTGATGTTTTAGGGATAGCTACAGGAGAGAGTGATGGTAGTGTGTTTCATTGGAATTATAATGTAGAGATCCCTTACGATGGCAGCACTTTAGAAGTTAATTTTGATGATTGGATGTACCTAGTAACAAATACACGCTTGATAAACCGCACGTCTATTGTTAAGTTTGGTGTTGAGGTTGGGGAAGTAACCTTAGTAATAGAAAAGGTAGAGTGAGTCATTAAGGTGCAAAGTTGCACTAATAGTGTGCTTAAATTAAGCTTTTGTTAACTCAACTCGCTGTATTTTACAGTGAATTTTACTATTTTTACTAATTTTTTAGTATTTTAGATAAAAAACGTAATTTGCTGTTGCTAACTCTTCGAAAATGCATAAAGATAGGATTTGCGAAGGCAAAATAATAACGAATAGGAATCTAATAATGAACAAAGCTCAACTAGTTGAAAAAATCTCTACTGACGCAGAAATCTCTAAAGCAGCCGCTACACGTGCACTTGACGCATTCACAGGCGCTGTAACTTCTTCATTAAAAGAAGGCAACTCTGTTGCATTAGTTGGTTTTGGTACTTTTTCAGTTAAAGAACGTGCTGCACGCACGGGTCGTAACCCACAAACGGGTGCAGAAATCCAAATTTCAGCAGCGACTATTCCAAGCTTTAAACCAGGTAAAGGTCTTAAAGACCAAGTAAATCTATAATTTTAGGTTTATAAAATATAATAAAAGGGCTATTTAGCCCTTTTTTTTTGTTGTAAATTTTTGATTATTTAATTTACGCTATTTAATCTTAGCTTTGGTTATTTAGCTTTAAGCGCTTTATCTCCTCGGCCAATGCCGACTGCGCCTGAGCGTACCACTTCAATAATGTCGGTCTCGTGGCGTAAAGTATCTAAGAACGACTCTATTTTATCGGTGCTACTTACCAATTGTAGGCTGTAACTTTGACGACCCATATCTAAAATAGCCCCTTGAAATACATCAACAACACGAGTTACTGCCGCACGAGTCGCTTCGTCTTTGGCAAATACTTTTACTAACAGCAGTTCGCGTTCTATGTGACTCATGTCGGTTAAATCAATCACTTTGAGTACATCGACCAGCTTGTTTACTTGTTTTGTTATTTGTTCAACAATTCTGTCATCGCCTTTAGTGGTTACCGTAATACGAGAAAGAGACTCATCATCTGTGGTACCCACTGTTAAGCTATCAATATTGTATGCTCGTTGAGAAAAAAGCCCCACTATACGTGATAACGCACCAGGTTCATTCTCTAATAATATAGATAATATACGACGCATTATGCCTTCACTCCTTTTCTTAACCACATTTCGTCTATACCACCGTGCTTAATTTGCATTGGGTAAACATGTTCTTTTTCGTCTACTAAAATATCTAAAAATACCAATCTGTCGGTTATCGACATGGCTTTGTCTATCGCGGGTTGTAATTCATCAAGAGTGTTTACTCTGATCCCAACATGGCCATAGCTTTCAACAAGCTTTACAAAATCAGGCAAAGATTCCATATACGATGAAGAATGCCTACCTCCATAAATCATGTCTTGCCATTGTCTTACCATACCTAATGAACGGTTATTTAAGGAGATCACCTTTACTGCTAAGTTATACTGTAAACAGGTTGATAGCTCTTGGATGTTCATTTGAATAGAGCCGTCTCCAGTCACACATAAAGACTCTTTATCAGGAAAAGCCAGCTTAACCCCCATAGCCGCAGGTAAACCAAAGCCCATAGTGCCTAGGCCGCCTGAGTTGATCCATTGACGAGGGTGTTTAAATGGGTAGTACTGCGCGGCAAACATTTGATGTTGGCCAACATCAGAGCTGACATAAGCATCTCCGTTGGTCGCTTCATATATTGCCTCGATAACTGCCTGAGGTTTTATTTTGTCACCATCGCTGTTGTAACTAAGGCATTTTTGTTCACGCCAGCTGATCACTTGTCGCCACCAATCTTCTTGTGCACTGCGATCAATTTTAATTGGGCTGTTATCTATGGCAGTTTGTAATTGCTCCAGTACCGTTGCCAAACAGCCAACAACAGGAATATGTGATTTAATGGTTTTAGAAATAGAGGTTGGATCAACATCTACATGCACAATAGTGGCATTTGGACAGAATTTTTGAACGTTATTAGTAACCCGATCATCGAATCGTGCACCAAGCGCTAAAATAACATCGGCATTGGCCATGGCTTTATTGGCTTCTAATGTACCGTGCATACCTAACATACCAATAAAGTTAGGGTGAACGCCCGATATACCGCCCAGTCCCATTAGGGTATTGGTAATAGGGGCATTAAGTGACTCGACTAAATGAGTTAGTTGCTCTGAGGTGTTTGAAAGCACAATACCGCCACCAGAGTAGATAACCAGTTTTTTTGCTTCTAAAATAGCAGTAACGGCCTTACGAATTTGCTTAGAGTGACCCTTGGTATTAGGGTTGTAGGTTCTGAGTTCTGTTGCCGCTGGAAAGTTGTAAGCAAAAGTTAGCTCTGGGTTAAGTATGTCTTTAGGAAGTTCGACTACCACAGGCCCTGGGCGGCCGGTACTGGCAATATAAAAGGCTTTAGCAAGAATATTGGGAATTTCACTAGCGCTTCTACAATTAAAGCTATGTTTTACAATCGGGCGAGAGCAACCAACAATATCGGTTTCTTGAAACGCGTCATCACCAATAAGACTTGTGGGCACTTGACCTGATAACACCACCATAGGAATTGAATCCATATACGCAGTTGCTATGCCTGTTACACAGTTTGTTGCACCGGGACCTGATGTAGCAAGTACAACACCTACTTCACCGGTTGCTCTTGCGTAGCCATCGGCCATGTGTGTAGCCGCTTGTTCATGGCGTACTAAAATGTGCTCAATATCGTCTTGCTGAAAAAGTGCGTCGTATAAATCTAATACTGAGCCGCCGGGATAACCAAATATATACTTTACCTTTAGCTCTTTTAATGACTTAACAACCAATTCAGAGCCATTATATTCTTGTTTACTCATCCTCATTCCTCTGTTGATTACATGCAAAAAAAAACCCCCGCGTAGTGCGAGGGTTTTAAAAAGCATTTTTCACCTTTTAATACATCCCCGCTGGGCTTATCACTAAGACCAGTACGAGTAAGACTAAAAGGCGAAATTGTGTATTCATGATGTTTTGCTCTTTAAAATAAAATGCTGTTTAAATAACAATTTTTGTATGTGGTTATTTTTAAGGCTTTTGAGCACACATGTCAACCCATTAAACTGATTTTTGGATTAAAAATTCATTTTTAAATGTTTTTTAATCTAATAATCTATTTGATATGAGTTATTTTCACTTTATAAGCAGAAATTATGCAGTTTTACGTGTTTACCTAGGCTTGGGGATGGTCAGGGGGAAATTTAAATGCTGTGTTTCTGGCATAAAAAAAGCCAGCATTAGCTGGCTTTTTAATTTAACAGTACTAATTACAGACGGTCAATTACTGATTGTGTGAAATCAGTAGTGCCGTGGCTGCCGCCTAAATCGCGGGTAGTACGGTCGCCTGATTTAATTACATCAGCAACAGCGCTACGAATACGTTCAGCTGTATCGCCCATGTTTAAATGTTCTAGCATTTGAATAGAGGCTAAAATCACTGACGTAGGATTTGCAAGGTTTTTACCAGCAATATCAGGTGCACTACCGTGAACAGCTTCAAAAATAGCAGCATCTTCACCAATGTTTGCTCCTGGTGCCATGCCTAAACCGCCTACTAAGCCAGCACATAAGTCAGATAAAATATCGCCAAATAAGTTCGTTGTAACGATCACGTCAAACTCTTCAGGGGTCATTACAAGCTTCATACATGTTGCATCAACAATCATTTCAGTTGATTCAATTTCTGGGTAACGCTCAGCTACTTCACGCGCCACTTTTAAGAATAAACCAGACGTTGATTTTAAAATATTTGCTTTATGTACAGCAGTTACTTTTTTACGGCCTTCGCGCACAGCAAGTTCGTATGCGAACGTCACAATTTTTTCTGCGCCTTCGCGAGTGATCACTGATTTTGCTTCAGCTTCAGTACCATCTTCAGATACTACTTGGCCTGCACCTGAATACATACCTTGTGTGTTTTCACGAATAGTGATGATATCAATATCGTCGTAACGGGCTTTAGTACCGGCAAACGATTTAACTGGACGTACATTGGCGTATAAACCAAATTGCTTACGAAGTGTTACGTTGATAGATGTAAAACCTTCGCCTACAGGCGTGGTTAATGGGCCTTTTAAGGTGATTTTATTCTTAGCAATTGTGTCAATTGTTTCTTGTGGAAGCAATTCGCCTGTTTTTTCAAGCGCAGCTAGGCCAGCGTCAACAAATTCATAATCAAAATCGCATCCTGCGGCTTTTAGTATTTCAAGTGCTGAGTCGATAATGCTTGGGCCGATGCCGTCGCCTTTGATCACTGTTATGGTTTGTTTGGCCATGAACTTTTCCTTTAAAGATTTGGATACACACATAAATAAAAATACTCAACAGAGTTTAGACTACTTATATGACAGGGGTACTAAATTTGAGCCGGCATTTATACCAATTTATCTCTCATTTTGCCAGTTTATAGTATGAATACAGGGTATAATCTTGAATTATAATGGTAATAAGTCAGCTAAATACTATTGTGTAGCCCTAAGCCCAGCAGCGATTGATTGAAATCGGCTTCACTTTGCCAGCCATGGCGACTAAGTTGTTGATTTAATATTTGCTGTTGCCATGCTGTTAATGGCTGGTTAGGTTTAAGTATGCGTTGTGCCACTACCTTTAATGCCGCCCATAATTGACCAGCATCATCAAGCTGCTTTTTAGGCAATTGCTCTGCATTTAATAAAGCCGACGCCCATGGGTCGCCACTAAGTAATTCGTTAAGCTCACTGTTTAAATGAGAGGCATCTACGTTGTTTACACCAAAAAATGTACTAAAAGGTGTATCGAGAGATTTATTCGGTGTTTGATCAATGGTGATTTTTCTAGAAACATCTGCGCTGTAATGTATCAACACATAATATAAGTAAGCATATAAGCTTAAACTAATACGCTCACCTTGAACGCGGGGATTATGCTTTACTAATAGCTCTAAAATATTTACTAAACAACTAATACGGGTGCATAAAAAGGCATGTAAAGGATGAGCAATACTATTTACTAATTGTTGAAACACCACCCCTTGAATAATAGCCGGTGCTTTATCGTAACCTACCATAGATAAACTATGTCTTAAATCTTTAGCGGGTAATAGCTCTTTGTTGTAATGCTTTACTGCTAAGCATACTGACTTTATAACGTCAGGGTAGGGGGTAAGTAAGGTGTTTAAGGCTTTAAAGCTGTATTCTTTTTGCGTTTTTATTTGTTTAACTAATTGGTACAAGGGTGCTTGTGCAGAGAGTTCACTATTCGGGATATTAAGATATTCACTGTCCCATACTTTTAAAAATAAGCGGTTATCATTGCATTCCCATGCTTTTGAGTCATCCATTAAGGACGCTTTAATACGATACCATGCCATTTTAGTATTGGCGTTATTAACTATAATATGTCGGCCTTGCGTATCCGTGGCTAAATAAACCATAGCTTGGTCGGCATACACGACTTGGCTGCCAGGTACATATTGTCCAACGTGTGCAACTAGCGCTTTTAATAACGTTTGTGCAAATGAGTTGGGAGTTCTTATATATAAATCAGCGACCGCTTTATAAAAATTTATGTGCTGTTGTTTTTCATTACAAGTAACGTTAAGTGCTAATATATTAGCTAAAGAAACCAACACACTGGCACCGTCATAAAGCATAATTTTAGGTGTATCTAATAATGCGTGTTTGTATTTGCCTAATTTTGCCAAAATATGAGCAATTTGGTGCGCGGGTTGTTTAGCCGTTAATAATACTTTGGCTGCAAGTTTATGGCGTAACTGCCACATTTTTTTATCGGCTTCGTTAAACGTTTGCTGTTGAGCTAACTTATTTAATTGTTTGGCAACACAAAGGTGTTCAACTAATGAGGCACTAATATAAAGCTCGGTTAAATCGTTGTCGTAGTTTTGACTACTACACAAAGCACAGGTTAATACACATTGGTTAACCACTAAATTGGTTGCGTAACTATAATGTGTTTTATATAAATTTAACTGAGCTTGCAAGGCCGCTGGGTTTTGTTTGTATAATGCAGCGTATTGCTCTGAAAGCTTACACACAAGAGGGTAGAAGGTATGCCACTGACTTTTATTGTTATGGGAGCTTAAAAGCAGTTGCGTGCTTTCGAATAGCTTTTTTAGTTTACCCGACAGTGGAGCTTCCATTAAATCTTCCCATCATTATGCTCAAGGTATTTTTCATAAGCACTTGGGCCCCACATTATTAGTTGGCCATTTTTAAATAATAACCCAGTACATTCATCCATGGTGGTGATACCGTCTGAGGTTTTATGTTGGGTACGATAAAAAACAACCTGCCATACTTGCTCGCCATCACGCCTAGCATAGGTTAAATCTGGGCTACCTAAATATTCAAGCACATCATTTAGCGTAAAGGTATCTTCTAAACGCAATTTTTCGATATAGCGTTTATTAAATGCTTCTCTGTCTTGCCAAATCATAGCTTGTGGATCGTCTTTATAGAACATAATAACTGACGTAGCTATTAGAGCGTATAAACCTAATCCTAATATTAAATACCTAATAAACTTTTTAAACATTGCCAACCCAGACCAAAATAGCTATCGCTAGTATACGTATTGCAAGTTTACAGTGCTATTAACTTGCGACTAATTAAGCCTTAACTGCTTTAAACTAAAGCCTAAATGGATATCTGTACGCAAACTCACCAATTGTTTAGAAATAACAAACATATCCATATTTTCATTAAGCTTTTTTTGTAGTCGTGTATTTAACGATTCATCATTTAGCGCTTCTTCAATAGAGCTGTATTGATTAACCAATTGCTGCGCGGATTTAACACCAATACCTTTAACACCAGGAATGTCATTGGTTTTATCGCCTGCGAGTGCCCAAAAGTCGATGAGTTTATGTTGAGCGACAGCAAAGCGCTCTTCAATATGTTCTTCATTCAGGTGTTGCTTTTTAAAGTAATCGTATACTTCAATATGCTCATTCAAATGAGGCAAAAAGCCTTTATCAGTAGAGACAATGGTATTGTTTATCTGATTATTAGCCGCTTTATGCGCTAAAGTCGCAATAATATCGTCGGCTTCATCGTTAGTCGGTTCAAATACCACTATACCGGTTTCTTCAATGGCCGCTTTAAAATGGGGTAACGCGTTTTTTAGGGTCTCTGGCATAGGTGCACGCGAATGTTTGTAGTCTTTATAAAAGTGGTAACGCCAGCTTTTGTCACCATCAAAAACCGCAATTGCATGGGATGCATTGGTGGTGGTTAAAAGTTTTTTGCATGCATGTGCAACCCGTGCACAGCAGGCTTTTAACATGTGCTCGTCGCTGTGATGACTTTGGTTTGCATCAACAGCATAAATGCGCCTAATTAAATTAAGCGCATCAATAAGGAGTAAATGGGGATTCAATTATAAACTCACGCTTTTATTGTATAACAAGGAATATACTTACTTCCGGGAAGTTTCATTCTACCTTGTTCTACAAATGCTTGTAAAAGCTTGTCCATTGCTTCCATTAAATCAGGCTCACCACTTAGCACATAGGGGCCATGCTCTTTAATTGCATTTAAGCCTTCTTCTTTTACGTTACCGGCAACAATTCCCGAAAACGCACGACGTAAATTAGCGGCGAGCTGTTGTTTGGGTTGATCAAGGTGTAAATCAAGTGACCCCATGGCTTCATGAGTTGGGTAAAATGGCTGCTGAAAATCATTTTCTATTTTCAACGTCCAGTTAAAGTAATAAGCATCGCCTTGGCTTTTACGGTATTCGCGTACCCCATTCATGGCCGATTTCAGTTTTTGACTAACTAATTGAGGGTCATCAATAATCACTTCAAATTTACTCAGTGCGGCATCGCCTAAAGTCATTTGAATAAACTTACAAAGCTCTTCAAAGTAAGCTTTGCTCTGTTTAGGGCCAGTTAAAATAACAGGTAAACATTGCTTGTCGTTTTCAGGGTGTAACAAAATACCTAATAAATAAAGTAACTCTTCGGCTGTACCTGCGCCACCTGGAAAAATAATAATAGCATGAGCGGTGCGAACAAACGCCTCAAGTCGCTTCTCAATGTCGGGTAAAATAACCAGCTCATTTACAATCGGGTTAGGTGGCTCTGCAGCAATAATGCTGGGCTCAGTTAAACCTAAATAACGATTGTTGGTAATACGTTGTTTTGCATGACCAATAGTGGCGCCTTTCATTGGGCCTTTCATTGCACCAGGCCCACAGCCGGTACAAATATTTAACCCACGTAAGCCTAATTCGTAACCTACTTGTTTTGTGTACTTATATTCTATTTCGTTAATAGAGTGGCCGCCCCAGCATACGACCATGTTAGGTTCGCTATTTACTTTGAGGGCGTCGGCATTTCTAAGCATGTCAAAAACCATGTGGGTAATGGCTTTAGTTTCTTGGAGATTTTTTTCATACTTTTGGCAAATAAACAAGATATCGCGAATAACCGAAAATATGTGCTCATGAATGCCTGTTACTATGTGGCCATCAACAAAGGCCGTTTGCGGAGGATTTTCTAACTCAATTTTTATACCGCGTTCACGGCTAACCAAACGTATATCAAAATCTTTGTGTTTATCGTAAATATCATTGCTTACATCGGTGTGGCTGCCTACATTGAGCACGGCCAATACACAGTTTCTAAATAGTCTGTAGCGTTCGCTGGTTGATGATTGCTCGAGTAAGTCTACTTCTAGCTGCGACAATAAATCTAATACCCCTGTAGGGTTTAATTGTATTAGCATCGACATTCTCCTTGAAACTTCTTGGGTAAATTTACTGCGTAGTTATGCCTTATACTCAAGGGTAAAAGTGCATAACACTATTTACTAATACACAGACGATCCCGGCCTGAGTTTTTAGCATCGTAAAGAGCCTCATCGGCTCTATCAAATGCTTTTAGAGGCGTATCACCGACTTCAAATTGGGTTGCGCCTAAAGAAACAGTAATTTGTATTTGCTTGTCTTTAAATTTAAATGGGATCTTTTTAATCGACAGTCTTAATTTATCGAGATGCTCGACGGCGTTTTCAAGTGAGGTACGGGGCATTAATAACACAAACTCTTCGCCGCCATAACGGGCAATAAAATCAGTTTGTCTAATCGATTTTTGCAGCGCTTTGGCAATCACTTGCAAGGTAATGTCGCCGGCTGTGTGACCAAAACGATCGTTAATTGATTTAAAATGGTCTACATCAATAACCACTAAGGTTATGTCTGACGGGCGTTCGTTAAATACATTGATTTCGTGATTATAACGTTCATCAAAAGCTGCGCGATTAGGTAATTTGGTAAGACTGTCGAGTAAACTTTTAAAACGTTGTTCATTCAAACGTTTCTTATAATTACTAACTTTGTTTTCTAAACTGCCAATTCTATCGTTTATTTGTGCAAAGCTAGAAATTAAAATTTGGCGATCTTTTTGTTCTAGCTGCTCTTTTTCTAAAATATCAGCACTTAATGAGCGTAACTCATTTTCAACCAATTGCTTTAACTCTGTAATTGATGTTGCTTTATTTGTTTGTGTATTTAAATTTCTTAGCTTTTCACCAATTCGTTGATTAATTGAGTCAAACTCAACAGTCATCGATTCAGAATGTTCGCTGGTCGATACTAATGAGCGATGTAGCTCTCCGAGTGTTTGGTTTAAAGAGGTTAAGAAGCTTTGTGCTGACGCGCGCTCAACTTGAATGCTTTGTACAATAAGTGTGATTACATCAATTGCTGCATCAAGTAGCTGGTCTACGGCTTTATTCTTAGCAATACGTTTTTTTATTAAATACAACGCTTCGTTGGCTTCTTCTTCGAGAACTAGCTGACTGACTAATTTAAACAGCTTTTCAGTGAGGGCACTTAGGTTCGGAGGCTCAAAGGCGTCGTTGCTTTTAGCAATTAAGGCTTGATGATAAAAAGTTATCAGCTGGTTTAGTATAGGAATAAAGCCATGTACAGATTGAATATCGTCAAGTTGGTTATCTAATAAATGACGCAGCGTTCTGCGGGTTTCGTCAGGCAAGCCTTTGGTTTGTTGTAATTGCTTACCTGCATTTTGTACACTGGTAAAAAGGTCGCGTTGATGTGCTAGTTGAATGGCTTCTTGGTTTTTAAGCAAAGCTAAAATATCATCCACTAAAGGAGCAAAGTCTTCAAAACTCATTCCTTTGTTTAACGCGCTTCGAAACTTAGCTAGGCGGTTATCAAGCTCAGTATCAAGTCCCTTACAGCTTAAAGACAACTTAGCTGCAAAATTAGAAAGCGTACTCACTTGATGTTGGCGAGCACTTTCTATTACTTTTCTACTGTCGATTGCTTGCTTTAGTTTTTGTTCCACCGTATTGGAGCTCCTAGACACCTACACACCATCATCGTAATACCTCTATTGTTTTAGTTTACAACAAAAACATATTAATAGTAGGGATGAGATCAAAAACTTAATGTTTTTAATAACAAAATACGAGCGATCTTAAATATAAGTGCATTTACCGCTTTTAATTCACTTTTAAAATGGGTCTTGTTAATCTTGGTACAACAATACGTTATATAAAAAAGAGCCTTTATGAAAAAGCTACTTGCCTTATCAATTTTAGCTGCCTGTTCAGCACCAGCATTTGCCGACGTTAACTACGCTTTAAATATCTCTCAGCCAGAGCATCATTTAGGTGATGTAAATGTAGAGTTTCCTAAAACGGCGCAATCATATTTAGATGTAAAACTGCCAGCATGGCGTACTGGTCGCTATGAAATTTTAAACCTTGCCAATGGCGTACGTTACTTTAAAGCCAGCGACGATGAAGGTAATGCATTAAAGTGGGAAAAAATAGACCACAGCACATGGCGTGTTCATTTAAACGAGCCGACTGAAGTTAATGTTGATTACCAAGTGTATGCCAATGAGCTAGGTAAGCGCGCTCGCCATATTGACGACAGTCATGCGTTTGTTGATGCATCGGGCTTTTTTATGTTTAGCGAATCATTTCGCCAAGAGCCAGTTACGGTTGAATTAAACGTACCTAAAGCATGGCGCTCGGTGTCGGGTATGGAAAACTATAAAAACAAACACAGCTTTAAAGCCAGCGACTACGACGTGTTGGTAGACTCACCAATAGAAACCGGTATTAACGAGCTACGTACTTTTGAAGTTGATGGCCGAGAGTACGAACTAGTGGTGTGGGGCGAAGGTAATTACGACATAGAACTGATGCTATCCGATCTGAAAAAGCTAGTGGCAACGGGCAATGTAATTTGGGACAGCTACCCGTATGAGCGTTATGTATTTATGGTGCATGCTACATCGGGCGCGGGCGGTGCAACCGAACACTTAAACTCAACTATTATTCAACGCCCACGTGATCGCTTTGCTAAACGTGAAGACTATTTAGGTTTTATAAGTACTGCAGCTCATGAGTTTATTCATACTTGGAATGTAAAAGCATACCGTCCTAAAGGGCTTGCGCCATATGACTACACTAATATTAATTATTCAAAATTGCTGTGGATTGCTGAAGGGTCTACAAGCTATTTTGAAGATCATTTATTAGTGCGTTCGGGTATTCAAACCACCGATGAATTTTTTAAGAACTTTAGTAAAACCATTAATCGCCACCTCACTACCCCTGGTCGTGAAGTGCAAAGTGCAAGTGAAACCAGCTTTGATAAATGGATAAATCAAGGTGGCGATCATGCACGTAATTACGGCACTAATATTTATCTTGAAGGCTCGTTATTGTCGATGGCGTTAGATATAGACCTACTTGAAAAAAGCCAAGGTAAAATAAGCTATAAAGACGTACACAACGAACTTTATAAGCAACATAAGCTACCAGCGGGTTTTACTGAGCAAGACGTATTAGCTATTTTAAAACAACTATCAGGACGTGATTACAGCGCTTGGTGGCAAGAAAATGTTAGCACACCAGCCAGCCTAGATTTTGATGAATTACTGGCAAAAGTTGGTTTAAGCTTTGAATTACCAGAAAAAGCCAAGGCCACACCAAGCTTAGATGCCTTTACTAAAAATACTGGTGAGTTACTTACACTTACCCATGTAAGCCGCGATGGCGCAGCATGGCAAGGTGGCTTAACTACTGACGATAAACTCGTCGCTATTAACAAAAAGCATGTAGGGAAAAACTTAACCGCGAGCCTAGAAACCTTTAAAGCAGGAGACAAGGTAACTGTTGATTTTATTCGCCGTGATGCATTAATGTCGACTGAGCTTGTGTTGTCTGAAGATTTCGACAAACCTAAAAAAGTAGTCGCTAATAAAAATGCTACTGCTGAGCAAAAAGCGCTGTTTAAAGCATGGATGGGCGTAGCGCATCCAAATGATGTGAAAAAAGACGACTAACATCGTTTATCATTTTGTTTAAAAAAGGAGCTTAGGCTCCTTTTTTGTTTATTGGGCGCTATATTGTAACAATTTATCTCAGCGCAGTTGACCTGACTCATACTTAATGAGTAATCTGCTGGTTCAATAATAAAAGGGATTCTATAATGCGTTTAAAACCTCTTGTTGCCACGTTGGTAGCAACCTGTTCACTGGCACTTTCTTCTGCGGCTCATGCCGATGAAGGCATGTGGCAACCTCATCAACTACCAGAGCTTGAGTCAATATTAAAAGCCAAAGGGCTTGAAATTAGCGTTGATTCAATTTCAAAATTAACCGAATTTCCAATGAATGCGGTTATTAGCTTAGGTGGTTGTACAGCCTCGTTTGTTTCGCCAAAAGGCTTAGTTGTAACTAACCATCACTGTATTTATGGTTCGGTGCAATATAATTCAACGCCTGAAAATAACATTTTAGAAAATGGCTTTTTAGCAAAAACACCAGCTGAAGACTTACCAGCTGCGCCAGGTTCACGTGTGTACGTAACCGAAACAGTGACCAATGTGACCGATAAAGTGATTAGCGGCACTAACGAGCTAAGCGCAAAAGCACGCTACGATGCGTTAGAAAAAAATCAAAAAGCACTCGTTGCACAGTGTGAAGCTGATGCTAGTTACCGTTGTAATGTGTATTCGTTTCATGGGGGTTTAGAGTTTTACCTAATTAAATCACTGGAAATTAAAGATGTACGTTTAGCGTATGCACCTGCCATGGGCGTAGGTAAATACGGTGGCGATATCGATAACTGGATGTGGCCGCGCCATACAGGCGATTTTGGTTTTTACCGCGCCTATGTAGGTAAAGATGGCAAGCCAGCAGAGTACAGCGAAGATAACGTACCGTACGTGCCAGAGTCTTACTTAAGTGTAAGTGCTAAAGGCGTGCAAGAGGGCGACTTTGTTATGGTAACTGGCTATCCAGGGCGTACCAATCGTTACCGTATTGCCGCAGAGGTTGATTACGTATTTAACGACAGTTACCCTAAAGCGCGCATGCACAATACTAAATACGTGTCACTAATTGAAGAAAACTCAGAAGATGGCAGCAAAGCCCGTATTGCTTACGAAAGCACCATAGCAGGTTACAACAACTACATTAAAAACTATGGTTCGATGATTGAAAGCTTCAAAAAAGGCACCATGTTTGAGCGTAAAAAACAGTTTGAACAAGAGCTTACAAGCTGGATAAACAGCGATAGCGAGCGTAAACAGCGCTACGGGAATGTGCTTAATGAGTTATCGGCATTAGTAGCTCAATCGCAAGAGCACAGTGAGCGCGACCGTATGGTAGGCTATGTTCATCGTTCACAAATGATCAGCACGGCACGTCGTTTATACCGCTTAGCGGTTGAAAAACAAAAGCCAAATAGTGAGCGCGAATCAGGTTATCAAGAACGCGATTTACCGCGTATTAAATCTTCTCTTGAGCGTATGTCACGTCGCTTTGATGCCAATGTAGATAAAGCTATATTACTGCACTTTTTAGAGCAATATGCAGCATTACCTAAAGCAGAACGATTTAGTGAAATTGATAAAGCTTTTGCTTTAGAAAACGGGTTTGATAAAGCAAAACAAAGTGCATTGCTAGATGAAATGTATGCCAAATCAAGATTAGATAACGAAATTGTACGTAATTCATTATTTGAACAAACACTAAGTCAGCTTAACCAAAGCCAAGACCCATTCATGCAATATGCAAAAGCTATATTTGCTGTGATGAAAGCCGAGGAAGATAAGTCAAAAGCCCTGGCAGGTAAGTTACAAGCTGCTCGCCCAGAGTTAATGAGTGCAATTATTGCCTTTAACAAAGCGCAAAACAAACCGGTTTACGCCGATGCAAACAGCACATTACGTGTAACTTATGGCACCGTAGGTGGTTATTCTCCGCAAGATGGATTAGTGGCTACGCCGTTTACTTCACTTGAAGGCTTATTGGCTAAAAACACCGATGTTGACCCATTTAATGCGCCTAAAAAGCTGCAAGAGCAAATTAAAGCGAAGCTTTATGGTGATTACACTGGTGGCATGAATACTGTTCCAGTTAACTTTTTATCAAATGTAGACACGACAGGTGGTAACTCAGGTTCGCCAACGCTTAACGGCAATGCTGAGCTGGTGGGTTTACTGTTTGACGGTGTGTACGAAAGCATTATTGGTGATTGGGATTACAACCCAGAACTAAACCGCTCAATTCATGTAGATTCACGCTACATGCTGTGGGTAATGGATAAAGTAGATAACGCCCAAAACTTATTAGACGAAATGAAAATCGTAAAATAAGTAGCAGTTAAAATAACAAAAGGCGCTTACCTTAACCGGAAGCGCCTTTTTTTGGTTTAAACATTTTTGATTAATTTAACTTAGGGTACGGGCTACGGGCTAAGAGCTAAGAGGTTCGGGTTGCGGGGGGAGCTAATTTGTTTTTAGCAGTAAGTATCTTTAGCAGTAAGTATCTTTAGTAGCAGCGATCTTATATCGCGTCAGAGTTAAGCCTAAATAAGTATTTACCACCGAGAACACAGGGTTAACAGAGAAATGCTTAAAAGATATCAATCCACCTCTGTGTAGCGCAAAGCGCCTCGGGGTTCTCTGTGGTGCAAAAATTGTTTTTAGCAGAAAACGTCTTTGGTAGCAGCAATTTCATATTCCTTAAGAGTTAAGCCTAAATAAGTATTTACCACCGAGAACACAGAGTTAAAAGAGAAATACTTAAAAGATATGAATCCATCTCTGTGCAGCGCAAAGCGCCTCGGGATTCTCTGTGGTGAAAAAACTGTTTTTAGCAGTAAATGTCTTTCGTAGCAGCGACTTTATATCGCGTTAGAGTTAAGCCTAAATAAGCATTTACCACCGAGGACACAGAGTTCACAGAGAAATGCTTAAAAGATATCAATCCACCTCTGTGTAGCGCAAAGCGCCTCGGGGTTCTCTGTGGTGCAAAAATTGTTTTTAGCAGAAAACGTCTTTGGTAGCAGCAATTTGAATCGCCCCGTGTTTGCCAGAGACTCAATAACTTGAGAAACTGGAACTATGAAAAAATCAAATCGCTATACATCAGAATTTCGTGAACGTGCAATTAGGCTTGTTACCACACAACAGCATGAATACCCTTCTCTTTGGGCTGCGCTAGTATCGATTTCAGATAAACTGGGATGTACCCCAGAAACACTTAGAGCATGGGTCAAGAAATCTCAAGCTCAACCGTCTAAACCCTCTTCTAATACGCAATCAACTGAAGAACGCCTTGCCGTCTTAGAGCGCGAGAATAAAGAGCTCAAGCGAACGAATGATATCCTGAGGCAAGCTGCCGCTTTTTTCGCCCAAGCGGAGCTCGACCGCAAACAGAAGTAATAGTGGATTTTATTGATGCTTGCAGAGAGCATTACGGTGTCGAGTCAATTTGCAAGGAATTGCCGATTGCACCATCAACGTATTATTCTCATAAACAGATACAAAGAGAGCCTGAGCGACTGTCTAACCGCAAAAAGCGTGATGCTGAGCTGATAATACTCATTCGCGAAGTGTGGGAGGATAATATGTCAGTTTATGGTGCAAGAAAAATATGGAAGCAGCTACAGCTTGACGACCATCAAGTCGCCCGCTGTACAGTCGAACGATTGATGCGAGTTATGGGAATTCAAGGTGTTCGTCGGGGTAAAGCACATAAGACAACGATACCTGACGAGCAACAAGATAAGCCACTTGATTTAGTTAATCGTCAATTTACTGCTGAGCAGCCAAATCAACTTTGGGTAGCTGACATCACCTATGTTGCCACATGGAGTGGGTTTGTTTATGTCGCTTTCGTGATAGATGTTTTTTCACGATACATTGTAGGTTGGCGTGTATCAACGACAATGCACACAGAGCTTATTCTTGATGCGTTAGAGCAAGCTATTTGGCATCGTGGCAACCCCGAAGGGTTAATTCACCACAGCGACAGAGGCAGCCAATATTTGTCTATACGATACACTGAGCGACTTGCTGAAGCTGGAATTCAAGCGTCTGTAGGCAGTGTGGGTGACTCTTATGACAATGCATTGGCTGAAACAATAAATGGATTATTTAAAACAGAGATTATTCGCAGAAATGGCCCGTGGAAGAATGTTGATGCTGTTGAATACGCAACGTTAGAGTGGGTCAATTGGTTTAATAATCAACGCTTATTATCTTCAATTGGGTATATTTCACCAGCTCAATATGAAACAGACTACTATGATAATTTAAACGAGTCAGGTAAAGTGGCCTGACTTAAACAAACTGGTCTCCGATGAACTCGGGGCGATTCA
>NZ_JQFL01000079.1:0-948 GCF_000764215.1 Pseudoalteromonas sp. ND6B
CCCCCTGTGTCAGGATAGTTGTCGCCTCTAACATTTAGCAGAGGCAAATAAAATGAGACGTCAATTTACACAAGAATTTAAAGTTCAAGCTGTTGAAAAAGCATTATCTCAATGTGATGATGTTCGCTTAGAAGATATTGCAGATGATTTAGGTGTCGGTTATTCAACGTTACAACGTTGGATAGCACTGGCAAAAAAGCATCAACTTGAAATACACCAGACGGGTAGCCAAATGACAGCAGAAAAACGACCACAAGACTGGAGTTTAGAAGAAAGGCTCAACGCGGTCATTGAGTGTGGAAGTTTAGATGAAGCCGCCATAAATGAATACTGCCGTAATATAGGGCTTTATCCGCATCATATTCAGCAATGGAAGAAAGACTTAGTAACACCACCTTCAAATAAAACAGTAAAGTCAGACAGTAAACAGCTTAAGCAAGAAATAAAGCAACTGCAAAAAGAACTGAATCGCAAAGATAAGGCCTTAGCTGAAACTGCCGCTCTACTTGTACTCAAAAAAAAAGCGGATGCACTTTGGGGTTTCAACGAGGACGATTAACAACAGCGACTGAGCGACATGAATTAATAACGCTTATCACAAACGCACAGGCTTCAGGGGCAAGGAAAGAAAAGGCATGTGAGTTACTTGGACTGACACTAAGAACCGTTCAGCGGTGGATTGAAGCAGACGATATGACTGACAAACGGACGAGTACGAAAAAACAGCCGCCTAACCGTCTCACAGAGTTAGAGCGGCAGCGCATTATTAATACGGCTAATTCAGCCGAATATGGGCATTTACCGGCCAGTAAAATAGTCCCTAAGCTGCTTGATAAGGGCATATGGATAGCGTCTGAAAGTTCGTTTTATCGTGTCATGAAGGCACATAACTTATTAACGCATAGAGAAAAAGTAAAGCCAGCTAAGCCGATGAAAAAGCCAAGAGCA
>NZ_JQFL01000080.1:0-196177 GCF_000764215.1 Pseudoalteromonas sp. ND6B
CTTTATTTCTTGCTTAAGCTGTTTACTGTCTGACTTTACTGTTTTATTTGAAGGTGGTGTTACTAAGTCTTTCTTCCATTGCTGAATATGATGCGGATAAAGCCCTATATTACGGCAGTATTCATTTATGGCGGCTTCATCTAAACTTCCACACTCAATGACCGCGTTGAGCCTTTCTTCTAAACTCCAGTCTTGTGGTCGTTTTTCTGCTGTCATTTGGCTACCCGTCTGGTGTATTTCAAGTTGATGCTTTTTTGCCAGTGCTATCCAACGTTGTAACGTTGAATAACCGACACCTAAATCATCTGCAATATCTTCTAAGCGAACATCATCACATTGAGATAATGCTTTTTCAACAGCTTGAACTTTAAATTCTTGTGTAAATTGACGTCTCATTTTATTTGCCTCTGCTAAATGTTAGAGGCGACAACTATCCTGACACAGGGGGGTAATAGCCAAGTGATGTTCTTGTTGCATTAAATCCATCCCTAGTATTTTCAAAGTTGACATCACTTGGATCTGAAAGGCGAATAACTTCTCGTGCAGCTGCGATTACTTCCTCTTTATTGTGATTCTTATACTCCCTTAACTTCCACTCTTCCAGTGAAAGATCTGGACGTTGGCTCGCGCAGCCAGCTAATAATAGAATTGATGCAGCTACTAATGTTCTAACCATTTACTACTCCTTGGTTTCCTTGGTTATTATAAAATTCCTGATTGTATATCCGTGCCTTAGCACATAACGCCCTGTTAACAGGCAAAATAGTTGGTTAAAATTAGCGACGAAGGAGCAAAACCAACTGTTTTTGTCCTTGTTTAACAGCTTGTTATGTGTTTATTTAACAACACAGCTTCTAGGGGGGTATGCTGTGTTTTTACCATAATATTTACATGATGTTTTTTCACAACTTAATTTAGAGACACATCCAACAACACCATTAACCATTTGAACCCAAACGTTACCGTAATTAAACATGCGTTCTCCCGGGTAAGCATCCCCAGTTGATCTTTCTTTACCAGCCATTTCTCTTACTTCATTTAGAGTCATACCTCTTTCAACATAATTTAAAACCTTATTAGTTTTACTTCTTATTATCGATCTAATTTGATCTAGTCGGCTCTCAATGACTCTATGCTCAGCTTGATATTTCCTAAGTAAAGTCTCAGCCTTCTTTAATTCAAGTCGGATCTTAGATAGTTCATGTTCTTGCGAGGATTCGATAATAGCTTGTGTAGCAAGTTTTTTCTGTAAGTTAATAACTTGAGAACTTCTTAAATCAACCTCTTCAGACTTTTCTATAAGGAGGCTTTCTAATTTGACAATATCTCCTTTATTCGCCCGTATTTTTAATAACTCTGAGATCCCTTCTGAAACGCTATCAGGATCAACTAAGACACTAGCTTTAACGTAAAATGATTGCCCATCATATTTTTCTTCTAATATTTTTGTCTTTATGATCCCAGCTGTTACTGTTTTAATTTCTTGGCGAAAAGCATTTTTAGTGTTCTGGTTGCTAACGAATTGATTAATTTCTAAATAACTCTCAACAAAAACACCTATTTCTTCCAATATTAATACCTTAACTTGATTGAGTGCTTTTACCCTTGCGCTATTCTTACTGTCGTCATCACTGGTGTTATAGCTATAGTCTTTGATTATTTCTTTTACTCGAGTGTTATCTTTATTACTCGTATTAATATCATTAATACGAGTAATAATTTCTTGATATGAAATATCCTGTGTTTCATCCATCTGAACTTGATTTGGGGTATTGTTTATTACCACTTTTTTTTTACTTATCGGCGTGGTTGTACTTGTACAACCAAGTATTAGAAGTATAGGTACAGTGATGAATAAAAAACTTTTCAATTTAACCTCCATGAGGGTTTAAACACATAACGCCCACATTAACGGGCTAAGTAATAGTTGGCTAAAATAGCGAGGCACGAGCACGGCCAACTGTTGCGTGTCACGTTGAATTGCTTGTTAGCCTTACACTTTTACCAATCTAGCATTTCCGAAATACTTCTTAGCCTGATTAACCACATTGTCACATGATTTTTTAGGCAACCAAATATCTATGGCGTTTCCACTTTGAGTGAATAAACTAATACAATTATCCGCTAGTTGAATTTTTGTGATATTAGATTTAATAACGACTTTAGATGAAAAGCCATAGCATCGAGACAGCATTGTCGGGTTAACTATAACGTTATCTCCGTCTTCTATTAAAGCTTTATGGGAAGTAGATAAGTTGACTCTATTTTCAATAAACCAAATAATTATAAAAGCGATAATTATATAAATATACATTGATTCCAACACTAAACTCCTTGTAAGGCTAACATTTTAGTATTTATGCGGCACGCTGTTTGTGTTGCATAATCGCTTGTTGGACTGAGCCGCTACCTGCTCGGTGTGTCAGAGTTGGTGTTGTTTATGCTATGGGAATTTGCTTTTTGGAGGCTCTCACTTTTCTAGCTGATTTAATCAGCTTAGCTAGTGTTATGTAAGCTTTCCCTGCATTGCTCAGCGCTTATTATGTATTCATTACACCTAAATTTGCCTTAATAAGCAATTATATTTTTTACACGTACAGAGGCCGCTAGCCTGAGCAGTTAAGCAGGTTAACTAATTGATTTTAAGCAGCTACCTAGCTGCTAACTCGTTCGCTCTACTTTGGTCCTTGTTTCATATAACTGGAATACGCCAATTAACCGCAAGATACCTGCCTTACAATGCTGGCAAGGCCAATGCGGTATCAGTGTTACGTTTTCTGTCTTTAGCTTCTCCACTTTACCTCTGTGTGATTCTTGTGACCTTATTAATGCTAACTTTCGCTTGCGACACGCATTAGCTAAAAAGCCATAGTGGCGAATGCGCATAAACCCTTTGGGCAATACATGTTGTAAGTAGCGCCGTAAAAATTCATCACAACTCAGAGTCATGACTTTATCGCGGTTGTTATCTGCATAATCGCGGTATTTAAAGCTCACTGTTTCTTCAGTCGCTGACACTAATCGCGATTCTGACATCACGCCTTTTAGGGTATAACGAGCAAGGTAACTAACTAGCTTTTCACTGTACGTTAAACAGGCTTTGCTATACACGCACCATTTGGTTGGCGTGCTTACCTTCGCGAATGAACTATCGCATTCATTGAGCGCCGCCAGCATTTTCCCTCTGAACACTGTTGATAATGCTTTAACGGGGTATAAATAGCCTTTTTCTATTTCATGCCAGTGCGCTTTATCAAGCGCGCCTGCGGGTATCAAACAGTGTAAATGGATATGCTGACCTAAGTTTTGCCCCCACGTATGCAGTACACTTGTCATGCCTAACTGACCATGCCTCTTTCGTTTCGCAAATTTACTCAGCGTTTGCCATGTGGCTTTGAATAAACACTGATACAACGCGTTTGGGTTGTAGTGCGCAATGATATTCAACTCATGCGGGAGTGTAAAAACAAGGTGGAAATACCTACATGGTAATAAATCCTCCTGCTGTTTTTGCACCCATTTAGCCGTAGCCATGCCTTGGCAACGCGGGCAATGACGGTCTCGACAACTACATCCAATCTTTTGCGACTCCCCACAGCTATCACATTGCCATGCTTGATAACCGAGCTGACCCGTTCTGCATGATTGAAGGTGCTGACACACGCGCAGTTGTTGATAACTCACCGTATGATGTTGGTGATAACTCTCAAGGCTTGAGTTTAAAATATCAGCGAGGTGTAAGGCGTTCATTGTTTACTCCAGCTCGCAAGCAAATCAATGCCGCCATGACCTAACTCTGGTAACCAATGTAAGTAACTTTGTGTGGTTTTAATATCACTGTGGCCAAGCTGATGTTGCAGTTGATGAAGTGGCATACCTGATTCAAGTTGGTGTGTTGCATAAGCATGGCGTAAAGTATGTGGATTACAGTGCTTTAAGCCACACGCTTGTGCATGTTTTCTCAATGGCTTCCTGAAGGTTGATGCTGACATAGGTTTATCCATTAATAACCGTGAATAGAACATCCAACCTGTTGGGTGATACATTTTCCAATAACAACGTAATTGAGCCAGCACGCTATCTGATACAACCACATAGCGTGATTTATCCCCTTTACCCTGTTCAATTAAAATAGTTTTACGCTGTCCATCGATATCTTGCACTTTAATGCGTAGCAGTTCATTAATACGTAAGCCACACCCGTAACACACCACTATTAACGTTTTTAGTCGCATATCGGTGCAACTTTCTATAAGCCGTCGCATGTCATCGCGCGATAAATACGTGGGTGCGCGAAGTTTTACTTTTGGCAGTACAATATCTAAGTTAAGTGGCCGATGTAAAATATTCTTAAACAAGAACCAAATACTGTTTATCTGTATTTTTTGGCTTGCTCTAGAAAGTTTACGAATCGCAGGATCGTTAAAAAAGGCGTTAAGTTCCTCATCAGTAATCGAATCGAGCGGTTTATTAAAATAATGACTGAGTTTTAGTAAATGTTCACAGTAGCTTTTACATGTACTTTGCGAATAACCTCGATAGGCTATTTCAGTTTTGACTTGTTCAATGAGTGTATTCATGACTTACCTCCAAGTTATGGGATAACCCCAAGGTAAGTGTGGCTCAAATGATAAGAATAGGATCTCCGCGTAGCGGCTCAGTCCAACAAGCGATTATGCAACACAAACAGCGTGCCGCATAAATACTAAAATGTTATGCGTTTCTACGACGCAAGCTGAAAGAATAACGAGTAAAAGGAAAAAAGATGCCAAAATATGATCAAACCTTTGAACCTACCCGTCTTGCCTTGCTTGCCAAGCAGTATCCTGAGATTGTGAAATCAAACGGTGAAGTGCTTTTCTGTGCGGAAGATAATGAATCTCGCTTGAGCGGCACTCGTTGGACGATTGAAGACGATATTTTTGAGCAGGCTACTGAATCAGGATTCAAGGTTCACCTGATTGAATTGCTTGATAATTTTATTGAGTATCGGGGTCAATGTAATGAACTACCGAAAAAGGAAGGTGTCGTTCGTTTTGGTGATGGTAGCTTGAATATTGAATGGCTCCCTGATGGCTCTACGGAGCTTTCTTAATGGATGCATTGTTTAATGATTACGCAACGATATTGAGAGATGTTAATGTTGGCTTGTTCAATCTTGAAGAGGACAAATACTCTGGTGTGTTTTTACCAGTTCCATTTAATGAGTACTGGAGTTCAAGTTTAAAAATCATGTTGGTTGGTCGAGAGACTGCAGGCTGGAATACTGATAACAAAAAAAATAAAATAAGCAGAGTGGCTGAGTTCGTCGAAGAAGATAAGGTTTTTGAACTTTTATGCGAAGCAACTGGGCGCTACAAAAAACATCTTCCGGTATCCAAGGAAGGAAAAGTTATAACAAAAACTCGAAGTCGTTTTAAACAATACTTTTTTCGTTTGGCGAAGGAGCTAGACGTTAGCCCTAAGTCTATTGTCTATGGGAATATATTTGCGTGGGACTACGATAAGAAAAGCCCTAGAACACGCCCGAAAAATGAGCTTGAAGAAGTAACATCAATATCTAAAAAGCTTCTTGCAGCACAGATAAAGCACTTTCAGCCTGATGTTGTAATCTTTGCGGCTGGCTTTGTTGGCATTGACCCCATAATAAAGCAATTATTCAATGAAAACTTTTCTGGATATAAAAATAAAGAGGTGATTTCTGGTAAATTCTGGGAGTTTGAGGCAGGTAATGCTACATGCTTTAGAATTGCCCATCCGAGAGCAACGCATGGACATGGCAAGTTCCGCGATCAAGTGATTCAAAGGATTAAAGCTCGTGTGGCGGATTAAAAATTCGCATAACAAAGCATTGCAGCGGACAAGCCGCTGAATGCGGCGTTATCAATGTCCGCATCACGCCCTGAGGCACTCAACAAGCTTTTTCTACCACTAAAAGAGGAGAACCTTTCTCTTTTAGTGCTTTTAAATATTTTGATTCATCATAAGCTTTTCCTGTTTTCCAGCACCTTAATAGACCTTAGGCTAGTACAGCTTACTTTAGTATTGCGAATTTACGACCTGTGAGCATATGTTCAGGATCTAATGCATTAGGGTTGTAAGATGAGCTTTTAATTACTTCATAAATAACAATATCTTTAGCATCTTGTTCAAAAGGGTTTTTTAACTCCAATGGCTCTTTGTCATTAAAAAAATCAAACTTTTCATAAGCAGTTATAAAATGTTTATTTTCAAGATACTCGTTACAACTCAATGCTAATTTTAAAGCCTCCAACAGTAGATGTTTAAGAGCTCGATTCTCACCTCGACATGCAGCAAACAACGCTATTGTGGTATTTTTACTTTCAAGCTTAGGAGGCTCATCAAATGGCATTTTCTTAGCTAGCCCCATTAAATATTGACGAAAGTACTTGCTATCATTTTTTAAGCTAAAGTATTCAAGTTTTCTTTTTCTAACTAAGCGAGAAGCCCATTGTGGTTCTTCAGCTATTGTTGCAGCCCAAGGCATACCAACCAGTACTATTGGCACTTTGGCTTCTTCACTAATAAACTTTAACCCATTTGCGATTTGTTGCCGCTCTTGTATGCTTTTAAACTCTATTAACTCCTGAAACTCATTAATGATGAGTAACTCAACTTGAGCTTTAATTAAGCTTTCTACAAGCTTTTTAGTTAGGTCTGTTTTGTAGCCTCGCTTTTTAATTTGGCTACTTCCAAATAGCTCCAGATCTGCCAGCATTTGGATTAAAGTTGCATCTAAGCCTTTCCCCCTAGATATACGACTTATTAAGACTGGCATAGTATTTCGGCTATAATTCTGTGTAGCTAGAACTCTTTTTTTGTAGTGATTAATGGTATGGCTTTTTCCTACGCCTGTATCACCAATTAATAGCATACACTGCTGGTCTGACTGAAATATACGGTTTAATCTCAGCTCATCAAAGTCATTAAAAATTGTTTTGATTTGAGAGTGCATAACAATGCAATCGCTAAAGTTGCGCAACTGTTCGATCTGCAATTCTGTTAAGGCATTCATTCAAATGCCTCTAAGTCATCATCCCAATCATCATCCCAATCATCATCCCAATCATCAAAAATATCGTTACTTATATTTTTTTGTACAGGGGCTGCACTTTCTTCAGAAACCTTAATAGTGCCCGTTCCTGTATTGCTTACATCAGCTATTTGAGCTTGCTTTTTGACAGTTGTAATTTTTGCTTTAGTTTTTGATTCAATGAAAGCTTCTTGCTCTTGTCTTACTCGCTCATGAATAGCCATGCGTGCTTTAGCTAAGCCCAAACTATCTTTAGACTCCCGAATGATTTCCCTGTTAATTTTTTTTATTGTTTTATGTTCATAGATACTTAACCCGTCCGTATAGCCGGTAGGGTCTGTACACGGTACTTCTAGGTAGCTTTCCAGCTCTTCTAAGTAAACATAAATTTTTGAAATATCATCAGGATCAACTTTAATAAGTTTTTTTATAGTTTCTTTTGTTTGTGGATAATGTTTACGATAATCAGCCAAAGCTGTTGAGTCATACATTAACTCTTGATATTTAATACCATTTCTCGTTAAAGTTCTTGAGTCGGAGATGCGCATTAACATATCAAAGCGCGCTTCTTCTTCTTCACTCATAGTTAAAGGGGGGTATGCATCAAACCCTTGTTGCCAACGTTTAATTGGGATTCGAGTTTCACGTGAATTACTATCTTGATGATATACATCCACGATCCACCGGTGAAATTCTTCAACAAAAGTTGAGAAGCGCATAATTGCATCTTTCTCAGGTTTATATTCTTCTTTTTCTAAAATATTTGAAAATGTCTTCCCTGGTAATTCAGGTAAGAAATATTCATTAATCACCCCAAAAAAACGCTCTATAAATGGTTTGAGCCAAGGCTTGCGTACAGGGTTATATTGGATATTTACTCCTGCTGACTGACAAGCATGCTCTAGGTTTTTAGACCAAAACTCAGCACCATTATCTACAACTAAATTTTCAAATTTACCAAAGCAAGGCCAATCATTTTGTAGTTCTATATTCAGAGCATCAAGAGACTTTGGCTTAATCGCATGAGTAATAGCCTTAGCCGCAGATACATATGAAGGAGATTTATAGCTAAGATGAAAACCAAGAACACAGCCACTAAATACATCAATAAGTAATGTTAGGTAAGGTCTTCCTATAGGGATAAGTAACTCATCATCAAGTAGGATTAAATCAAGTGGTGTATGATCAATCTCTACACGCTCTAATATTCTTGTAGGGGGTACATGCGCAGCGCAGTAAGCAAACCATTGATCTGCTTTAAATTTACCATGCCTTGCGACCGCTACTGCATATGGGGGTATTGCTTTGATTCTTTTATTAAAGGCATTATAGGATATTATTGGAATCTTGCCTTCAACAATGCTCTCATTTTCAATAACAATAAGGTCTTTATAGTACTGATATGCAGTTGCTACAGTAGGTCTTTTAGCATCTAAAAATCGTTCTAATGCTTTATCAAAAAACTTATCATCCCCTTCTATACGGTTGCTTCTGTTTCCCATTTTATGGTTTTTATCAGCAAGGGAGGCAATATCACCGTTGCTTTCGATGTATTTTTTACGCCAACGAGCAACAGTTCGCCAGTTTGGCCGAATTTCCTCACACCCTTTAAAAAGCTCATCTAAAATAGGATCTAAATTTCGTTGGGTCCACCCACGTGAAAGTTTTTTATCTATAGAACTAATTAGCTTATACCTTTGTAGCGCTTGGTTTTTAAAGGTATCTGGAAAGGTATCCAAATCACGCTTGATTAAGTTGGCATCATCTAATTTGACATATTGTTTGGGTGTTTGTGGCTTTAATGGAGTTAGTGATCCATCAAACTCATTAAAAAAGTCAGTCATAGTCTAGCCCATAAAGTTGGATTATTAGTTAAATTATCATGCCCTAGGTCAGCTTCAATCAGCCCTTTATGCATTAGCCCAAAGACGAAGGATCGTGTTTCACCAATAGGTAAACCAACCTGAGAGCTTATATCATTTAGCTTAATAGCCCCTGACTTATGAATGAAACTGAGCAACTCATTTTGAATGCTACTTATACCGTAAACACCTGAATATCGGTGTAATAATTTTAAGTTGTTTAATATTGGGTTTACCCTAATTTGTCTATCAGTCACGAGGATAAGATCAATTCCCATTTTTAATGATGCAGCCCTTTTGGCAGCAAACTTTGCTCTAAATAATGGAGAAGTGATTTTTGAGTAGGGTTTATATTCGTGGTATTTTTGGGTTTTATCTGTATATGAAATAAGTGTATCTGGTGTGTAAGGTAAGGTTTTACCCATAAACTCATATTTAAAGCCTTCAGGCTGACTTCCAAAGCTCTCTATCAAGTCGTTATATTCATGATGAAAACATACATCAAACTCTAATGTACTTTCACACATAATTACATTACTAACTTTAGTGCTAGCAAATTTGAATACATTTTTATTCGGAGAAGGCTTTCTTAAGTTGCGTATATACATGAGTAAAATAACCATTTTCATTAATTTAGTACGCATACTATACAAACAAAAAATAACTATGTCACTCTATGGTTAAATAAAATAACAAGCTATTGATTATACTAAACTTAATTTTTAAACCTCACTTTTAAATTGGTTTTTATGTCAAAGTATGGTTTAATTATGTCACGGTATGGTTGTATTATGACAAACTATGGTTTCAGCGACACCTTTAACCTTTAACCTTTAACCTTTAACCTAAATCATCGCGGCTTTTACATACACATCAAAGCGGTTTTTCTTGGTTTTGATTTGCATACTCGGGGTTTTATCATTTAAAAATGGTGCGTAATCGGGGCGTTTCACTACTACACGCTTACTGGCAAGGGGGTAGGCAAACTCGAGTAAATCATCGGCGTCGGTATCGCCACCTACTAACTCTTGGAATACGCGCATTTCTTTTTTAACCAATGCTGATTTTTCACGGTGCGGAAACATAGGATCTAAATACACCACATCGGGCATGCTGTCACATTGAGCAAGTAAGGTATGGCTTGAGCCAAATATTAAGCTCATATTTTGCTGCATCCATGGGCCAATTTCACTATCGTTATAAGCACGTTGTAAGCCATCATATAACAGTGCAGCAACCACGGGGTGGCGCTCATGTAAAATTACTTTACAGCCTAATGAGGCTAACACAAAACCGTCGCGTCCAAGGCCTGCTGTGGCATCGAGTACCACTGGCGTTGCGCCCTTATTAAGACCAACGGCTTTGGCAATTGATTGCCCTTTACCACCACCAAATTTACGCCTATGTGCAACGGCACCAGTTATAAAGTCTACGTTAATAGCACCTAATTTTGGCTCGTCAGTTTTATACAGGCTTAGTCCTTTATCATCGTAATGCAAGCTAAAACCACTGCTTTGCTCTGCCCATTGAGCAAGCCCAAAGCGTGCTTCTAACTCATTTAAATAAGGTCGACACTCTTTAAACGCACACTGTATAACCACTTCACACTCCGATGATAAATTTCACCGTTATTATACCCAAACAAAGCCAATATACGATCTCTAGTTTAAAACAACTCAATATCGTTATTTTCGCTCTCAGGTTCTGGCTGCGCTTGTTGTTTACTTAGTTGTGTTTGAGTAATTAAGTCATCACGCTGTTGAGTAGTTGTTTTTAGTTGGTGCTTAATAAAGGCTAAATCATTCGTGGTTGCAACCAGCTGCTGTGATGTATGGCTAAGCTGAGTTATTTGCTCATTGAGCTGCGAAGCTGGTAAGTCATTTTGTGTTTGCATTAACGATTGGAGTTGCTCGAGCTGCTCTGTAAGCTGGCTAATCGCATTCGTTTGCATGGCGTTTTGATTTTTAAGCTGGGCAACAATATCTTTAAAAGCAAGGGTGAGCTCATTGTCGCGCATTAGTCGATATTGGTGCTGCTGTATAGTAACTACTTTTTCGTTAGTTACTTCTAAAATATGCGGAAATAAATCTTTATAGCGACCATACAGTGATGGCGTATCTATTGGCATATTTTTAATTAACAGTGAAATATTAGGGTAATTAATAATAGTACTATGACCAATATCAACAAAGCGCTCTGCATTTTTATGCTGCATGAGTAGCTCTTGCTCTAATGGGCATACGCCCGTCTCTTGGCTATAAAACACTCCCTGGTTATTTTGCCAAAAAACAACCACGACATTGAGATGTAATGGCGTAAAAAAGCCTAAAAAGTATTCACTTAATAGTTCTAAATTATCAGCATGGTAGCTTTGACAAACAAAGCGCATAATGCGTCCCATGTCACCGGTTTCAATCATCGCCATTTCAGCTGTTTTATTGGCCTTTGCTATATCATACTGCAGTGCTGCGCATTGCTTGCGGTACTGATAAAGAATTTTAATACGTGCCATCAGCTCCTGTGCGTTAAAAGGCTTTAAAATGTAGTCAGCCCCACCAACACTAAACCCTTTAATACGTTCGGCCTGTCCCACTTTGGATGATAAAAACATTACCGGAATATCTGTTGTGGCTTTATTTTGTTTAATACTTTGGCAGACTTCATAACCAGACATTCCTGGCATTTCAACATCAAGCAAAATAATATCGGGGTTATACTTATTTGCTTGTCTTATGCCATCTTCACCATTTTTGGCATGGAGCACTTTACAAAACCCAGCTAAAGACTCTTCAATAATATGGTGCATTAATTTATCGTCATCAATTGCCAGTATTAACTTTGCCATGCGTTAGTCCCTTTTAGTACTTTGTTCAAAGCATAGTACGCTATGTTGAAACTACTAAAATTTATTCAAAATATTCTTTAACAACACTGTGTTTTAGGCAATAAAAAAGCGCCACTGGGGCGCTTTTGTAATTATATTTTAATCCGCAAAGGTCAACAGACCCTAAGCGGCGATGCCGCTGTGGCGCAGTAGTGCATCTACACTTGGCTCACGACCACGGAAGTTTTTAAACAGTGCCATTGGCTCTTCGCTGCCGCCTTTTTCAAGAATATGCTGCATAAACGCTTGGCCAGTTTGTGGATTAAAAATCCCCTCTTCTTCAAATTTAGAATAGGCGTCTGCCGAAAGTACTTCAGCCCATTTATACGAGTAATAGCCTGCACTGTAACCGCCCGCAAAAATATGACTAAAGCCATGCTGAAAACGGTTAAACGCTGGCGGCTTAATGACTGAGGTACGACTGCGTACATCATCAAGTACAGCTTGAATGTTACATGGTTTGTCTGCCACGTAGTCATGGTGAATTTTAAAATCGAATAACGAGAACTCAAGTTGTCTTAGCATTTGCATACCTGAGTTATAATTTTTAGCCGCAAGTAGTTTATCAAGCAACTCTTTAGGTAGTGGCTCACCGGTTTCGAAGTGGCCTGAAATAAAGCTTAGGGCTTCTTCCTCGTAACACCAGTTTTCTAAAAACTGGCTTGGCAACTCAACAGCATCCCACGCTACCCCATTAATACCAGCAACGGGGGCTGCATCTACTTGGGTAAGCATATGATGAATACCGTGACCAAACTCATGAAACAGTGTGGTTACTTCATTATGGGTAAATAACGCCGGCTTATCGCCAATCGCTTTATTAAAGTTACAGACTAGGTAAGCAACCGGTGTTTGTAGCTCGCCATTTGCGCGCACTTTTCGACCCATACAGTCATCCATCCACGCACCACCACGCTTGTGATCGCGCGCATACAAGTCTAAGTAAAAACGACCACGTAAAGTGTTATTGCTGTCATAAATTTCAAAAAAGCGTACATCTTTATGGTAGCTATCAAAATCAGCGACTTCTTTTACAGTAATACCAAATAGGCGATTAACCGTTTCAAATAAGCCACTTAGTACTTTATTTGCTGGGAAGTACGGGCGAAGAACTTCATCTGAAATCGCGTACTTTTCTTGCTTTAGTTTTTCACTGTAATAACCAAAATCCCACGCCTGCAGTTCACTAATACCATGCTTTTGCTCTGCATATTGTTGCAGCTCTTTAAGTTCTTGCTCTGCTTGTGGTTTAGACTTAGCGGCTAAGTCTTCTAAAAATGAGAATACCTGCGCGGGTGATTCTGCCATTTTTGTAGCCAACGATTTTTCAGCGTAATTATTAAAGCCAAGTAATTGTGCTAACTCATGACGCAGTGCCAACTCTTCACTCATGATCGCAGAGTTATCAAACTCTCCCGCATTAGGGCCTTGATCGGATGCACGGGTAGAAAAAGCGGTGTATGTTTCTTTGCGAAGTTCACGATTATCTGCATAGGTCATAATCGGCAAATATGAAGGGAAATCTAGGGTAAATACCCAGCCGTCTAAGTCTTTACTTTTTGCCGTATCGGCCGCTAATGCAAGTGCTGATTCTGGTAAACCAGCCAATTGGCTTTCATCGGTAATATGCTTATGCCATGCAAGCGTGGCATCCATCACATTATTACCAAATTTTGAGGCAAGCTCTGATAAACGCGCACTAATTTCACCGTAGCGTTTTTGTTGCTCAGGATTTAACGCAATACCTGAAAGCTTAAAGTCACGTAATGCGTTAGTAATGGTTTTTTGCTGGGCAGTAGTGAGTGTTTTAAATTCGTCACTGTTATAAAGTGCGTTGTAAGCCTCGTACAAACCTTGGTGCTGACCAACAAAAGTAGAGTATTCAGAAATAAGCGGTAAACATTGCTCGTAGGCTTCGCGAAGTTCATCATTGTTCATTACTGAGTTCAAATGCGATACCGGTGAAAACAATCGCGATAGTTTATCGTCAGCTTCTTCAAGGGGTAATACTAAATCTTCCCATGTGTATGATTGCTTTGCTAATACATCATTAATTGCACTGCGACAGTGCTCAATACCTTTTTTTAGTGCCGGAACAACATGCTCTGGCTTTATTTTTGAAAAAGGCGGTAAACCTTCAAGCCCGATTAGGGGATTAGTATGTGCATTGGTCATAGTGATTCTCGGTTTATGCAAAATATAAAAATTTAAGTTGGGGCAAAATACGTAAATACAAGGGCAAACCTGCTTTACTAGTTAACGAGTGTGTATCTGTAAATGATCACCTAGCAGCTTGATCTGAAATAGCATACCTTTCGTTTGATGAAGGATGTTTGATAGATTTTAGCAGCCCCGAACAAGTGACTTGCTCATCGCATATGCTATCATCGGCACAGAAAAGTTAAATTAATATTTAGAGGATTAAACATGGCTCAGCATTTTGATTACATTGCAATTGGTGGCGGTAGTGGTGGTATTGCATCAGCTAACCGTGCAGCAATGCGTGGCGCAAAAGTAGCATTAATTGAAGCTAAACACATGGGTGGCACCTGCGTAAACGTAGGGTGTGTTCCTAAAAAAGTAATGTGGCATGGCGCTCAAGTTGCTGAAGCAATTAATCTTTATGCTCCTGATTACGGTTTTGATGTTGAAGTTAAAGGCTTTGACTGGTCAAAGCTAGTAGAAAGCCGTGAAGCCTATATTGGCCGCATTCACAAAGGCTATGATAATGGTTTAGCTAAAAATGGCGTAACTGTGATCAAAGGCTTTGCAAAATTTGTGGATAGTAAAACCGTTGAAGTAAATGGTGAGCATTACACTGCTGATCACATTTTAGTTGCCGTAGGCGGACGCCCTACTATTCCTAACATTCCAGGTGCTGAACACGGTATTGATTCAAACGGCTTTTTTGAGCTGAACGAACAACCTAAGCGTGTTGCCGTTGTTGGTGCCGGTTACATTGCCGTAGAAATCGCTGGTGTGCTACACAGCCTAGGGACACAAACCCATTTATTTGTTCGTAAGAGCAAGCCGCTGCGCACCTTTGACCCATACATTATCGACACACTGGTTGATATTATGGCAAAAGAAGGCCCTACTCTGCACACTGAGTGTTCGCCAAAAGAGGTGGTAAAAGAGGCTGATGGCAGCTTAACTATTCATTTTGAAAACGGTTACAGCGAAAATGTTGATCAGGTTATTTGGGCGATTGGTCGTACACCTACAACCGATAAAATTAACCTTGCTGCAGCAGGCGTTGAAGTAAACGAAAGCGGCTATGTAAAAGTAGATGAATACCAAAACACCACGGCTAAAAATGTATACGCTGTGGGTGATATTATCGAAAATGGTATTGAGCTTACACCAGTTGCTGTAAAAGCGGGTCGTACTCTATCGGAGCGTTTATTTAATAAAGCGCTGCCGGATGATTTGAAAATGGACTACAGCCTAGTACCAACCGTGGTATTTAGCCATCCACCTATCGGCACCATTGGCTTAACTGAACAAGAGGCGATTTCTCAGTACGGCGAAGAAAATGTAAAAGTATATAAATCAAGCTTTGCGGCTATGTACACCGCAGTTACTCAGCATCGCCAAGCATGTAACATGATGCTTGTGTGTGCAGGCGATGATGAAAAAGTTGTGGGCTTACACGGTATTGGTTTTACCGTTGATGAAATGATTCAGGGCTTTGCTGTCGCCATGAAAATGGGCGCGACTAAAGCCGATTTTGATGCGGTTGTAGCACTACACCCAACAGGGTCGGAAGAATTTGTTACCATGAGATAGGTCGAGGTTCGAGGTTCGAGGTTCGAGGTTCGAGGTTCGAGGTTCGAGGTTCGAGAAATAAAAAAACCTTGTGGTTAACATCGCAAGGTTTTTTTATTTAGAAGTTAGGTGTTTTGCTCGAGACGCGCAGCCCGTCGCCCGCTAACCTTCGTATTTTAAGCTAAATGCTCTCGGGCTAAATATTCTAACGATTGCATTTCTTGCAGGCGACTAATACAGCGTTTAAATTCAAAGTTTAAATTGCCTTGTGTATAGAGCTCGGTAATGGGTTTTTCTGCAGAGATAATTAAGGTAACGTTACGCTCATAAAACTCATCTACCAACGCAATAAAACGCCTTGCTGCATCATCATTATTTTGTCCAAGCTGTTTTACGTTTGATAAAATCACCGTGTTATATAATCGGCTTATTTCCATATAATCCACTTGGCTACGCGCGGTTTCACACAGTTCGCTAAATTCAAACATAACGATGCAATCAGACACCTTGCGGGTTTTGATCATCCGCCCTTCTATTTCAATTGGGGTGTCTACTTTACCGGCCTCAGGGGAGAGCTTATCAAAGTATTCAAATAGGTTTTTATCAGCTTGCTCATCAAGCGGGCTGTGAAAAATTTCTGCTTGTTCCAGTGTACGTAACCGGTAATCAACACCGGAATCTACATTAACTATTTCAGTATGCTTATTCACTAAGGCAATAGCCGGTAAAAAACGAGCGCGTTGTAAGCCATTGCGGTATAAGTCGTCAGGTACAATATTTGACGTGGCAACCAGCACAATACCACGAGCAAATAGCGCTTCCATTAAACCACCGAGCAGCATGGCATCGGTAATGTCTTGTACAAAAAACTCATCAAAACAAATAATGTCAGTCTCAGCTTTAAAAATATCGGCAACTGTTTCTAATGGGTTTGCTGTGTTGTTTAACTTTTTAAGCTCGTCGTGTACTCGGTGCATAAAACGGTGAAAATGCACTCGCATTTTTCTATCGCCCGGCAAAGCTTCGTAAAAAGTATCAACTAGGTAGGTTTTACCACGGCCTACGCCACCCCAAAAGTACAATCCTTTTATAGGTGCAGGGTCAGCTTTATTAAATAGCTTTGCAAAAAAGCCTTTCGATTGTGGTTTTGCTTGTGTTAAATCGTCGTATAAACGCTGTAAATGACGAACTGCATTTTCTTGTGCTGCGTCATGTACAAAGTCATCGCGTTGAAGGTCTTGCTGGTATGTTTGCCAAGGAGTCATATCTATTTACAGTTAAAACACAGTTTAATTTGTAAAGCATATTAACACGCATCAATACTCAGGGTATATTAGACTTAGTATGAATTATTATTGAACTAAATTTTTTTAGTTATTTTCGCATAGAGGTGAATTTATGGGTACATTTACATGGGTAGGTTTAGTGATAGTGGTTGCTATTGCTGCATTTTTCGTTGGTGCCTTTGTCACTAAAAAACAATTTAAACAAGATGAGTTAGAGCAACAAGCAGAGCAAGCTAAGCATTCGCTTGAGCAGTATCGTCAAGATGTTGCCGATCATTTAGCGAACACTGGTAAGTTAGTAAACAAAATGAAAGAAAACTACGACCAGTTATTAAGCCATGTTGAAGAAACCAATCAACTATTACTTGAAGACAGAAATAAAGCCCCTGCTGAACCGTTTTTCTCTAAAGAAACCACAGAGCAGTTACAAGCGTCATTAAAAGAGCGTAGTTCGGATCGCTCAAACGCCGATGCTCAACCAGCTGATTATGTGTCGGGTAAATCAGGATTATTTGCTGGTGATGTGAATACTTCTAAAGCATCTTGATGAACTTTTTTTTGACCCCATAGTCTTTAGATATAACAGCTTTGTTGTTTTATCTTACTGATATACTTTTTTGAGGCTGCTTATTGCAGCCTTTTGCTTTTTAAGTGGAGTAAACCCTGACTATGAAAATGAAATTATCACTTATCAGTGCTGCTATTTTATCTACTAGCTTATTACTAAGTCCAACCGCCTCGTTTGCTAAATTGCCGGTTGCCGTTAATGGTCAACAATTACCAACACTTGCCCCTATGCTTGAGCAAATTACCCCAGGTGTAGTGAGTATTCAGGTTTCAGGCTCTAAAGAGGTTCGCCGACGCGGTGACCCGCTCGATTTCTTTTTTGGCAACCCGCAGCCACGTAGCCAAAAGCGCCAGTTTAGTGGTTTAGGCTCAGGAGTTATTATTGATGCTGACAAAGGTTATGTCGTTACTAACAACCATGTAGTGCAAGACGCCGAAAAAATGGTGGTCACTCTTGAGGATGGCCGCGAATATGAAGCAACAAAAATTGGTAGCGATAAAGAGTCTGATATTGCGCTACTACAAATAGACGCAGATGAATTAACCGCAGTAAAGCTAGCTAACTCAGATGACTTACGTGTCGGTGATTTTGCTGTAGCTATTGGTAACCCTTTTGGTTTAAGCCACACGGTTACCTCAGGTATTGTTAGCGCATTAGGCCGCAGTGGCTTAAATATTGAAGGCTACGAAGATTTCATTCAAACCGATGCCGCGATAAACCAAGGCAACTCAGGTGGGGCTTTAGTTAATTTAAACGGTGAGCTGATTGGTATTAATACCGCTATTTTAGGTGCATCAGGCGGAAATGTGGGGATTGGCTTTGCTATTCCGTCAAATATGATGAAAAACCTTGTTGATCAAATTGTAGAGCATGGTGAAGTACGCCGTGGTTCGTTAGGTATTTCAGGCCGCCCTCTTGATGCAGGTCTTGCTAAAGCACAGCAGCTTGATGTTAAACAAGGGGCTTATGTTATGCAGGTAATGGATGACACCGCAGCCAGCAAAGCGGGAATTAAAGCAGGCGATGTAATTATTAGCATTAACGGCAGTGAAATTAGCGGATTCCATGAGCTACGCAGTAAAATTGCCACCTTAGGTGAAGGCCGCGAAGTACAGTTGGGGATTTACCGTGACGGTAAAGTTAAAAATGTGGAAGTAACCCTTGATGGTGCATCAGGCATTACCGCTGCGGGCGAAGAGTTACACCCAGCATTCCAAGGTGCAACGCTTGAAAACGTGAAGAAGAACAAAATGAAAGGGATTGAGGTGACCTCTGTCGATCCTCGTTCGCCATCAGCACGAGTAGGCCTTGAAGAAGGCGATGTTATTGTGCAAGTAAACCGTCAACGAGTAGAAAGCATTCGCGACATGAACAAAATTATCGAAGATATTCAAGGTAATATTGTGTTAGGTGTGAAACGCGGACGTGAATCTATTTTTGTATTAATTCAGTAATAATACAATAAAAGTAACAGCGGCACTTGCCGCTGTTATTTTTTTTGTGCCATCATAAAGGGATTGCTCACTAACAATAAGAATACCGTGCTAAAACTTCTAAAATTTGTACTTCCTCCTCTATTTGCCGGTTTAGGCATTGCTTTTTTAGTGGTTTTTTTTAGCCCTAACATGCGCACTGCATTGCTACCTAACGTGCCGCTACCCAGTGCAATGACTGCAAGTCATTTGAGCTTTTCTGATGCAGTTAAGCGCGCAGCGCCATCGGTTGTCACCATTTTTTCAGAAAGCATTTCTAAAGAGCCACGCTATAAACGCCAAAATACGGTGCAAGAGCTTGGTTCTGGGGTGATCATGTCACCTGACGGTTATATTTTGACTAATTACCATGTGATCAATAATGCCGATCAAATACTGGTTATTCTTACTGACGGCAGACGTTTTTTTGATGTGCAACTCATTGGCTTTGATACTATTACCGACTTAGCATTATTAAAAATAAATGCCAATCACCTGCCTGTTATACCCGTTAACGATAACTACAGTTCGAGTGTAGGCGATTTAGTATTAGCCATCGGAAACCCACTTAACTTAGGGCAAACCATTACTCAGGGGATCATTAGCGCCACCGGTAAGCAAAAAATTACCGATAGTCCTTACAATAACTTACTGCAAATGGACGCTGCTATTAACGTAGGTAACTCTGGTGGTGCACTGGTAAATTCTAATGGCGATTTAGTAGGGATCACCTCTGCCCAGTTTAAAACCCGTGAAAACTTAAATATACAAGGGATCTTTTTTGCGGTGCCTTACACCTTGGCAAAAGAGGTAATGGGTAAGCTTATACGCCATGGTCGTGTTGTACGCGGCTATTTGGGCTTTGAAGGCACAGCGGTAGACAGTACAGGCAAAGAAGTCAATGATAGCTTAACGCCTGTTGCAGGCATGCGTATTACCAACCTAGACCCTTTAGGTCCTGCATGGCAGGCGGGTATAGAAGAGCAAGATATTGTGATTAAAATTGCTGGGCTTTCAGTGGCTAATCCACAAAATGTATTGAAAAAAATAGGCAGTACCGAACCGGGGAAAGAAATTGAATTTGAGCTTTACCGTAACGGTGAAATACAAAAAATAATGGTGAAAGTAGCAGAGCTTGAAACCAAGCTATAAAGCGCTTATTTATACTTTGGCATTAGACATAAAAAAACGCGATAGATCATCGCGTTTTTTATGGATTAGAATAATAATTGTATTAGTATAACTAATTGCTTTTGCGTTTGATGTTAGCACCTAGCGCACTGAGTTTATCTTCAATACGCTGATAGCCTCTATCTACATGATAAATACGATCAACAACCGTTTCGCCTTGAGCCACAATCCCCGTCAGAATAAGGCTCGCTGATGCGCGTAAATCGGTTGCCATTACTTGCGCACCCGATAAGCTTTTTGTTTCACCACAAAAGGCCGTATTGCCTTCTAAGCGAATATTAGCGCCCATACGTTGTAGCTCAGGCACATGCATAAAACGATTTTCAAAAATAGTTTCGGTAATCGTCGCACTACCATTAGCCACCACATTTAATGCGGTAAACTGCGCTTGCATATCGGTTGGAAAACCAGGATGAGGCATAGTTTTAATATTCACCGCTTTAAGCTCTCGGCCTCGCATGTCTAAATAAATACTGTCATCGTGCACTTCTAATAACGCATTGGTTGCACGTAGTTTTTCTATTACTGGCTCAAGTGAATGAAAGTCGGTCATTTTACACAGAACTTCGCCGCCAGCCATCGCTGCAGCCACTAAAAAGGTACCTGTTTCAATACGATCCGGTAATATGCGGTGTTCACAACCTGATAAACGCTCAACCCCTTCAATCTCAATACGGCTTGAGCCCGCACCACTGATTTTAGCCCCCATAGCAATTAAGCAATTGGCTAAATCGATAATTTCTGGCTCGCGGGCAGCATTTTCTAGTACTGTTTTACCCTCGGCGAGCGTTGCCGCCATCAGTAAGTTTTCAGTAGCACCTACGCTAATCATTTCCATGAAAACTTCAGCGCCTTTTAAGCGACCATCTACTTTGGCATTAATATAACCGTTTTCAACGGTTATTTGAGCGCCCATACGCTCTAAGCCTTGAATATGAATATCAACCGGGCGCGCACCAATAGCACAGCCACCTGGTAAGGATACTTGTGCCTCACCAAATCGAGCGACTAAAGGGCCAAGTGCAAGCACTGACGCACGCATTTGCTTTACTAAGTCATAAGGCGCTAACGTGCTATTTACCGTTGCACCATCAATAATGAGTGAATCGCCCTGCCACTGAACATCAGCGCCTAACGTTTTTAATAAGGCTTCGGTCGTAATGATATCGCGAAGATGTGGTACGTTAGTAAAAGTACTTTTGCCATCAGCTAATAAAGCTGCAAATAGAATCGGAAGAGCTGCGTTTTTAGCGCCAGAAATAGTTACTTCACCAGCGAGTGAAGTGCCACCTTGAATTACAAATTGATCCATCTAAGGGGCCTTATTTATTGCGGTAAAATGAATTTTTGCTCACGTTTCCACTCTGTCGGAGTAAAAGCGCGGATAGAAACAGCATGAATGGTACCGTCTGAAATAGTGTTCATTAATGGCCCATATACTAGCTGTTGCTTTTTAACACGATTTAATCCGTCAAAGCATTCACCGACAGCGATTACTTCATAATGACTGCCATTGGCTTTTACATGTACTTCAGCTAACTGAAGTTCGTCGCGTAATAATGTTTCGACTTGACTCGTTTCCATAACTCTCACTCAAATAGGGTTGTAACCTGGCCTAACTGCATAAGGTTTTGCAGTTGTTCAGGTGGGTTTTGCAATTCAAGGCGAATGCCTTGTTGCTTAAATTCTGTAAAAGAGTGAATTAACCAAGCTAAGCCGGCTGTGTCAACCCTTGTCACCTCACTTAGGTCAAAATAAAGGGTTTTATGCTCAGTTTGTCGCTTGGTATTCAGAAGCCGTTCATTGCCAATTGAATTATGAGTCAATTCACCACTGACTCGTAGATGCTGTTCATCGACTTGGCTGATTGCCAATTTAGTCATTTGTGTCACTGCCTCTAAACTGAACCGGTAACTTACTTTTTTGCTCTAACAGGTCGCTAACGTGGTCAATACCTTGTTGGCGTAAAATGCCCTGAAGCTCACTTTGTTTTGCATCAAGTAAGCTAATGCCTTCAGCAATCATATCGTAAGCGCGCCATTCGCCACTTCTATCTTCACGTACTTTAAAATCAATTTTAATATCAGGCTTACCGGCTTCTACAATTTTGGTTTTTACCACCACCACATCTTTGCCTTTAAAAGGCTGCTCGGCAGCAAATTCAACTTGTTGATTAGTATACTGGGTAAAAACGCCAGCATAAGTGGCAACAAGGTACTCTCTAAACGCGCCAATAAAACGCTGAATATCTTCAATTGCTTTTGCTTTTTCTGCTTTGTCGGTAATGGCGCGTACCTTAGATACTTCGCTACCTAACACTCTCAGTGCAGCATATTTGTAGTCAATGTAGGGCATCAGTTCTTCTTCAACGATGACCCGTAAATGCTCTTTGTTAGTGGTTATTAACGGCTGGTCTTTGGTAATACGCTCAAAGGTATTATCAGCAACCTGACGTACCATTTTATTAGGATCAGTCAATTTCACTTCACCGGCATGTACACTTTGTACTAGCGTGACAGTTACTAATGCGATACTTGCTAAAAATGTTTTCAACATAATAATTACTCACTACCTTGGTTGAATAAAAACTGGCCTATTAATTCTTCTAGTACCAATGCTGACTTGGTATCTGTAATAGAATCGCCGTTGGCTAATGCTTTACTTTGAACACCAAATAAATCGTCAATGGCTTGATCTTGTTCGCTGTTCGCTACATCTTCGCCTAAGCATCGCTGTTTAGCTGAATCTGATGCGATCACAGGGTTAATACCTAAGTATTGCTCACCTAAAATACCCGAGGTTAAGATAGAGATGGAACTAGTGTCTGAAAAACGACATAAATACTGCGCATCAATACTCATATTTACTACTGGTAAAAACTCTTGTGGGTGTACATAAATTGACTCTACACGACCAATAACAACGCCGCCCACCTTAATGGGTGCACGTGTTTTTAATGATCCTATATTTTCAAACTTGGCGTTCAATGTGTAGGTTTCACCTGAGCCGCTAATACCCGAATTAGCCACTTTGAGCGCCAGCATTGAAAATGCCAAAATGCCCAATGCTACAAAAAAACCAACTAAAATTTCTAATTTCCGTGAATTCATTATTTAATACCCTATTAGCTGGTAAACATTACCGCTGTCAAAATAAAGTCAAAACCTAATACCGCTAGTGATGAGTGCACCACTGTCTCTGTTGTTGCCTTGCTGATCCCCTCTGATGTGGGAACACAGTCATACCCTTTGTAAAGCGCAATCCAGGTAACAACAATCGCAAATACGATACTTTTAATTAAACCGTTTAGTATGTCTTTTTCAAACGACACCTGAGATTGCATAATTGACCAGAAACTTCCCGTATCAACGCCTAGCCAATCAACCCCCACTAAATGAGCACCAATAATAGCTACAGCAGAAAAAATAAGTGCCAACATTGGCATACTAATCAAACCAGCCCAAAACCGCGGCGCTATAATTCGTCTAAGCGGGTCAATGGCCATCATCTCAAGCGATGATAACTGTTCGGTGGCTTTCATTAAGCCAATTTCAGCGGTTAACGCACTGCCTGCCCTACCGGCAAATAATAATGCGGTTACTACTGGCCCAAGTTCACGCAATAAACTGAGCGCCACTAAAGGGCCTAGGCTGTCTTCAGCGCCATAATCAACTAAAACAGTATAGCCTTGCAGGGCTAATACCATGCCGATAAACAATCCTGATACAACAATGATCAATAATGACTGTGAGCCAACCATATATAATTGGCGCACGAGTAAAGGTGTGCCTTTTTTAAAATTGGGTACATGCCATAACGCACTTGCCAGCATTTGGGTTGAACGCCCCAGTGCAGCAAATCGGCCCAGCGTTTTGTGGCCTATTTTTTGTAGTAAATCCAACATTACTGCTGCTCTCCTAACAGTTCATCTGCATAGGTTTGTGCTGGATAATGAAATGGCACTGGACCATCTGATAACCCTTTTAAAAACTGTTGAACAAGTGGTGATTCGTGCTCTCGCATCTGCTCTGGTGTACCACTGCCAATAACGCCTTGATCAGCAATAATAATAACGTGGTCGGCAATACTCATTACTTCTGTCACATCGTGCGTGACAATTAAAGAAGATAAGCCAAGTACTTCGTTTAAAGATTTGATCAGCTTAACTAAAACCCCCATTGAAATAGGGTCTTGTCCTGCAAAAGGCTCATCATACATAATAAGTTCAGGATCAAGCGCTATAGAGCGAGCCAAAGCTGCACGACGTGCCATACCGCCAGATAACTCTGAAGGCATTAAATCTTTAGCACCACGTAAGCCAACAGCTTGTAGTTTCATTAATACCACTAAACGGATTAAATCTTCACTGAGTTGCGTGTGCTCTCGAATGGGGAATGCAATGTTATCGAACACCGACATATCAGTAAATAAGGCACCGCTTTGAAATAACATACTCATGCGTTTACGTGCCGCGTAGAGTTCTTTGCGCGACATAGCGACAATGCTGTCGTTTTTAAATAAAATATCACCGGAGTCTGGTTTAAGCTGGCCACCTATTAGGCGTAGCATCGTGGTTTTGCCAATTCCGCTTGGCCCCATAATGGCAGTAATTTTACCCTCAGGTACGTCAAAGCTCATATTTTTATATATGACCCTATCGCCTCTAGAAAAGGTAACATCCTTGACTTCAACTATTGATTGCGACAAGTCGCTCTCCATAACAATACTCTCTCATATTTCTATTTTAAGGGTTTTTTAACCAATATGGAAAAAACAATTCGTAAGATTTTGTAATAGTGTCGCAAAAACAGTTATAAGATTGATTCAAGCAGCCTTAACTTTGGCTTAAAATTTCATATAAAAAGCGCCAAAGAATTCTTAAAATAACCACCTAATGTATTACACCTTATTCTTTTATTTATACTTTTATGGTGGCTTTTGTTACTATTCGCGCTATCTGAATTTACATTAATTGGCTTATCACAATGGTTACCTCGTTTGTCATTTTAATTCTTGGTTTTGCGGCTCTCGTATGGAGTGCAGACAGGTTTGTTTATGGTGCAGCAGCACTGGCTAAAAACTTTGGCGTGCCAACGCTAATTGTAGGTTTAACCGTGGTAGCTATGGGCTCTTCAGCGCCTGAAATGATGGTATCGGCTTCAGCAGCTTTGGCAAATAAAACCGATACTGCCGTGGGTAATGCAGTTGGTTCAAACATCACTAACATCTTATTAGTTTTAGGTATTACCGCCCTTTTAAGACCCTTATCAGTATCTTCAAGTACGTTAAAACGTGAAATTCCACTGGTACTGCTGGTCTCCATTGCAACTTGGTATATTTTTTCAGATAACTATTTTTCATTTTTTGAAGGTGCAGCCTTATTATTTGGCTTTGTTGTTTTTATTGGCGGACTTATTTTTGTCTCACTGCGAGCTAAAAACCAAGACGATCCGTTTGTGAGCGAAGCCTGTGACGAAGTACCTGACAATGTACCAACCAAAAAAGCTGTTTTTTGGCTGGTAGTGGGTATGATTTTACTGCCGGTTAGTTCACACTTTTTAGTTGGCTCAGCCGTTGATATCGCAAAATATTTTGGCTTAAGTGACTTGGTGATTGGTTTGACCATTATTGCTATAGGCACCAGCTTACCTGAACTTGCAGCTTCAATTGCAGGTGTACTTAAAAATGAAGATGACTTAGCGCTGGGTAACATAGTTGGTTCGAATATTTTTAATATTTTAGCGGTATTACCGCTGGCAGGATTAATTAATCCATCGGTTATTGACGCATCAGTAGCTAACCGTGATGTTATTATTATGATTGGCGCAACCTTGGCGCTAATTGCTATGTCATTGAACTTTAGAGGTCAAAGACGTATCAATAGAATAGAAGGTGGTTTGCTCATCGTCGCATTTATGATTTACCAAGGTTATATTTTTAGTCAAGTAGGATAGCCCATGGCAACGCTAAACTTTATTCAACAAGGGTTACGTGTTCTAGAGATTGAACGCCAAGCACTCAGCGATATTACACAATACGTTAATGAAAGCTTTAACCAAGCCTGTCAATTAATGTATGACTGCTCAGGTCGTATTATTGTTATTGGCATGGGTAAATCAGGCCATATTGGTAACAAAATAGCCGCCACTCTTGCCAGTACCGGCAGCCCCGCATTTTTTGTTCACCCGGGTGAAGCAAGCCATGGTGATTTAGGAATGATCACAGCAAATGACGTGGTTATCCTCATTTCAAACTCTGGTGAAACCAGCGAAGTACTTAATATTATTCCAGTATTAAAGCGCATTGGTGCCAAAATGATTGCCATGACAGGCAACCAAGGCTCAACCATGGCAACATTGGCAAATGTGCATGTGTGTATTAAAGTTGAACAAGAAGCCTGCTCATTGGGCTTAGCACCTACTGCAAGTACCACTGCCACACTCGCTATGGGTGATGCCATGGCGGTGGCATTATTAGAAGCACGCGGCTTTACTGCTGATGATTTTGCACTATCGCACCCTGGTGGTAGCTTAGGCAAGCGATTACTCTTAACTCTTAAAGATGTTATGCACAGTGGTGCTGATACGCCTATCATTAACGAGACGCAAACGATTAAAGATGCCTTAATTGAAATGTCGGCCAAAGGACTCGGCATGACCGCTATTGTTGATAGTGACCAGCAATTATCAGGCCTGTTTACCGATGGCGATTTACGCCGTATTTTAGAGCAACGTATTGACATTCATAGCACTGAAATTAATGTTGTGATGACCAAGTCGTGTACTACAGCCACCCAAGAGATGCTCGCGGCTGAAGCGTTAAATATTATGGAACAAAAACGTATTAATGGTTTAATTGTAATTAATGAGCATAATCAACCGATTGGCGCACTAAATATGCAAGACTTACTTAAAGCCGGAGTGCTATAAATGCAATTTGAAGATCTCTATCAACCGCTAAGTGATGATGCAAAGGCGCGCGCAAAAAAAGTAAAGCTATTAATTTGTGATATTGATGGTGTATTTTCTGATGGACGTATTTATCTTGGAAACCAAGGTGAAGAACTCAAAGCATTTAACACCAAAGACGGATTTGGTATCAAAGCCCTGATTAACAGCGGTTTTGAAGTCGCCGTAATCACTGGGCGCCATTCTCATATAGTGCAGCAGCGAATGAGCAGTTTAACCGTACAACATATATATCAAGGCCAAGAAGACAAGCTCATAGCCTATCAAGAATTAAAACAAAAATTAGCGCTTAGCGATGAGCAAATTGCTTATATAGGTGATGATGGCCCAGACATGCCAGTAATGGAGCAAGTCGGTTTTGCGGTTGCCGTAAACGATGCTCATCCACTTATTAAACGTTTATCACATTATGTAACCCAACTGCCCGGCGGTTTTGGTGCGGTAAGAGAGCTGACAGACTTACTTATGCTCGAAAATAACAAGCCATTAACTAGCCAAGGAACGAGTTCATGAATGTAGCGCGCATTATACTGAGCGTTTTATTCATAAGCTGTATGGTTTGGCTCTGGTATCCTTATTTTACTAAGGTTGATATTACTGCAAGCGAAGAAACACAAGTTATTGCTAAGCCTGATTATACCGCTATTGAGCTAAAACAAACGGCTTATAATGAACAAGGTAAAGTGAGCCATAAGGTAACTGCGGTAAAAATGGAGTTGTATCAACAACTCGGTTTTACCTTTTTTGAAAAGCCTATATTCACTTTATACAACGAGCAGCAAACATGGCGTATTAACGCCGATGAAGCCACCCTATACGACGACCGTCAACTGGTGTTAGAGGGTAATGTAACCGCTCAAAACTTAGTAGATAACGCCATGATCGATACGATCACCGCCCAGACCATCAATGTTGATATAAAACTATTAACCATGCAATCACAGCAGCCTGTCGTTATTACAGGACCTAATTTAAAAATCACAGGTAAAGGCCTTGAGGCCGATTTAAAAACCGAGGTGATTAAACTTATTAACCATACGCGAACCCTATATTATGACCAATAACCTATTTAAAATTCTAATTGTTCCTTCATTACTGATTGCATTTCATAGCCATGCAGAGGAAACCACTGAAGCTCCTGCGGCTAATCAAATCTCAATTAGTGCTGACAGGCAGGAAGGTCAATTAAAAGAAAACGTAGGCATTTTTGAGAAAAATGTTGAAATTATTCATGGTAATCGCCGTATCACAGCTGACCGTTTAGAAGTGCATAAACGCGATGACCTAGGCGATAACAAACAGTTATTAATTGCCACAGGCAGCCCTGCATATTTTGAAGAAACACAAGCCGATGGCACCATAATGAGCGCCAGTGCGAATGAAGTGCGTTACGATGTGTCGCTGCGTTTTTTAACCTTAATCGGCGATGCAAGCATTGCTCAAGCAGGTCAAAAAATAACAGCTAAAAGTATCACTTACGATATCGAGCAGCAGTTAATTAGCGCAGAAAAAGACGAAAACTCAACAGACCGTGTACACACTATTTTAGTGCCTGTTGAAAATAAAAAAGAAGATGATAAAGGCCAACCATGAGCACATTAAAAGCAGAGCTATTAGCTAAAAGCTACAAAGGTCGTGAAGTTGTAAAAAACGTTGGCCTAGAGGTTGAAGCTGGCAGTATTGTGGGGTTACTTGGCCCTAATGGTGCAGGTAAAACCACCACTTTTTATATGATTGTAGGCCTTGTCCCTAGTGATAAAGGCAAAATATCAATTGATGATAAAGATATTACTTTATTACCGATGCACAGCCGAGCGCGTTTAGGGATTGGTTATCTACCGCAAGAGTCGTCTATTTTTAGAAAGCTGACTGTTTATCAAAACTTAATGGCTATCTTAGAAACACGTAAAGAATTAAACAAACAACAACGCGAAGATACCTTAAATAATTTACTTGATGAATTTAGCATTCAGCATATTCGTGACAGCCAAGGTATGGCCTTATCAGGTGGTGAACGTCGCCGCGTTGAAATTGCGCGAGCATTAGCAGCAAACCCTAAATTTATCCTTTTAGACGAACCCTTTGCGGGGGTTGATCCTATCTCAGTATTAGATATTAAAAAGATTATAGAGCATCTTAAAAACCGTGGCATTGGCGTACTTATTACAGACCATAACGTGCGCGAAACACTTGATGTTTGTGAAAAAGCCTACATAGTTTCTCATGGGGAGTTAATTGCATCAGGCACTCCTGAATACGTATTAAACGATAAAACAGTACGCGATGTTTATTTGGGCGAGCAGTTCAAGCTCTAATATGTGTGTTATTCCACTAAGCATCTGCTAAGATTAATCATACTTAGTCTGTTGACCTTTCAAGGTTGAATTTGCAGCAGTCTGTTTGGTATTTAGGCAAGGCAGAGCCTATGTGGTGTGGTATTCCCCATAAATAGGCGATAACGCAGCATCAATGCCAAACAGGCGCTGCCCTTCGGGTTCTGCCTAGGGACGATTTACTCTTTGTTGCCTACATGGATGTAGGTAAGGAGCGTGAGCAGGACGCGGAAGCTTTGCTCGGTTTTGACTTAGCCCACTAGGTTACAAACCTCGCGCCGCAATTAAACCGCCCCTAGTTTGAACAAATTTTAATCCGTAAAGGTCAACAGACCGTAATTTAAAAGGATTGTTAGAGATAAATGAGGCAATCATTACAGCTGCGCATGGGCCAGCAACTTACAATGACTCCACAGTTGCAACAAGCAATTCGCTTATTGCAACTCAGTACATTGGATCTCCAGCAAGAAATTCAAGAAGCGCTCGATAGCAACCCCTTGCTTGAAGTTGAAGAACACGATTACAGCGAAGACACTGCAGGTAAAAACGAACAAAAAGCCGATAACGATGACTTAACGCTAAGTGCCTCAGCTGACGATAAACCTAGCGAGTATGAGCAAGATAGCGGCGAAGCAATGACCAAAGACACCATTAGCGATGATATGGCTATGGATGTTACTTGGGATGAATATATGAGCGCTGCGCCTGCCTCTTCATCGGGCCCAATGCCAGAAGATGAATCTATTTATCAAGGCTCTTCGACTGAAACGCTGCATGAGTATTTAATGTGGCAACTTCAACTGACGCCGTTTAGTCCTACCGATGAAGCGATAGCTATTGCAATTGTAGAAGCTGTGGACGACTCAGGGATTCTAACCCTTAGCTGTGAAGAAATATTAGAAAGCTTTAACCAAGAAAACGACGGCGAAGATGAAGTTGAACTTGACGAAATAGAAGCGGTACTAAAGCGTATTCAACTATTTGATCCAGTGGGAATAGCCGCGCGTAGTTTACAAGAGTGCTTGTGTATTCAGCTAAATCAATTTGATAAAGACACACCTTTTTTAAACGAAACAAAAATGATCTTAACCGATCATATTGATTTACTTGCTGCACGTGACTATCGCACGTTGATGAAAAAAACAAAGCTTAAAGAAGATGAGCTTAAAGAAATCATGACGTTGATTCATACGCTCAGCCCAAAACCGGCAGACACTATTGTTAGAGAAGAGTCTGAATACGTTATTCCTGATGTGTCGGTTAAGAAAGTTAAAGGTCGTTGGGTAGTTGAATTAAACCCAGATAGCATGCCTAAGATCAGAGTAAATAGCCAATATGCAGCTATGTCGCGTACGGTTAAATCAAGTGGTGATAGCCAGTTTATTCGCTCGCACTTACAAGAGGCTAAATGGTTTATAAAAAGCTTAGAAAGTAGAAATGACACGCTACTTAAAGTAACCAACTGTATTGTGCAACAGCAACAGGCCTTTTTTGAACACGGTCCTGAGGCTATGAAGCCTATGGTGCTTAACGATGTGGCTGAAATGGTGGAAATGCATGAGTCGACTATATCGCGTGTTACTACGCAAAAATACATGCATACACCACGTGGCATTTTTGAGCTTAAATATTTCTTTTCAAGCCATGTAAGTACTGAAAATGGTGGCGAATGTTCATCAACAGCAATACGTGCATTAATTAAAAAATTAATCGCTGCAGAAAACTCAGCTAAACCATTGAGTGATAGTAAAATTGCAGATATATTGGCAGAGCAAGGAATTAAAGTAGCGAGGAGAACTATAGCAAAATATCGCGAATCTCTAGCTATTCCCCCGTCTAATCAACGTAAAAGTTTGATTTAAGGCGTACAACAAAGAGGAAAATGTTTATGCAACTGAATTTAACTGGTCGCCATGTAGATATTACCGACTCGCTTAGAGACTACGTAAATAGTAAATTTTCGAAGTTACAGAGGCACACTGATCACATAACGAATGTGCACGTTATTCTCGATGTAGAAAAACTAAACCAAAAAGCTGAAGCAACCGTTCATGTAAGTGGCGCTGAGATTTTTGCCTCTACTGAGCATCAAGATATGTATGCCGCTATAGACTCGCTCATTGACAAGCTAGATCGTCAAGTAATTAAACACAAAGAGAAACTTGCTCGACACTAACACTATGAAACTAAGCTCACTTATCTGTCAGGACTGCAGTAAAGCTGCGGTCCTTTTTAATAGTAAAAAAAGAATTTTAGAATTTATCAGTGAATTGGCTCACAATAAGCTGCCCTATTTAACACAACAAGATATTCTTAATGCATTAACTGCAAGAGAAAAGCTTGGAAGTACAGGCATTGGCCGAGGCATTGCTATTCCACATGGTCGCATGAGTGGAGCTCAAGAGCCCCTTGCTTTGATTTTAGTGAGCGAAACAGCTATTAATTTTGATGCGATTGATAACCGGCCGGTTGACATTTTTGTCGCGTTAATTGTTCCCGATGGCGATAATCAGCAGCATTTGAAGACGCTAGCCACGATTGCTGATAAGCTCAATGATAAAGAATTTTGTAAGCAATTACGAGCAGCAAAATCCGACAATGAGCTGTATCAAGTAATTGTAAGTCAACCGTAGTAACAATTAAGGGTGATAAATGGAATTAATAATTATAAGTGGTCGCTCAGGTTCTGGTAAATCTGTTGCGCTGCGTGTTGTTGAGGATTTAGGTTATTATTGTGTAGATAATATTCCTTTAAATTTATTGCCATCTCTTGTTCGTAGTGTTTCCGACAGCTACAACAAAATAGCCGTAAGTGTTGATGTGCGTAATTTACCTAAAGAGCAGCAACAGTTTAATGAAATCATTGAATATTTACCTGGTTTCACTAAGCCAACGGTGTTTTATTTAGACAGTGACGATCAAACCTTAATTAAACGTTTTTCAGAAACACGGCGTCTCCACCCTTTATCTATTGATTCTTTGCCGCTTGATTTAGCCATAAAAAAAGAAAAACAACTGCTTGATGTATTGATTAATCGTGCTGATTATATGATTGATACCACAGATTTAAGTGTGCATCAGCTTGCTGAATCTATTCGTGAAAAAATACTCGGAAAAAAAGATAAACAACTGATCATTACCTTTGAGTCATTTGGTTTCAAACACGGCATCCCTAAAGAAGCAGATTACGTATTCGATGCCCGTTTTTTACCAAACCCGCATTGGGAGCCTGAACTTAAGCCACTTACGGGGCTGGATCAACCAGTAAAAGACTACCTAGCAAGTCACAGCATAGTGCAAAAATTTACATGGCAAATTCAAACATTTGTGCAAACATGGCTGCCGCATTTAGAACGAAATAACCGCAGCTACTTAACCATTGCAATTGGCTGCACAGGTGGGCAACACCGCTCTGTTTATTTAGCGCAAACCATTGGCGAAAGCTTTGCAATGAGTCATCCTAATGTAAAAATTCGCCACCGAGAACAAGAATAAAATCAAAGCTTGCGAGAACATGTCATGCGCTTAGAAAATACATTTTTAATAAAAAACAAATTAGGATTACACGCTAGAGCGGCGACAGTACTAGCTCAGCTTTCTGTGCAATTTGATGCCACAATCACTTTATTTCAAGATGACAAACAAGCCGCTGGCGATAGCGTGCTGGCACTTATGTTACTCGAAAGCAGCCAAGGCAAAGAAGTTAAGGTGGTATGCGAAGGCCCCGACGCTGAGCCTGCACTTAGCGCAATAGGTGAACTCATCGACCAACGATTTAATGAGCAAGAATAAAAAAGTTCATTATTAATTCATCATCCTAAGCTTAGGTTAATAGTGGTTGAGTTAGTTTGCTCACATAAAGTAAGATAAACTAAAATTGAATAGCATTTATACCCTTCCAGCATGTAATACAATTTAATTAAGGACGCCAATGCCTGAAGCTTTAGAACAAGATATTCCACTACAACAACTAAAACAGGTGACTAAGTCACTAAATAGTGGTCAATTTGTTCAAGTTAGACGCATGCTGGCAAAAACGGCGCCTTGTGATACCGCACTTCTTTTAGAATCATCCCCGCATAAAATTCGCCGTATGCTCTGGCAGCTTGTTGATCCTGATGTACAAGGTGATGTGCTTGAAGAGCTGTCTGAAGATGTACGTTTGGGCATTATTGCGCAAATGGCACCCGAGCACATTGCTGCCGCAACCGAAGACATGGGCCATGATGACTTAGGGGAAGTACTACGTAGCCTACCTGACACCGTTTATAAAGATGTTGTTAGCGCTATGGATATTCAAGATAGAGAACGTGCAACGCAGGCTTTATCGTATCAAGAGCGCTCTGCTGGCGCATTGATGAATATAGATACCGTTACTATTCGCCCCGATGTGACTCTAGATGTGGTACTGCGTTATATTCGCTTACGCGGCGAATTACCTGAGGGTACAGATGACTTATATGTGGTTGATGAAAATAACTGCTTTTTAGGCGCCCTATCGCTGAGCACTTTATTAACCAACCCCCCTGAAAAAATTGTTCATGATTTAATGGATGAAGACTGTGAGTCTATTCCTATTTCAATGGATGAGAGCGAAGTTGCACAATTGTTTGAGCGTCATAACTGGATATCGGCACCGGTTGTTGATGACAACGCACACTTGCTTGGGCGGATCACCATTGATGATATCGTTGATGTTATTCGTGAAGACGCTGAGCACAGTTTACTGGGTTTAGCGGGTTTAGATGATGAAGAAGATACCTTTGCACCTGTGTTGAAAAGCTCTAAAAAGCGCTCAATTTGGCTGGGTGTAAACTTACTAACTGCATTGCTGGCTGCAATTGTGGCGAGCTTTTTTGAAAACACCTTAGCTATATTACCAATTCTTGCTGTGCTCAATGGCATTGTCCCGTCAATGGGTGGGGTTGCAGGCAGCCAAACCTTAACTTTGGTTATTCGCGGTATCGCGGTGGGTCATATCAACCAAACTAACCAACGTTTTTTATTATTAAAAGAACTCGCTATCGGTGCGATTAACGGTATGGTTTGGTCTATCCTAATTGCCGGTGTTGTTGCGCTTTGGCAATGGGATTTCAAACTCGGTGGTGTTTTAGCGTTTGCTATGTTTATGAATTTAGTTGCAGCAGGTATTGCGGGTGCTAGTATCCCACTATTGCTTAAAAAAATGAAAATAGATCCAGCACTTGCAGGCAGTGTGGTACTAACCACGGTAACTGATATTGTTGGTATATTTGCCTTCTTAGGTACTGCGACTTGGTTATTGATTTAATCTTTTTATAAACGTTTTTAAACAAAAACACCGCATCAATACGCGGTGTTTTTGTTTAAGCCGATAGTTACTTTACATAAGTTAAGGCTACTTAGCGCGTTGGCGATTACCACCTACCTTAGGTTTAGTGTTGGCTTTTTTAAACTGGCTAAAGCCAGTATGACGAGTCAGCGCAGGACGACCGCCCTTGTTACCTTTTCCGCCTTTGGTTTGTCTTTCATCTCGCCCTTCTTCAGGGACTAAACAGTTAGGTCCTTTACCAATAAGCTTGGCTTTGCCCATGTTACGCAGGGCTTCGCGGATCATTGGCCAACCGGCAGGATCGTGATAGCGTAAAATTGCTTTATGCAAACGACGTTGACGCGCTCCCTTAGGCACAGCAACTTGCTCAGTATTATTTTTAATATTACGAAGCGAGTTCATTTCTGTGTGGTAAATGGTGGTAGCGTTGGCCATCGGTGATGGATAAAAGTTTTGTACCTGATCAAGCTTAAAATCATTCGATTTCAGCCACAAAGCCATGTTTACCATGTCTTCATCTTTAGTCCCCGGGTGAGCAGAAATAAAGTATGGAATTAAATACTGCTTTTTACCCGCTTCTTTTGAGTACTTATCAAATAACACTTTAAATTCATCATAGGCGCCCATACCTGGTTTCATCATTTTTGATAATGGGCCATCTTCTGTGTGTTCAGGTGCTATTTTTAAATATCCACCAACATGATGGGTTACTAGCTCTTTAACGTAACGAGGATCACGTACTGCAAGGTCATAACGCACGCCCGAAGCAATTAAGATCTTTTTGATCCCTTTAACCTCACGCGCCTTTTTATATAAGTCGATAGTGGGTGTGTGATCGGTATCCATATGCTTACAAATATCAGGATACACACACGACAAGCGACGGCACGTACTCTCTGCTTTTTTACTGGTACAACGCAGTTTGTACATATTTGCAGTTGGCCCACCTAAATCAGAGATAACCCCAGTAAAGCCCGGCACTTTATCTCTAATTTGTTCAATTTCTTCGATAATCGATTCTTGAGAACGGCTTTGTATTATGCGCCCCTCATGCTCGGTAATAGAACAAAACGAACAGCCGCCAAAACAGCCGCGCATAATATTTACCGACGTTTTAATCATATCGTAAGCGGGAATTTTATTATCGCCATAACTTGGATGTGGTATACGCTGGTAAGGTAAACCAAACACGTCATCCATTTCCTGAGTTTCAAGCGGATAAGCCGGCGGATTCACCCAAATAGAACGATCGCCATGACGCTGAAATAACGCCCTTGCACAACCTGGGTTGGTTTCTTGATGTAAAATACGTGATGCATGGGCATACAAAGGCTTATTAACGCTAACCTGCTCAAATGCCGGCAGTTTAACGTAAGTTTTTTCCCACGGCTTAGGACGAGCAGGCTGGATGGTAATTGGTTTTGCAGCTTCTGCTTGTAAATCGATGCCGGCTTGCTTAAATTCTGATTTAGCACAGCCCACATCATCCGCGCCATAAGGATTAGGAATAGGGTCTATTTTACCAATTTTATCAATGGCTGTTGAGTCACTGCCACGCCAACCAGGTAAAGGCTCTTTACGAATAACTGCCGTGCCTCTAACATCCTGTATGGTATCGATGGTTTCACCGGCAGCGATACGATGCGCTACTTCAACTAACGGGCGTTCGGCATTACCATAAATTAAAATATCGCCTTTAGCGTCAAATAATACGCTACGACGTACTTTTTCTTGCCAGTAATCATAATGAGCAATACGGCGCAGACTGGCTTCAATGCCCCCTAACACTAATGGCACATCTTTGTAGGCTTCACGACAGCGTTGTGAATAAATGATCACTGCGCGATCTGGGCGTTTACCACCGACATTTCCTGGTGTGTATGCGTCATCATGGCGCATTCGTTTTTCAGCGGTGTAACGATTGATCATCGAGTCCATATTACCGGCTGTAATACCAAAAAATAAGTTAGGCTTACCCAATGCCATAAACGCATCTTTAGAGTTCCAATCTGGTTGAGCAATAATACCCACTCTAAAACCTTGCGCTTCTAGCACTCGGCCAATTACGGCCATCCCAAAACTAGGATGGTCTACATAAGCATCACCGCTAATAATAATAATATCGCAGCTATCCCAGCCAAGCGCGTCCATTTCTTCGCGTGTTGTTGGTAAAAATGGAGCTGTGCCATAACACTCAGCCCAATACTTGGGGTATGAGAATAAGGCGCGTTCAGCTTTTAATGTGCTCATAAAATTGGCCGTTCAATAACAAAAGGCGCGAATTATACCCTATCGACATCCCCGTTGATATAGCACAAAATGAAAGCGCTGATTAAAAATTGTTTACCTTTATGGCATTACTAAAACTAATAAATCATCTAAACTTATTACGGCTAATGTCTGCTTTTGGAATAATACAAGGTAGATAAAATAGATCAAAAGCAACCGTGACTTCGTTAAACTATTAAATAATTAATAATTGATAGACGCTGTAAATTAAAATAGATGAGGAATACCTATTAAACTACTTAAAAAAATAATGCAGTTTTCAATCATATTGCTTCTGGTTTTTGTTGTCGTTGGATTATTGTTACCACAAAATTATCATGTGCAAAAAAGTATAAAAATTAATGCACGCGCTCCCGTAATAAAGTCATTAGTGGAGGACTTTACCCAGTGGTATAAATGGTCGCCGTGGCAACAAATAGACCCTAATATTAAGTTTAATATTGGAGAACCGAGCTCTGGCGCAGGAGCCTACCAATCTTGGGAAGGTAAATGGGGCAATGGCGAAATGACAATATCGTCATTAAGCGATAATGAAGTTGTATTTAGTGTGTTATTTAATCAAGAGCATATTATCACTAGCAAATTGCTATTTAGCCCGCACACAAAAACCGTCACGTGGCATATAGAAGGACAAGCAACGATGCCGCTTATTTCTGGGTACGTTGCTATATTTGCTGAAAATATATTAGGTAATATAGTGACCCTAGGATTAAATAACCTAAAAACGGTCGCTCAACTCAGTGATGCACAAGCAATAATGGAAAGCCATGACAGTCAAAACCGCACAAGCCAGGATTAAACTTGCCAATATTATTGAGTCACTGCTAGGTTACTCGGTCACAAAAGTGAGCAATACGCCTGCCATTGATGAAAAAACCTATAATCCTCAAGGTAAAGCCAAATCGCTTTATAGTATTAATAGCGAGCATTCAATTTTAGCGCGTGCTCAAAAACGACAAGACTTACTACTGATTAAACAGCAACAAAATATTGAGACTATTTTAGCCTTAGCAATGGAGTTTTGTCCTGATGTTGCTTGCGCTAAGCAGCCCGATGCTGATTGGGTGGAGCACTTTATAGCCTTATGTGAAGATACCTCAAATCAATCTATGCAAGTGTTGTGGGCAAAAATTTTTACTGGCGAAACCATTAGCCCAGGTACTTTTTCTATTAAAAGTTTACAAACACTTAAGCACATGACCCAGCGCGAAGCCGATTCATTAAGAAAGTGCGTGTCTATTTCTGGGTATAACGAAAAGGATAGCAGCCACCTAATATTCTTGGGGTATTACAAAAAACCCTCATTATTTGATTTACTAGGTAAAGGCAATAAAGTGTCATTAAGCATAGGTAAAAGCGGCGTGAGCTTTCCAGACGTACTAACTTTAATGGATTTAAACTTGCTGTATCGTAAAGAAATAGAGTCAGCGGCATTAAAAGTAGGACAAGAGTTCACCCTATCCTTTTTATCACAAAAACTAATCTTAAAAGCAAAAAGTAACGATTTAGTGCTTAGCTATTATAAGTTTACTCAAACAGGTGATGAACTATTTAGATTAATGAACTACCCAATTAACAAGGTGTACAAACAGTTAATTGGTTCAGCATTTGAAGGGGAATTTGAATTAGTTTGGCATTCTTTAAAATAGCAAACAGAGATGACTAATAATAAAAGCGTGTGTTAGCTTTTAAAAATAAGAGCCACACAAGGTGGCTCAAAATAAAACTTTAATTAAAAGTGAACCTGAATACCGGCAAACGGCCCCGATGCATCAATATCAGTATTAATATCATCGACATCATCAAGTTCTAAAACCATAGAGCGGTAGCCCGCTTTAACCGCAACATCAACGGCTAGGTTATCAATAAATTCCCAAGCAATACCCATTTGGTAATCTTGTACTTTACTGTCATCTATGGCTAAAAAGCTGCCTTCAGCAAAAACACTTAAACCACTAAATGGTAAACCCGCTTCAAAACGTCCATATACTAACGGCACAACACCAGAGAACTCTTCGATTTCAGTAAAGTTAGCGCCACCTTGTTGTGATGTACCTGTTACAACAAGCTCACCATCAAACTGCTTAGCATTAAGACCTAAATCAATTGAGATTAAATCGTTATCAAAAATCTCGTAGTAAAAAATATAATCGATATGCGATAAGTCAGTCACTGAATTAACATCAGTGCCAACAATATAATCAGTACCGTTAAAACTAAATGTGTCTTCAAGCACTGTTGAACCGGTTAATTCAAGCTCAGTGTATTTTAACTTTAAATTTGGCACTAATGGCACTGGGTGCTCAAGCGCAGCGTAATAACTTACAAAGGTTTCATCTTCAAAGTTGAAGTTTTGCAGGGCATTATTGTTATCAGAAAAGCTACCGTCATTATCTGCTTTCCAACCATCAACCCCTACATATAAACCCAATACAGTGTCGGCTTGTGCTACAGGGGCTAAACATGCCATTGATAAGGCTGCTGCTATACAATACTTTTTCATTTTTTATCCTTGCGCTAATAATTCGCTAAGTTCAATTAGTGCCGCATTGGCTCTAGAAATATAATTTGCCATAACAAGTGAATGGTTGGCGACATAACCAAATCCATTACCGTTTAAAATCATTGGGCTCCATACCGTTTCTTGGGTTGCTTCAAGCTCGCGAATAATTTGTTGCAAGCTGACACGGGCGTTCTTTTTATCAAGCACATCGGCAAAATCATATTCAACCGCCTGTAAAAAGTGCAGTAAAGCCCAAGTGGCCCCACGTGACTCATAAAATACATCATCAATTTCCCACCATGATGTTTTTATTTGTTGTTGTAAAGGCGTATAGGTGGCCTGTGTATTTGAAGAGTTACCGGCGAGGTCAGTGTTAACCTTATCTTGACCCACGCTTGCACTTAAACGCTGACTTAAGCTGCCTAAACGCTTTTCAGCTTCTTTTAACCAACTGCGTAGGTTATCTGCACGAGAGTAAAATTGGCTATCGCGCTCATGCTGATTGGCTATTTGAGAACGATATACCATTAAATAATCAATTCCTTTTTGGTATTCACCCTCAGCACTTGGCCATGCCCATGCTTCAGAGCTGATATTAAATTGTGGCTGAGCTTTTTTGAGCGCTTCGTGTTCAGTTGATTGCGATTGTGAGCGGCTAAAATCTTTTCGCATAGACAACGCTAAATCACGCACCATTTCCAGCGCACCATACTCCCAGGCCGGCATATTGTCCATTATTACGCTCGGTGGTAGCACATCATTTGATAAGTAACCGCCTGATTTAGTTAAAAGCGTATCAGCTACAGTGATGAGTGTTGAAGTTGTTACATAACCTGTGACTAGTTTTTCACTGCGTTGCTGCGCTTGTTGCTTAGCATTTTGCACAACATCAAAACGTGAAGGCTCTATACTCCAGTACACTGCAATGGCGTAAAACACGACAAATAACAGTACCAGTGCCGTTATTATTTTTCCTTTATGCTGTGACATTTATCCTCCTAATGATGACTATGATCTTTCGATGCTTTTACCGGCTCTGCTTGTGAGGCTAACGAAACGACTTTTGCATTGGTAAATACTCGGTTCCCGTCTTCAAAATATAGCGTGAGTTTACGTTCTTGACCTACTTTTAACGGTTCTTGTGGTTCAAACACCATTAAATGATAGCTGCCTGGCTTAAAATCGAGTTGTTGGTGAGCTTTAATAAGCAATGATTCGACTTTTTGCATTTTCATCATACCGTCAGCGTGAACGTGCTCATGAATTTCAACACGCCCTAGGCCATCAATTGTCGCTTTAGTCAAGGTTGCTGGTACATTGCTGTGGTTTTTAATACTAAAGTAAGCCACACTGGCTTTGGTTGCCGGCAAAAACTCTCTTACTTGCGCATGTGTTACTTGTAGCTGCGCAACAACACTATCGTGTTCATGTCCTTCGTGCGCCATTAACGAAGACGAAAAAACACCCACCATTAATGCACTTGCTATCGAAATACATTGTTTAATCATCAGTAAAATCCTTGTTAAAACAAAAAAATATAGTTCAAATTTATCATAATTCCCCTATGTTAGGCAGCTAATTTAAGCTCAAGAGACGACTTTTTTGTTATCTGCGATTAACCAACACAGCCCTGCTACAAACAATAACGGCCAAGCAATCATCAATGATCCGAATAAAAAAGCTAAAATAGTACCAGCCAGTGCCACCATCGCCGCGCCAACTAACCCCATCGTCACTAAAGCAACAATCGCAATAACAACGATAATAGCAACTAATGCACCAATGAGCTCTATACCTGTCCAGCTAATATCTGAGATCCATAGCGGAAACTGCCACACATCAAAGTGAATAATTGAACCGCTATTAATTAAAAACAACGCAACAATAACTAGGCACACGGCGAATGTTTTCATGCTACTCTCCTTACACTGCTTTTTCTTCAAGGCAACAGTGAGCAATTAAATAACCTAGCGCCACTGCAAACGGAAAACTTAAAAATAATAAAACAGTCACTAAGCGAGTAGACCATACCGGAAAGTCTAGTCGGTAAGCTAACCCACTACAGACGCCTGATATTTTTTTGTTAAGCGTATTTTTGTACCAACGACGGTGTGTATTAAAACTATTCATAACAATCTCCTTAAGCTGTTTGTTTATTAGCAGTATTTAAACTTGCTTTTAAACTAGCCAGTTCTGCATCAATTTTTTCGTTTTTAACCAGTGACTCAATTTGCATAGCTGTATTGCTCGCAGTATCTGTGAGCTCATACGCTTCAACTTGCGACTCTACACTTTCAACGCGGCGCTCTATTTGCTCAAATCGTGATAAGGCAAAAGCCACTTTATCGCTTTGTAGTTGCGTATTTATTTTTGCCCTTGCTTCAACTACGTTTTCACGCTTTGTAAGTTGTGCTTGTTTTGCTTTTGCCTGCATCATTTTTTGTTGTAAGCGCTCGCAGTCTTCTGTGATTTTTACAATTGATTGCTGCAATGTTTCAAGCTGCGTTTGCAAGCACCCTATGCTTTGTTCAACTGTGTGTTTTTCGGCTAATGCTGATTTAGCTAAATCGTCACGATTTTTTGCCACAGCATGCTCAGCTTTTAATTGCCAATTTGCGAGCGCTTGCTGTTTGTTACTTATTTGACGTTTAATGCTCTTTTCTTCACATAAAAGTGCAGCTGCCGTACTACGACACTCATTAAGCGCTTCTTGCATTTCAGTAAGCATCAAATTGAGTAACTTTTCTGAGTCTTCTGCTTTATCAAGCATAGCTACGATATTTGCTTGAATGACGTCGTTTACGCGGTTAAATATGCCCATGTTATTCTCCTGATGATTTTTATTTATACATCAACAGGATTCCAAGAGTTATGCCAACAACTTAAAATGGTTTTATTTTCATTAAATATCATGTGGTTAAGTTATTTTAAGTAGGTAAATTAATGACTCACCACTGAATGAAATTAAGTCGAATTGGCTAATAAATTAAACTTTTGACCAAAATTTGGGATCAAAAAAAGCCACCTGAGGTGGCTTTTTTCTATACAGAGGATCTGTTATTCGGGTACGTAACTTAGTGCTTTATCCATAACACTCAAATCAGCTTGCTTGCCATGGCCATTTTCAGATAAATGGCGTCTAAAACCACGCGCACCGGGTTGTCCCTGAAAAATACCTAACATATGGCGAGCAACATGCCAAAAGTTAGCGCCTAAACGCATCTCTTCTTCAATGTAATCATACATAGAGCGCACAACATCATGACGTGTCTGAGTATTAGCAGCGTCACCATATATTTTTTCATCCACTTCATTTAGCATAAATGGATTGCTGTAAGCCTCTCGCCCAACCATCACTCCATCTATGTACTGTAAATGCTCAAGGCTTTGCTCAATGGTTTTAACACCGCCATTAATACTTAAATCAAGTTGTGGATAATCTTTTTTAAGCTGGTAAACGCGGGGGTAGTTAAGCTCAGGAACTTCGCGATTTTCTTTTGGACTCAATCCTTTTAGCCATGCCTTACGGGCATGAATAATAAAATCATCACAGCCTACTTTATGCGATGCTTCAATAAGCGCACATAAAAATTCATAGGAATCTTGCTCATCAATACCAATGCGCGTTTTTACCGTAACAGGAATACTGACTTCACTTTTCATTGCAGCAACACACTCTGCCACAAGCTCGGGCTCTGCCATTAAACAGGCACCAAAACGCCCATTTTGCACACGATCAGACGGACAACCTACGTTAAGGTTTATTTCATCATAACCGCGCTCACCTGCAAGCTTGGCACACTGTGCTAGCGCTTGCGGATCTGAGCCCCCCAGCTGCAGCGCTACTGGGCCTTCATGTTGATTAAAGTGCAAATAGTCACCACGGCCAAACAAAATAGCACCTGTGGTGATCATTTCAGTGTAGAGCACGGTGTGCTTTGTCATTTTACGATGAAACGTACGACAATGGCGATCAGTCCAATCGAGCATGGGGGCAACAGAAAAGCGTCGATTTAAAGTACGTTTATCCAAAATGTAGTCCTCAAAAATTTATAATTTAAGCACAGCTTAAAAGGCGCTGCATTTTACACAAAAGCCCCATGCGCAGCAATATTAAGCAAACACCTGCAAGCCAAAGTATTGTGCGATACCGTTTAAAATATTCGTTACTGCGACTGAGCTTAAAATTAACCCCATAATTCGACTAATAATACTTGCCCCACTATCACCTATTATTTTATGTACATGCGTAGCAAGTAATAACAAAATAAGTACCACCACTAAAACGGCCAGCATCATTGATGAGGTAATCATTTGTTCAACCCAGGTATATTCTTCATTACGCGTCATTAATACAGCACCTAACATAGCGCCTGGGCTTGCAATTGAGGGTATAGCCAGCGGAAAAATAGCGGTTTCAGTGCTATCGCGAACACTTTTAATTTCAGCTTCGGGTTTACTTTCACCAAACGTCATGGAGAGTGCAAAAATTAATAAGATCAACCCACCGGCTATTTGAAATGCCGATAGTGGAATCTCAATCACATTGAGTAATTGCTCACCGGCAACCACAAAAAACAACAGTACTAAAGCAGATACACCCACTGCTTTAAAAATCACTTTACGCTTAAACTTGTCGTCATCACCCCGAGTTACGGCGATAAAAACCGGAATTGTGCCGATTGGATCGATAACTGCAAAAAAGAAAATAAATATGGCTAATAGTTCATGCATTAATGAATACCTTTTCACAAAAGCGGTTAATAAAACGCTGCAACTACAATACAGTATGTTAGTATATCACGGCAAAGTAAGGATGAGAGAAGATGAATATAGAATCACTCGTAAGTAAAGCAAAACAAGTATGCGACAACCGTGGTGCGCGATTCACACCTATTCGCGAAAAGGTATTTCGTTTATTAGCAAGCGCTCAAGGTGGTGTGGGTGCATACGATTTGCTAGAGCAATTAAAAGTCACTGAAACAGGCGCAAAACCTGCGACAATTTATCGTGCTTTAGACTTTTTAGCAGAACTCGGTTTTATTCATAAAATTGAAAGCACTAACGCATTCATGTTGTGTCATCACTTTGATCATATTCATCCTGTTCAATTACTAATTTGCGATACATGTGGGTTTGTTAAAGAGCTGCATTCAACAGTAATTTCACATGAGCTCAATAACTTAGCAGCCGAAAGTGGCTTTGTAGTTTCTGGGCAAACCATAGAAGCACACGGTAAATGTGACGCTTGTCGAGCATAGCTGAGCGACTATAGCTATACTTTACGTATACCCTCTATCAGTACCAATTTAAGGATATATAATATGAATGTAGAGTTCATTAATCCCTTTTTATCTTCTTTGATGAATGTATTGAGCACCATGGCTCAAACTCAGTTAAAACCAGGTAAACCTCGCATTAAAACCGATGAAGTAGCCTGTGGTGATGTATCGGGATTAATTGGTATGGTCGGCCCCCAAACTCGCGGTTCATTTTCAATAACCTTCGACGAAAGTTTAGCGCTAACTATAATGGAACGTATGTTAGGTGAGCGACCTGACAGCGTAAATGAAGAAGTCACTGACATGGTCGGCGAAATAACCAATATGGTCACCGGTGGTGCTAAAAACCTATTAGGTGAAAAAGGCTATGACTTTGCCATGGCAACCCCCGTTGTTGTGTCTGGTAAAAACCATACTATTACGCATAAAAGTGACGGCAAAAAAATTATTATGCCATTTACCAGTGATGCAGGTAATGCAAACATTGAAGTGAGCTTCGATAAGCTATGAGCTGGTCGCAAACCACGATTACATTAAAACCTCGCTCGCGGGGCTTTCACTTAATTGATAACGACATACTGACTAAACTCCCACAGCTGAGCCAACTAAAAATAGGTTTATTACACTTATTTATTCAACACACCTCTGCCAGCTTAACCATTAATGAAAATGCCGATCCGACCGTGCGTATGGATATGGAAAGCCACTTCAATCAGTTTGTACCTGAGCGCCAGCCTTATTATCGTCATGACTATGAGGGCGATGATGATATGCCTGCTCATATTAAAACCAGCACTTTAGGTTGCGAGTTAACGATACCTATTAATGATGGTCAATTAGCGCTGGGGACTTGGCAAGGAATATATTTAGGCGAACATCGCGACCATGGCGGGGCTAGGCGTATTATTGCCACTTTGCAAGGCGAAACGTTTTAGAGCTAGGTTTTAGGTTTTATACCAATTCGCTTAATTAAGCGGTCTATTTTGAGGCAGGAAAAACGGGTTGATAGCTAGGCAAAAAATTCGCTATTTAGTTGTTCTAAATGAGAATTTTTTAACACAGATCGTTCGCACCCATTGAGCACTTCAAATCTAATAAAAATTATATAAATTAAATTTATAATGATTCACATGTGGATTATTGTTTGCTATTTGAGAATGAATATCTGGAAAGTAAATAAGATTGGAGCGGTACACGAGGCTCGAACTCGTGACCTCGACCTTGGCAAGGTCGCGCTCTACCAACTGAGCTAGTACCGCATTATATGAAGATTCTAGGTCCTAGGTTCTGTCAAAATTAAACCTTGTTCCTTTCGCCTTTCATCTTGAATCTTTATTTCTACTACAATTTCTTTTGGTGAGAAATTGGAGCGGCACACGAGGCTCGAACTCGTGACCTCGACCTTGGCAAGGTCGCGCTCTACCAACTGAGCTAGTGCCGCATTCAAAATAGTCAGTAATTCGTCCGTTAGTGCGCGACGGGTCGCGTCCTACATTCTGGCAACTGAGCTAGTGCCGCATTCAAAATAGTCAGTAATTTGTCCGTTAGTGCGCGACGGGTCGCGTCCTACATTCTGGCAACTGAGCTAGTGCCGCATTCAAAATAGTCAGTAATTTGTCCGTTGGTGCGCGACAGGTCGCGTCCTACATTCTGGCAACTGAGCTAGTGCCGCATTATATCAATTTTAACTTTTCATCTTGAACTACAATTTCTTTGGTGAGAAATTGGAGCGGCACACGAGGCTCGAACTCGTGACCTCGACCTTGGCAAGGTCGCGCTCTACCAACTGAGCTAGTGCCGCATATCTAGGTTATAGGTTCTATCAATATTAAACCTCGTCCCTTTAACCTTTCTTCTTGAATCTTTAACCTGCACTCAAACACACTAACCCCGCGGGGGTTATCGTCTTGAGCGGGGCAGGATTCTACAATAATTAGGGTGCTTTGCAAGTGTTTTTTATAAATTAAAAAACTTTTCTCGGTAAACCTTTAATTCCATAATCGAATCTTTAATGTCGTCTAACGCTAAATGTGACCCTTTTTTATTCACTTGAGCCAATACATCTGGTTTCCAACGACGAGCAAGTTCTTTAATGGTACTTACATCTAAATTACGGTAATGAAAAAAGTCTTCAAGCTCACGCATATACTTATTCATAAAACGACGATCTTGGCCAATCGAGTTACCACACATAGGTGAAGCACCCGCTGGTACCCATTGCTTTAAAAACGCGAGGGTTTGATCAACGGCATAAGCTTCATCGAAAGTACTTGCCTTACAACGCGCTGTAAGCCCTGATTTGCCATGCTGAGTTGTACACCACTCATCCATACCATCAAGTAGTTCATCACTTTGATGAATGGCAATGGTTGGGCCTTCGGCTAATATATTCAGATCAGCGTCAGTGACAACAGTTGCAATTTCAAGTATTTTGTCAGTCTCTGGTTCAAGTCCGGTCATTTCCAGATCGAGCCAAATTAAATTTGATTTATTAATAGTCATAATTACCTTAAACGGTGCTTTTCTTTAGATCCAACGCATTTCGATATATCATATTAGCATCAACCGTCGAGCTAAAGCTTTTTTTGGCAAACTCGGCATTTAACTCAGATTATAGGCCTCAAGTGGCAAAACAGAAAAAATTAAGTAAAGGCCAATCCCGTAGGATCAAGGCCAATCATCAAAAGCGTTTATCGAATGCCGATAAAAAACCGGCAAAAGTCGGCGCGCAAGAGTGGCATACAGATAATTTAGGTCAAGTGGAAAATGCGATTGTTATTAGCCGCTTTGGCCAACATGCCGACGTAGAAACCCAAAATGGCGATGTTCTTCGCTGTAATATTCGCCGTACCGTATCGAATTTAGTATGTGGCGATGAGGTATTATTTCGTCGTGCAAAAGTAAGTGAAGGCGATTTAGCGGGTGTTATTGAAGCAACTCAAGAACGTCGTTCACAGTTAACGCGCCCTGATTTTTATGATGGGGTTAAAGTGATTGCCGCTAACATTGATCAAATTTTAATGGTTTCAGCGGTACTGCCAGAGTTTACGCCAAGCATTATCGACCGCTATTTAATTGCCTGCGAAGACATGGGCATTGAGCCGATTTTAGTACTTAATAAAATTGATTTAATTGATGAAACTGGTTTAAACGAAATCCAACAAATACTCGATATTTACCGTAAACTTAATTACCAGGTGCTGCTAGTTAGTAATATAACCGGCGAAGGCATTAATGAATTAAAAGAAGTACTTGTAGAAAAAAACAATATTTTTGTTGGCCAAAGTGGTGTGGGTAAATCTACCTTAGTAAACACTGTGCTGCCGGATGCTGAAATTTTGACTAAAGAAGTGTCTGAAAACAGCGGTCTAGGCCAGCACACCACCACAGTATCGCGTCTGCATCATTTACCAAGTGGCGGTAACTTAATTGATTCACCGGGTATTCGTGAGTTTGGTTTATGGCATTTAGATGTTGAACGAGTCACTTGGTGCTTTAAAGAATTTAGAGAGTTTATAGGTGGATGCCGTTTTAGAGACTGTAAACACTTAAACGATCCAGGCTGTATAATTCAGCAAGCAGTCGCTGATGGCGATATCTCAAAGTTACGTTTTGAAAGCTATCACCGTATTTTAGAAACCATGGCCGATGGCCGTGCCGGCGCGCGTGCGCCTCGCGTATAATTAGGGAAAAACCTGTGAGTTTAGATAAATTTAAAATCGCCATGCAATATGCTATGCCAAAGCACTTTATTTCTCGTGTAGTAGGTAAGCTTGCAGCTGCAAAAGCGGGCGCATTAACCACAACATTAATTAAATTATTCATTAAACAATACAAAATAAATATGAGTGAGGCTAAATATTCTGATCCAGCTCATTATAAAACCTTTAATGAATTTTTTACCCGTCCTTTAAAAGACGGTGCTCGTCCCATGGTTGAAGATGACGATATTATTATTCACCCTGTTGACGGCGCAATCAGCCAGCTTGGCGATATTGTTGACGGTCAACTAATCCAAGCTAAAGGTCATGATTACAGCTTACAAGCGTTGCTAGGTGGCTCACAAGACGACACAACACCGTTTTTAGGCGGTAAATTTGCAACTATTTACTTGGCGCCAAAAGACTACCACCGTATTCATATGCCAATTGATGGCACGTTAAGCAAAATGATTTACGTACCGGGCGATTTATTTTCGGTAAATCCACTTACCGCGCAAAACGTACCGAATTTATTTGCCCGTAACGAGCGTGTAGTAGCAATTTTTGAAACTGAAATTGGCCCGCTTGCTATGGTCCTTGTAGGCGCAACAATTGTTGCTAGCATAGAAACTATTTGGGCTGGCACAGTCACTCCACCAGCTGGCAGTGATGTGTTTAGCTGGAACTACCCAACTAAAGGCGAAAACGCGATCACCCTTAAGAAGGGGGAAGAAATGGGCCGCTTTAAATTAGGCTCAACAGTTGTGCTTGCATGGGGTGCAGATAAAGCCGATATTTTTGATGATCAACGCCCTGAAACGGTAACCCGTTTAGGCACTGCGTTTGCAAAAATTGATGATTAATAAATAAATCAGTTGTCAGGCCGAAATTAAAAAGCACCGCGTTTATTGTAATGAACGCGGTGTTTTTTTGTAGACGTAGAGCTTGCTCAGGTTAAGCACTCTCTACACGCTAAATTTTTAGCCATCTTAAAATGCTGTTGCTTTAAGCTTAATGCGTCAAAGGTTATAAACACACTCCCCCCAAAATGACCTAACAACATATTAAGAGTTAGCTGTGCCTGCATAGAGCCAATTACACCAAGTAAGGGACTAATAACGCCCGCATTGTCGCAATTAACAACAGGGTTAGCATCATTTTGTGGAAATACGCAGCCATAGCAAGGGCTATCTGTTTGCCTAAAGTCAAAGCCCATTAATTGCCCTTGGGTTGCTAGCGCTGCTGCAGAAATTAGTGGTGTTTTGTTGTTTACGCAAAAACGATTGACGGTGTAACGAGTCGCAAAGTTATCAGAGCAATCAAGTACGATATCGGCGTTACTGAATAGTGCATCACTGTTAGCATCGCTCAACTTTTGCGAGTGAGTCACTATGTTTATTTGATTATTCAGGCTCGCAAGCACCTTCCCTGCTGCATTTACTTTTTGCTGCCCTAAGTGATTCACTTTATACAGTATTTGCCGCTGTAAATTAGAGAGTTCAACGGTATCGTCATCAATTAATATTAGTGTGCCGATACCAGCAGCTGCTAAATAAAGTAGCGCAGGACTTCCTAGTCCACCTGCACCTACCACAGCAACGGTTGCCGCTTTAAGTGTTAACTGCCCCTCAAGCCCCACCTCTTTTAATAATAAGTGGCGGCTATAACGTAGAGTTTCTTTGTCGCTGAGCTGCTGCGTTTGCATGTTAGCAGGCATTCTCATTTATCACCGATTTTAAGGTATTGATTGCCTCTACATAATCATCAGCCTCGGTAATAGCACGTACCACGGCTACACTGCCCACGCCAGTTTTAGCAACCTCTTGCGCCCTATTTAAATCAATTCCACCAATAGCCACAGTAGGATAACTTTGCATTAATGGCACAAATCGAGTTAGCTTTTCAAGCCCTTGAATTTGCCCTGCCATGTCTTTGGTGGTGGTAGGGTAAATCGCGCCAAAGGCCATGTAGCTTGGGCGGTAATTATGCGCCCGAAGCATTTCATAAAAGCCATGGGTAGAAAGCCCAAGTCGCAGGCCTGCTTCTTTTATAGCCGCTAAATTTGCGCTCTCTAAGTCTTCTTGTCCTAAATGCACACCATAGGCGCCATGTTTAATTGCCAGCTGCCAGTAATCGTTAATAAACACATGCGCACTGTATTGCTGACCCAAAGCGACCGCGCTTGCGACTAATTGTTCCAGCTCATCTTCGCTTTTATTTTTAACTCTTAACTGTGCTGTTTTAATACCATTTTGTAAGCATTTTTCTAACCACTCTACACTATCGACTACCGCATAAGCGCCAAGCGCTTTGCTTTCACACGCAGCAAAGTCAGCTGCCATATTAAAATCAAGCGGTACATCAAAATCTAGCTCATCACCCAACCAACTACCCGCTTCAATCACTTGAGGGTAATGCGCTAGGTCAGTCGGAAACGACGTTTGTGCAACCGGCCCTATCCCCTCGCCATAGCGAACTGATTGCTTTAAACCTTGGTTTATATAGGCTTTAGCTAAAATAAACGCATCTTTTAACGGATAGTCCTTTGCAAGGCATGCAGCAATAACGGACGCCATACTACAGCCAGTGCCATGATTGTGCGGAACCTGAATTTTTTCATTACCCAACCAGTACTCTTCATTACCTTGTGAGCAGTAATCAATACAGTAACCACTTGGGTAATCCCAATGTCCGCCTTTAATCACCACCGCTTTTGCGCCCCACGCCATCAGCTTACTCGCCGCTTCTTTAATCGCTGCAGGGCCAATTAAATACACACCCGTTAATAACTGGGTTTCGTGGGTATTTGGGGTTATTACATCCACCAGCGGTAGTAAACATTCTTTTATCGCGCTTACGGTGTCTTCTTCTGTTAGTAAGTCACCGCTTGAGGCAATAGCAACAGGGTCATACACAATAACCGGCGGGGTTGGCCATTTGGTTTTGTAGTGGCTTATGTGCTCACTGATCAACTGAATTTGCTGCACATTAGCAAGCATGCCAATTTTTATCACTTTGGCTTTCATGTCTTTTTCAAGTGCAAGCAACTGGGACTCAATAATATCGGTAGACACTGCATTAATAGCCTCTACACCTAAGCTATTTTGAGCGGTAAGCGCGGTGATCGCAGTACAAGCATGCACACCAAAACTTTGCATTGCCTTGATATCGGCTTGAATGCCCGCACCGCCGCCAGAATCAGAGCCAGCAATTGTCCACACTACGTTTGTCATATTTTTATTTCCTTACTGCTGATGCCAAAATGGCATACCCATTGTTGGGGTTGAGGGGGTTGCAACGTCTTTTTCGGGCATTGCTTTGGCATTGTATGCAAAACGCCCTGCCTCTACCGCAGCTTTAAATGCACGGCTCATAGTCACTGGGCAACCCGCCCCTGCAATGGCTGAATTTAATAATACCGCATCATACCCTAATTCAAGTGCTTGGCAGGCATGCGATGGTAAACCTAACCCGGCATCAACAATTAATGTTGTGTTAGGCAGGCGTTCTCTAATGGTTTTTAAATTATAACTATTTAACAACCCTTTACCGGTGCCAATAGGCGCGCCCCACGGCATTAGCACCTCACAGCCTAATCCATTCAAGCGCTGACACAGCACTAAATCATCAGTGCAATAAGGCAGTACTTTAAACCCATCATCAATCAATATTTTTGTGGCTTCAAGTAATGCAAATGGATCGGGTTGTAAATTATAGTCATCGCCTATTAATTCAAGTTTTATCCAATCGGTAGCAAATACTTCTCGGCACATTTTAGCTAGGTTAATAGCCTCTTTGACGCTGTGGCATCCGGCAGTATTAGGCAGTATTTTTAAACCGGTGTTTTTAATTAATTGCCAAAAATCATTCCCTGCCGCCGCGTTTTGTTGTCGCCTAAGTGACACGGTGACTATCTCAGCACCTGAGGCTTTAATTGATTGCGTCATTATATCTGGTGACGGATATAACGCAGATCCAATTAACAAGCGACTATTGATTGGCTCACCATAAATTGTTAAACAGTCTTTGCTTTGCATAGCACTATCCACCTTGGATAGGTGACAATAACTCAATACTGTCACCTTCATTTATAACAACGTGGCTATGGCGACTCTGAGGAATAAACTCTCCATTTACAGCCACGGCATAAGGCGCCATTGCGCCCACGTTTTTTACTATTTCCAGCAGCGCATGGCTAGTCACATTTAAAAGCTCACCATTAATTGTAATGTTCATTTAATACTCACTCTATTTGCGATAGTGCTTGTGCTACAAGCGCGGGTGCCAACATATAGCCGTGGCGATACAAGCCATTAATACTGATAACCTTATTCGTTTTTTTTACCTGTGGGCGATTATCGCTAAACGCTGGGCGTAAGCCTGTTTGAATATTTAATAATCGCGCTTCGGCAAAACCACTGTGAACAGTGTAGGCCGCCGATAATAGTTCAAGGGTTGAGCGCACAGTTGCAGGACCTGTATCTTGCGATTCGATCTCCGTTGCCCCTATGACATATTCATGATTAGGTTTAGGTGCAATATAAATAGGGTAACGCGGATGCATTAACCGCACAGGCCGCGTTAAGTTAACCTCGGGTGCATAGAGTCTTGCAACTTCCCCGCGCACGCCTCGAAGTGGCTGATCTTGTTTGGCTCCAAGCCCTCTGCAATCAATAATGTAATCAAACTCTCGATTATTCACTTTATTATCAAAGATGCTGGCGCGTTGATTAAACACAAACTTTACTTTGCGCTTATTTAGCAATCTAAAGCTGGCTTTATAAAAAGCTTGGTTATCTATTTGCGCTTCACTGGGTAAAAATAGCCCTTGATTAAAACGCCCTGTAAGCTCAGGTTCTAAATCCGCTATTTGCTGCGCATTAACCGCTTTGGCACTAAAATTTAGTAACGGCTTTATTCGCTGAGAAAAACTTTGTAAGTCGCCTTTATCTTGCGTATGAGCAACCACCAAGGTGCCCTGCTGTTGAAAGAACACCTCACTGTTTAACTCATCTAAAATAGCAGGCCAGCGAGCAATAGAATCTACTCCCAATAGCGCTAAATCATGTTCACACATAACCGATTCAGCTAGCGGTGCCAGCATAGCCGCCGCCACTTTACCCGCACTATTTTGGGTATGCTCATCATCAGCTTCAAATACAGTAATACGGTGCTGCTTACTTAATTCAAGCGCCGCCAACCGCCCCGCTAAACCAAAACCCAGCACAGCAATGTCATAAAACATAAACACTCCTACATTTAGCTGCGAGCTGCGGGTCTCTGGCTTCGAGCAACAAGATGTTAAGATAAACATTTCGCTACTCGATGCTCGCAACTCGCAACTCGCAACCTATTTTATATTGCTTTATGGTAAATCTCTGAGCCTGTTTGCTTAAACTCTTCAGATTTAGCTTTCATCTCGGCCTCTACATCAACCATTTTGATTTCAATGGCATCACCCACGTTATTAGGATCAATACCGCGCGCTTCTAGATCTTTGGCGTAGTCGCGTACTTCTTGGGTTATTTTCATCGAACAAAATTTAGGGCCACACATGGAGCAAAAGTGGGCTACTTTTCCTGATTCTTGCGGCAGTGTTTCATCATGATATTCACGAGCGCGAACAGGGTCTAAACCAATGTTGAATTGGTCGTGCCATCTAAATTCAAAGCGTGCTTTTGATAAAGCATTGTCTCGCTCTTGTGCACCGGGGTGACCTTTGGCTAAATCGGCGGCATGAGCGGCAATTTTATAGGTGATAAGGCCTTCTTTAACGTCTTCTTTATTTGGCAAACCTAAATGTTCTTTCGGTGTTACATAACACAGCATGGCACAGCCATACCAAGCTATTTGCGCAGCCCCAATCCCTGAGGTTATATGGTCGTATCCCGGTGCAATATCTGTGGTGAGTGGGCCTAAGGTATAAAAGGGCGCTTCGTCACAATGTTTAAGTTGCTCTTCCATATTGGCTTTGATCATATGCATAGGCACATGCCCAGGGCCTTCTATGAACACTTGTACATCATGCTTCCAAGCTATTTTAGTCAGTTCGCCTAAGGTACGAAGCTCACTAAATTGCGCTTCATCGTTAGCATCAGCAATAGAGCCTGGGCGAAGGCCATCGCCTAGTGAGAAACACACATCGTATTGTTTTAAAATTTCACAAATATCTTCAAAGTGCGTGTATAAAAAGTTCTCTTTATGGTGCGCTAAACACCATTTGGCCATAATAGAGCCACCGCGCGATACAATGCCTGTTACGCGTTTTGCTGTCATTGGCACATAACGTAGCAGCACACCAGCATGAATGGTAAAGTAATCAACGCCTTGCTCTGCTTGTTCAATTAGGGTGTCGCGAAATATTTCCCACGTTAAGTCTTCAGCTACGCCATTTACTTTTTCAAGGGCCTGATAAATGGGTACAGTACCAATAGGGACTGGCGAATTACGCACTAGCCATTCACGGGTTTCGTGAATGTAACGCCCTGTTGATAAATCCATTACGGTGTCGGCACCCCAGCGGGTTGACCACACCATTTTTTCAACTTCTTCTTCTATAGATGAACCCACTGATGAATTACCAATATTGGCGTTAACTTTAACTAAAAAGTTACGACCAACAATCATAGGCTCGGTTTCTGGGTGATTAATATTGTTAGGTAAAATAGCGCGTCCACGAGCAATTTCATCACGCACAAATTCAGGAGTAATAAACTCAGGGATACTCGCGCCAAACGATTCCCCTTTATGCTGCGCAGCTAGTAACTCTTCACGTATTTGCGCGCGCCCCATGTTTTCACGTATCGCTACATATTCCATTTCTGGGGTGACTACCCCTTGGCGGGCATAATGCATTTGGGTGACATTTTTACCTGCTTTTGCACGGCGAATTTTTGGTAAATGTTCAAAGCGAATATGATCTAGCCCATCATCAGCCATACGCTGCTGTGCAAACTGTGAGGTTACCGACTCGAGTACTTCGGTATCATTACGGCTCTCAATCCATTGTTCACGGTACTTATTAAGTCCCTTACGTACATCTAATTTAAACTCAGGATCGGTATACGGGCCTGATGTATCGTAAACACGCAGTGGTGCATTTGACTCATACACTGGGTTTTGTTCATCACCACCAATAAAAGTATCGCTCAATGTGATTTCACGCATACCCACACGTACATTTTCTTGCGTGCCTTCAACATACACTTTATGAGAACTTGGGAATGGTTGCCCTGTAAGGTTATAAATATAATCTGATGCGGCCGCACGAGTTTCACGGCGAGTAGCTTTATTTGTTGTATTTGACATGACTTACCTCATTGCTAAAGGGTTGTCTTGTCAGATATTCCGCTGAGGAATAGAGAAAGATCGTAAAGTAGCTTTATGCGACTTTGCGGCCTAAGACGGATGTTGCTTTTTTGTGCGCATAAAAAAAGACGCACAAGCGTCCTAGTTAGGCAGCTTGTTCCCTACGCAGGTATTAACCTGATCAGGTTCACGGATCCCGCTTTCGCGATCTCAGCCTAAATAAAACTTAGGCACTCCGACAAGTATTTGAATTGTTCGTTGATTTGATAATGTTTTGATCAAATCTGCGATGAGTGTACGTCAGTTGAAAATTCCCTGCAAGGGGCTGTTTTTCAAAACTCAAAAATTATTTTGGGATAAACACAAATTTTTGTTCAGCTTGCATCACCAATTTTTGGTCTTGCAGGTTAAGCACTGCACCTTGCTGCAGAGCTTGTAAAAACTGTTGTTCAAACTCATCCAGTTCAGGGCCACATGATTTACGTGTCATACCTAATTTGCTTACGCTCAAGCTGCTATCTTCAAGTGAGCCTTCACCAAAAAACTTATTACATCCGGCAAAGCCGTTTATTTGTAGCGCTTCTATAAAGCTCATTGATGCTTTAAAAGATGCGGGAATGGCCAAACCATCAACCTTTGATAATTGCCATTGTGTATATTTTAGCTGCTCAGTGGTAACTGTCCCTGTTGATGCGCAACCAACACATAAACCGATTACAAGCATCGGTATTGCTGCTAATTTCATGTTACTACTAACTTATTGTCTAATTAATGTAATAGTATCAATATTTGTCAGGTTTATCCGTTAAAAATGCATGTTTTAAATGTAAATTTTTGTTCTAAGCTAGTTTAAAAGCAGTGCTATTTGGAATTATGCAATTGCTTGGAATAAGTTATCTATCTGTGGTGGTAAAAATGGACGACCTTTCTCGTTAACCGACGTGCCTATTACTAAGGCATTGAGCATCACTTTTTCGTCTAATTTGCGAACTACCGTTTGTTTAAACGCAAATTTAAGGCGACTAATGCGTACAGGCTCTACTGCTACATAAAATTCATCCGCTGGCTTTAAAGACTGCTTGTAATCCATTTCACTGCGAAGTACCACTAAGTTAATTTTATCTTTGGCAAGTTGTGCAAAATCAACACCCTGTGCGTATAAAAACTCATGACGAGCGTGCTCCAGATAATTAAAATAAACACTATTATTTACAATACCTTGTAGGTCACACTCGTAGTCACGCACTTTAAAGTCTACTTTAAAGGTCATATTAGTAATCCAAATTATTTAACGTATAATTGCCGCGTTTATAGCACAAGTGTTGAAATAATTGCTACCATACAAGTCCCTAAAATGGAGTTAAGTAACCTAATGAATTTACGTTTGTCTTTAATTACAGCCACGTTATTACCATTATTCGGTGCCCCAATCTACGCCAATGCAGATGACACCGACCTAGAGAAAATCATTGTTACTGGTGACTTTCAAAAAGAAAGCATTCAAACGTTAAGTGCCAGCGCAAGTTTATTTTCTGAAGATGAAGTAAATCTCAGAGGGGCTACTTATTTAGATGAAATGCTAGCAAGCGCTGCAAATGTGAATTTTGCTTCAGGCGCCTCGCGCGGACGTTATATTCAAATTAGAGGGGTGGGACTTCGTTCACAATTCGTCGACCCAATTAACCCATCTGTCGGTTTAGTGATTGACGGTATAAATTATTCTGGCCTTGGTGGCAGCTCATTATTATTTGATATTGACCAAGTAGAAATTTACCGTGGTCCACAAGGTACACGTTTTGGCGCCGATGGCATGGCGGGTATGATTCAAATGCAATCAGCTAATGCAACCAGCGATCCTAGTTTAAAATTACATTTAGGTGCTGGCACTTATAACAGCCATGAAGCAGGCGTTGCTGCTAGCACAGGTTTAACCGATGATACCAGTGCACGCGTTAGCTACTTTCGCAGAAAATCTGACGGTTACGTAAACAACCTCTATTTAAATGATGAAACACAAAACCAAGATGAACAAGTTGCCCGCTTTAAATTAAATAGCCAACTCACAGCTCATTTAAATTCAGAGCTAAACCTGCACTATATCGATGTCAATAACGGTTATGATGCATTTACCCTTGATAATTCTCGCAACAGTCTTGCTGATCAACCGGGCGAAGATAACCAACAAAGCTATGCTGTTGGCCTTAATAATACTTACACCGGTTTTGACGCCTTTGATGTCAGCTTAAACCTTTCAGCCATTGATACTGAGCTTTTTTATAGTTTTGATGAAGACTGGGTATGTAACGATACAAGTAAGCCGCAATTATGTGCTTCCGGTCTGCACCCAGATGGTTATAGCTCAACAGATATTTATAGCCGCGATCGTGATGATCAAGCGCTCGATCTGCAGTTTAATGGCAAAACAGGTAATTGGGTGGCGGGTATTTACTATCAAAACCGCGATGTTGACCTTGAGCGTCAATATACATGGTTAGCCAATCCATTTGCCTCAACCTATGAAACCAATAACATGGCAGCTTATGGCCAATTAGCCACAGCAATAGGCCCAAAAACTACGCTTATTACCGGTTTACGTGTTGAGCAATATCAAGGTGATTACACCGATAGTAACGGTTTTATTGAAGAAACTGACGATATTATGCTCGGTGGTAAAATTGCACTTGAATACCAAGTTATTGACCGTACCATGATTTATACCAGTATCACGCGCGGTTACAAAGCTGGTGGTATTAATTCAGAAGCGCTAGCAAAAGCAAAAGATGAAGGTTTAAGCTTAGATGCTGATTTTTTCAAACAGCATACCAGCTTTGATCCAGAGTACTTGTGGAGTGGTGAGTTTGGCGTTAAAGGTTCATCGCTAGATGACAAGTTTACCCTGCGCTTAGCGGCGTTTTATATGCACCGCGATAATATTCAATTAAAGTCGTGGCAAGTATCAGAACAACAATTTACCGGTTATGTCGCCAATGCCAGCTCTGGCAGTAACTATGGCCTTGAAATTGAAGGCAGCTATCAACTAACACCAAACTTATTTATTACCGGAAGTGCCGGATACTTAGACACTAAAATTAATGACTTTGTTACTAAATCTGGTTTAAATCAAGACGGTCGTGAGCAAGCACAAGCGCCTAAATATCAATATGCATTTAGTGCACGCTACAATGTTACTGATGAGTTATATGCTATGTTAGGTGTTGAAGGTAAAGATGATTATTACTTCTCCGATAGCCATAATGCACAAGCTCCAAACACAAACTTAGTGAATGTAAGCCTTGGTTACGAAGCCGATATGTGGGCTGTACGCGCATGGGCACGTAATGTGTTTGATGAAACCGTTCCAACTCGCGGTTTTGAATTTGGCAACAACCCATTAGATGGTTACGCAACCCAAACTTACACACAATTAGGCGAGCCTCGCGTAGCCGGTGTTACGTTTACGCTTAATTTGTAATACTGCGAACAGTTGTCAGTTCGAGAATAAAAAACACCGCGTTTAATGCAAACGCGGTGTTTTTTATCTGATAGCTGACCGCTTTAAGCTATTCGCTGCTTTAAGCTCTTGCCACATCAAACGCAATCACCTCTTTTATTTTTTGCTTATTGGTTGCTAGCATCACTAATCTATCAATTCCCAATGCAACCCCCGCACATTGCTCTAAACCATGCTCTAATGCGGCAATTAAACGCGTATCCATAGGTACTTGTTTTAAGCCACTAGCAGCGCGGTAGGCGTTATCTTGGTTAAACCTTTTTGCTTGCTCTTTGGCATTGGTGAGTTCATTAAAGCCGTTGGCTAACTCCATATTTTTATAATAAAGCTCAAAGCGCCCTGCAACTCGCTGATCGTGCCCACAGATTTGTGCAAGCGCCGCTTGCGATGCGGGAAAGTGATACACAAAACAGGGGATGTCTTGACCAATAGTCGGTTCTACTTTCATACAAAATAATAATTGCAGTAAGGTATCTTTATGAGTCTCGTTTTTAGCAATATCAGCAAAGCCATGTTCGCATGCGAGTTGTTGTAACTGCGTGATAGAGGCGGTTAATGGATCAAGCCCTAGCGTGCGTTCAAATGCGTGTTGGTAGGTAATCCGCTCTGCAGGCGCAACCTCAAGAATAAGCTGCATCAACTCATCTATTTCATCCATTAAAGCAAATTCGTCAAACCCAGGACGATACCATTCGAGCATTGTAAATTCAGGGTTGTGATGACTGCCCGCTTCTTCATTTCTAAATGCCTTACAAAGCTGGAAAATAGCGCCTGAGCCGGCCGCTAACAAGCGTTTCATCGCAAACTCTGGAGATGTTTGCAAAAACAGGGGAAGCCCACCAGCATGACCTGGGCCCACAAATGTAGTATCAAAGCTGGCTAAATGCACATCGGTTACACTGGCAGCACTTAAACTTGGTGTTTCGACTTCCATTACATTACGAGCATAAAAGAATTCACGAATGCTGCGCATAATCGCTGCTCGTTGCTTGAGTGTATCTATGCTGGCACTCGGCGCCCAAAGATCTGCTGACATATTTTCTCCAAAAAAAATCCCAGCTTAAGCCGGGATTTAATTAATAAGGCGTGTTACAGCTTACTTAACACGGCTTACGTATTCACCATTACGAGTGTCTACTTTAATTACTTCGCCAATTTGTACGAATAATGGAACACGTACTACAGCACCTGTGCTAAGCGTTGCTGGTTTACCACCGGTGCCTGCTGTATCACCTTTAAGGCCAGGGTCGGTTTCAGTGATCTCAAGCTCAACAAAGTTTGGTGGAGTTACAGCAATTGGGCTGCCGTTCCATAATGTAATAGTACATACATCGTTTTCAACTAACCATTTGCCAGCATCGCCCAGTGCTTTTTCATCAGCAGCGATTTGTTCAAATGTTTCGTTGTTCATGAAATGCCAAAATTCACCGTCTGTGTATAGATACGCTAAATCGGTATCCATTACATCAGCACCTTCAACCGATTCACCCGATTTAAAGGTTTTTTCAAGTACCTTGCCAGAGATAAGCTTACGGATACGAACACGGTTAAACGCTTGGCCTTTACCCGGTTTTACCATTTCATTTTCTAAGATACTGCAAGGTTCGCCGTCCATCATAATTTTTAGGCCGCCCTTGAACTCGTTGGTGCTATAATTCGCCATCGTTTCCTCTATTTATATTTTTCGAGTAATCTACGTGCCAATGATACAAAGAAATGAAGCAAATTTGCATAAAAACTGGCAAAAAGAATTAGCAAATGTAGTTACCTGCCCAAAAGTGTTGCTAGAAATGGTTGGTTTATCGAGCCAAGTCCATGAAAACGACATAAAAGCTCGTAGCTTGTTCCCTGTTCGTGTGCCATTGCCTTTTATAAAAAAAATTCGTCACGGCGATGCAAATGACCCTTTATTGCTGCAAGTTATGCCCCGCCATCAAGAGTTTTTAACTAAATCGGGGTTTAATAAAGACCCGTTACTTGAGCAAGATAACAATCAACCGGGTCTGTTACATAAATATAAATCGCGTGTTTTAGTCATGTTTAAAACCGGTTGTGCTGTAAATTGCCGCTACTGCTTTAGACGCCATTTTCCTTATCAAGAAAACCAACTGAATAAACGTAGTCTTATTGATGCATTGAGCTATATAAAATCGGATAAAAATATTAACGAAGTGATTTTAAGTGGTGGCGATCCACTAATGGCCAAAGACGATGCTATTAGCTGGTTTTTAGATGAGCTTGAGCAAATACCACAAATTAAACGCATGCGCATACACAGCCGCTTGCCTGTGGTTATTCCTGCACGTATTACTGAACAATTATGTGAAAGATTAGCAAAGTCACCATTAAAAGTTATATTCGTTAATCATATTAACCATGCAAACGAAATAGATAATGACTTTAAAAACGCCATGAACATGCTCAAAAAAGCAGATGTGCTACTGTTAAACCAGGCGGTTATTTTAAAAGATGTGAACGATACAGTTGATGCGCAAATAAACTTAAGTGAAGCGTTATTTGATGCGGACGTACTGCCTTATTATTTACACTTACTGGATAAGGTAGAAGGCGCAAGTCATTTTGATATTGACGAACAACAAGCAATAAAAATTCAGGCCGAGCTACTAAAAGCCCTGCCTGGATTTTTGGTGCCTAAACTAGTTCGGGAAATAGGAGGTCAAAAAAGTAAAACCCCTATCGACCTCAAATTAGTTTAAACATAAACGTTTACATTATTCCCAAGTGTTGCAGTGACCGACTTAGCCGGTGTTTGCGCACTTGAAGATTGTGTAGCACCTTCAATAAGTGCCAGTGCAGCGGCACCATCAGCTTGCTGTTGCTTTTTAGATAAAGCAGCAGTTAATACTTCTGCGCCTTGGCCTGCACCAGGCATTGTAGGTAGATTTCCACCTGATATATTCATAACTCACACCTGACTTTTAACTGTAATACACGTATTATAGTCGTTGAATTGGTAAATTACTTTACCAACCCACTTAAGTATTTATCGGCAACATTGCACTAAGCTTTAGGAAAACCATGGATTCTATAATTGAACAACTCAACGCCAACTTAAAAATTGTTTACCGTCAGGCACTTGACGCTGACAAAAAACTCGATGAGTTACAACAGCAAGGTCACGGAAAATTTAAAGCCTTATTTGCCGAGGACGCTGGATTTAGTTTCGAAGCTAAACGTTTTAAGCCTTACGTGTTAGACGTTGCCGCTGATGTAGAAAGCTTATCGAGCGACGGTTTGGATGAAGAAAAACTAAAACAAGCGGTTATTAAACTACAAAATTTACTAACGCTGTTAGCGACCTTTAAATAAAAATTAGCGACTTACTTGCAAAGCATCTACCAAAGTAGATGCTTTGCATTATTAGCTAGATACGCGGTAAAATTTGCTCACCAAACCACTCTGTTAATAAGCGTTTTTCATAGTAAAATGCTTCGTCTCGACCCATTTTAATTTTATCCATAAAGCCCATATCTTTTAAGCTCACGTTGTCTTCTTGTGCGACAACACCACTTTCATTACTAAGCACATAGTTAAATTCAATCCGTGGAAAGTGAATGGGTTTAACCACCCGAATTTCGTTAACACCGCCATAGCGCACGTCACCAGCTAAATCTAAATCGGTTACTTCAATTTTTAAACTATAATTTTTAGGAAGCTGCTCGCTGAGCTTTGCAAAGTGCTCATTAATATTTTTGGCAATTTGCTTATGGTATGAGCCTTTAGTTTGGTTTGATGGGCGTACATCGCGATAATCATTAAAGTCATGCCATTTAACTTGTGCCTCACCCGCGCAAACAACACTCGGTAGTGCAATAAATATCAACATTGCTATTTTTTTAACTGAGTTCATACGTTTCTCCAACGAGTATGCTGATCATTATAATCAACTAAATATTTTACAAATTGCTATACCTTACTTTAGCAATTACATATGAACTATAACTTAATCTTTCTACTGCGGTGTTATTAAAATTGCACAAAATGTAATCAAAAGTACAGCTTGCGATGTTACGATTGCAAAACAAACAAAATAATACATGTAAAAGCTCAGTATTTATGGTGAAATTAACTTAATTGAACAGAGGTTTCCAAGGAGCATTCATGGCAATTTTAGTAACCGGTGGCGCAGGCTATATTGGCTCACACACCGTTTTAGAACTTTTACAGCAAGGCAGCGACGTTATCGTGATTGATAACTTAAGTAACTCCTCTGAAGAGTCACTTGAAAGAGTGAAAAAAATAACTGACAAAGCAATTACTTTTTATCAAGGTGATATTTTAGATAAACCCTTTTTAGACTCGGTATTTGCCAAGCATACCATTGAAAGTGTGATTCATTTTGCTGGCCTAAAAGCCGTGGGAGAATCGGTCGTAAAACCCATTGAGTATTATCAAAATAATGTACAAGGTACACTAACACTGGTTGATGCTATGCGTGATGCAGGTGTATTCAAACTGGTATTTAGCTCATCCGCCACTGTATACGGCGACCCAGCAAGCTTACCAATACGCGAAGACTTCCCCGTTGGCGGTACAACCAATCCATATGGTACGTCTAAACTAATGGTTGAAATGATGTTGCAAGATATCGCTAAATCAGATGAGCGCTTCGCGTTTGCTATTTTGCGCTACTTTAATCCTGTCGGTGCACATGAGTCAGGTTTGATTGGTGAAGACCCTAATGGTATTCCTAATAATTTATTGCCTTTCATTTCACAAGTTGCGGTTGGCAAATTAAAGCAACTTGCTGTATTTGGCGACGATTATGATACGGTTGATGGTACTGGCGTTCGTGATTACATTCACGTTGTAGATTTAGCCCTAGGGCATTTAAAAGCACTTGATAAAATAGCCGCAGAAACCGGTGCGCTTGTTTATAACCTTGGTACCGGTAACGGCTATTCAGTATTACAAATGGTCAATGCGTTTATTAAGGCTAGCGACCAAGCAATCCCTTATGCGGTGTCACCTCGTCGCCCAGGTGATATTGCAGCCTGTTATGCTGCGCCAGAAAAAGCCCTTAGTGAACTAGGTTGGCAAGCTGAGCGTGGTATTGATGTCATGATGCAAGATACTTGGCGCTGGCAATCAAATAATCCAAATGGATATAAGTCATAAAGGCTTCTTTAAGTTATCAGCTTAAAATTAAAACACCGCATTTAAATTAAATGCGGTGTTTTAATGTTGTACTTACCAATTTTGCATTTCTACAATCCGTGACTGGGTTCGCGCATATTCAAAACTTAACTTTTTACCTTGGTATAACTCGTTTATGTCGGCCTGGGCATTAATTACTAGTAATTTGTGGCAATCGTAAAACTCATCGACTAAGGCAATAAAACGCCGTGCTTCATCATCGAGCGTATGCTCATCCAATTGCTGCTTTTCTCGCTGATAGCTATCTTCTATACCATGCACAATAACCTTACCGGTTGCCTCTTTTCCCATTATTGGCACATTCGCGATATATACTACCGAAAACTGTTCTGCTAAAAACATATAGTCATTGGCGCTACGAGGGCCTGAGCACAATGCCATAAAATCAATCAGTAAAGCATCGTCAGTTTTTAATAAATAGGAGAGTGCTCGGCCATGCACTGTCATTGTACTATTATGCATTACTTGAGAATGTGCGGATAAAAACCCAGCCTCAAATTCCGCGTGGGGCAAGTTAATAAAATAATGACGACTGCTTCTACCGTACCTGAAGCGGTGGTCTTCCTCCCCCGCTACGTTAATTACATGACAATGCGCATTTATTAAATCGATAGTTGGTAAAAATCGCGCGCGTTGCAAACCGTTGTAATAAAGTTGCTCGGGTTTTGCGTTAGAGGTTGCGACTAGTACCACGCCTTGTTCAAACAAAGCGTTAAATAACCGAGCCATGATCATGGCATCACCAATATCACTAACAAAAAACTCATCAAAGCACAGTACCTTTATCTCTTTGGCCCACTGTTTAGCTATTATTTGTAGCGGATTTTTATCCCCTTGTAACTTGGCCAATTGAGCATGAATTTTTTCAATAAAGTGATGAAAATGCAGGCGCTGCTTTTTTTCTGTGGGTAAGTTTTTATAAAATAAATCCATCAGCATAGATTTACCTCGGCCAACAGGACCGTATAAATATACCCCTTTGATTAACCGTGCTTTTTGCCACCAGCTTGTTGGCTGATTTAATTGCTCACTCAAAGACTGTAACGCACTCATGGCTTGGTGCTGCGCCGCATCAAAATCAAGCTCTCCTGATGAAACTTTGCGGTGGTACAGGCTTAAAATTTCTGTGCTGGGCTCTGTCATGGTATTTCACTATCCGCTATACTCGCGGCCATTGTAGCCGACTAAAAATGTGAACAACATGAAATTTCCTTGCCGTTTAGATAAATTTATTAGCCATTTAGCAGAGTTACCACGCTCAAAAGCCCGTGCGGCAATAAAAAGTCAGGCGGCTAGCGTTAATGGCGAGGTGATCACGGCATTCGACTTTCAAGTTACTCAACAAGATGACGTGCTGTTTTATGACGAGCCATTAGTTTTTTTAGGTAAACGCTACTTTATGCTCAATAAGCCGGTAGGTTATGTATGCGCTAATTCGGATGAGTTACACAAAACCGTATTTGATTTGCTTGATGAGCCAAACATGGCCGATTTTCACATTGCTGGGCGTTTAGACATAGACACCACTGGCCTAGTGCTTATTACTAACGATGGCGACTGGTCACACAAAATTACCTCGCCGAAAAAGAATAAATTTAAAACCTATTTGGTTGAAACCCAAGAGCCGATTACCGATGATGCACTGCAGCAATTACGCGACGGTGTACAGCTTCACAATGAAAAAGATTTAACTCGCCCTGCTATTGCTGAGCGCTTGGGGAATTATGGTTTACGCTTGTCTATTTCTGAGGGTAAGTATCACCAAGTAAAACGTATGCTAGCAGCGGTAGATAACAAAGTAGTTGAATTACATCGTGAACAAATTGCGGGTATAAAGTTAGGTGAAGATCTGGCTGCAGGTGAATACCGCCCACTAACCGCCGCAGAGATAAAACTGTAAGGCTGTTTAGGTATTAGGAAAACAGCTTCAAACTGACCGCAGCCCTTTCTGAAACCTGACGCCTAAAACCTGCTCTTATGATTTAATCTGCACTAAATCAAAGTCTGTCATCCCGGGTACAATGGCTTGTAGGCGAGACTCTGTAATATCAAGAGAATTTAAGCATTCACAATATTCAGAGGCTTTAAGTTCTAATTGGTGGGCTTTTTTTTGCAACGACTTATCGATTTCTTTGGTGATGATATCCATGCGTTGCCCCATGTCGTTCATGCGGTCTTCTATATTGCCTTCTCGAGATTTAAACGCATCCCCGAGCGACATTAAAATAGCACCCAAAGAGCCATGTACTGCAGAGTGTATTTTTTGGCTAATTTCTTTAGTAAAAAAATCATCAATTTGGGAAAGCGATTGAGGGGCTATAAAAAAGAAGTCGTCGCCACGCTTAAACTTATCCATAAGTGCACGCTCTACATATTGTAATTGCGTTTTTAGCACTTCGGGTTCTTTATCTGACATGCCCTCAACAACATGCTCAATAGCACTAAGCCCAAGGTTTACGCCATCAGTCGCTAAATCGACCAGCTCTGGAACCGTTTGACGAATACCATTGCTAAATTGTTCTAGCACTTTACTTTCGTCGGTACTTAAATCGACCCAGTAGCCTCGAATAAACAGTTGATTATTATTGTTAATTTGCACCCTAGTTTGGCCTTTATCAACAATACGGATCACATCATCGGTAATAATTAAACCATGACGAAGTTCAACATCACATTGCTTTTGTGCGATTGCATTGCAGCTTAAAAGTGCCATTGATAACGCCAATATCGAACGAGATAAAAACGCCATAAACACCTCAAAAAGACTAAAATAGGGGGTGGCTAGATTAACAAAAAACCAACTTTATGCAAGCAAAAGTAACACCCTAAAAACAAGGCACCATGAAACGTAACGTTTACACAGCGCCTTTATCCTCTGGCTTGTACTATTAAATAGGTGAGCCTGGTGGTATTGGCAGGGCTTTAAAATTGTCAGGCCACTGGCCTGTTGTTAAAAACTGATTAATTTGCGACGCTAAATAGTTTTTAAATGCGCTGTCACCCACTTCAGGGTGGCCTAGCAAAGAGTGCTGATTAAACTCATCAGCAAGTTTGCTTAAATAGAAATGCAGTTGCGCTTGCACTTCAGGGCTTAAACCGTCGTTAGCCACAAGATCAGCCATGGTTTTTGCCGTTAGGTACTGTACTCGTTGTGTTACTTTTCCTGTCATGGTGGCAGGCGCTGATACATTAAACACTTGCTTATTTAACTGTTTAAGTAGCTCATCTAGGCTATAAAAGCGGTTATCACGTGCTTGCTGCTGTGCTAATCGATTTAATCGTTGAGCATTAAGTAATAGCGATAGACTATGCTGCGCTGCCACTTCAGGCAATGCAAGTGCATCCATAGTTAAGCCGGTACGACCCACTATACTTTCTCGTGATTTAGACTCGCCATACGCTTTAGGTACGATTAAGGAAAGTATCGACTCTGGAATCGTTAAGTTGCTTGCTTTTAGGGTCGCTAAAATGGCATTAACCGCTTGTTGTTGAGCCTCTTTAGTTACAACTTGGGCGCCTTTAACGGGTGCATCACTGCGTATCTCATAGTCATAATCAACGCCCGCGATAAGCTTAGCAACCGCTTCAACTTGATAACGGTGGAACAAATAAAGCGGTACTAGCTTTTCTTCCAATTGCGATAGCGCAACCCCAGTTTTTATATTATTAATACCAAACTGCCCAAGCGCCTGCTTTCGCACATCAAGCACTCTAAGTAATTCTTCACTTGGATTACTGCCGTTATCCCAAAGGTGCGCTGTAGGGTGCGCCCCACCTTTGGCACGGGCATCACTGTCAGAAATAAACGCCAAACCTTGCGCTTTATTTTGCTGTAAAATAGCTGCGAGTGCTGCGCTTTCATCTTGTCCGGTAAAATCACTGTAGCCATATTTGATCACTTGGGTATCCCATGCCCCCATGCCTTTAGCATAACCATCAGATACGTCTAACTGACCATTATCAGCAAAACTTAACAACGGATGCGGATAGTCCATCACCGAAGCACGATTATTTACTGACGCAGCAAAGTTATGCGCAATACCCAGTGTATGACCAATTTCGTGAGCACTGAGTTGACGAATACGATCAAGTGCCATTGCATGTAAAGTGCTTGCCACTTCATTGCCTTTTAAATAAGGCGCAGCGAGTGATTCAGCAATAAGGATATCTTGACGTACTCGTAGCGATCCTAGTGTCACATGGCCTTTAATAATTTCGCCTGTACGTGGGTCTATAATTGAACTGCCATAAGACCAACCACGAGTTGCGCGATGCACCCATTGAATAACGTTGTAGCGCACATCCATAGGATCAGCATTATCTGGTAGCACTTTAACTTCAAATGCATTTTTATAACCCGCCGCATTAAAGGCGTCATTCCACCATTGCCCGCCTTCTAATAAAGCCGTTTTTACTGGTTCAGGTACTCCAGGGTCTAAGTAATACACAATGGGTTCGACCGGTTCACTTACAGCCAGACTCGGATCTTTTTTTATTAACCGATGGCGTGGAATGTAACGCACATACATAGACTCATCGAGCCCTGCTGCATAATTTTTATGCTCCACACTCCAATAACCCGATTGCGGGCTGAATTTACGTGGCGTGTAATTGTCATCAGGCAATTTGATTAATGAATGGTGCATATGCACGGTTAGCGCGTATGGAACAGCACTCACTTGGCGCACATATTCACCTGGTTTAGACCCTTTAAAGGTGAGAATGGCTTCAAGTTCAGTATTTTTTACAAATGCTTTTGAGCGATTCATAAATACCGCACTGCGTGACTCATCAAGGCTAAACTGCCCTTGCTTGCGCGCAGCTAAAGTACGGCTTACGCCATGTACATCGCTTAGTAAATAGGGGGTGTAATCAATTAATGCAGCATTGTCATCTTGAGCGACAACTTTAAAACCCGCCAAAATACTGGATGCAAACGCTTCTTTAACGCTTTGCTGCTCTGCTAGATTACTTGTGTTAGCACGGTAGTAAGTATTTACAGCGCGCAACATAACCTTATTGCCGAAGCGCTCAAACTGTACCAAATAAGTACCGCCTAATTGGCCTCTATCTAAACCAATATCGTTAGACCCTACTCCATAAGGCAAGCTATGCTGTAGTAAAAATTGTTGTTCAAGTTTATCAACTTTTAAATACACATTGCCGTTTTGCGTATCGTAAAAGAAAGAAAAATAACCAGGGAAATGGTTCATTTTTTCAGTAAATTCGTCAATAGACTTAATTGCTGCGTGCGCTTGGGTTATCATACAGAGCAGCACAGTAAAGAGTATGTAACTTAATCGTGATATTTTTTGCATAATCTTATCTTTGTTATTAGCGTTTTAAATGCGATGTAGGTATCCCATTATAGGGGGTTATTTATACAATACCGTTATTTAAGACGAATTTCAGCGCTCTAAACTAATCTCTCTCACATTATGATTAGTTTTAACACGTTATCAGGAAAAAAGAATGCGTAGACTCCCACCAGTATTACTAGAAGATGGCTGTTCAAGAGAACTTTTGTCGTTAATTCGTACTATTTTAGCGGCATGTAAAGAAATTTCATTTCGCGTCGGTCAAGGTGAATTATCGGGCGTATTAGGCTCAACCCTCGATGAAAACATTCAAGGCGAAACACAAAAGAAACTCGATGTACTGTCTAATCAGTTATTAAAAGATATATTGCTGGAGTCAGGCACAGTTAAAGCGATTGCCTCTGAAGAAGAAGATTATACCGTTGCTGGTAACCCAGATGCTGAATTTATTGTGGCTTTTGACCCACTTGATGGCTCGTCAAATACCGATATTAACTCGCTAGTAGGCACTATATTTTCTATTATGAAAGCGCCGGTGGGCTCTGATGCTGCTGATGAAAAGATTTTTATGCAACCTGGGCATCAACAAGTGGCTGCAGGTTACGTACTGTATGGCCCATCAACTATGCTTGCGCTAACAACGGGTAAAGGTACACGCATGTTTACCTTAGATAAAACCCAAGGTAGCTTTTTACTTACTCAAGATTTTGCCGCTATTCCTGCTAAAACTAATGAATTTGCAATTAACGCCTCTAACCAGCGCCACTGGGAACCAGCGATGCAAAACTACATTAATGACTTACTTGCCGGAGATACAGGCCCTCGCGCTCAAAACTTCAATATGCGTTGGATTGCTGCAATGGTTGGCGATGTGCACCGTGTACTTAGCCGTGGTGGCTTATTTACTTACCCAACTGATACTAAAGATCCTAATAAGCCTAATAAACTGCGTTTACTTTATGAAGCAAACCCAATGGCAATGCTAGTAGAGCAAGCAGGTGGTATTGCTTCAACAGGCACTGAGCGTATTATGGATATTCAGCCTGATGCCATCCATCAGCGTGTTGCGGTTATTTTAGGCTCTAAAGACGAAGTAGAAACTTGCTTGAGCTATCATAAGTAAACAAGTTGTCAGTTGTCAGTTGTCAGTTGTCAGAAAATACTAAGCCGCATTTAACTTAAATGCGGCTTAGTATTATTTATTCGTTACATAAAACCGCAGTAAGCGCGCATCTAAAAAAGTTGAGTTAGCCTAAATCTAGTCCTTTAATAATGCTAATAATTGTTCAAGCTTTTTATGGCTAAACTCGCCCATTTGTTCGCTATTGCTCAGCGCATAAATAACCCCTTCATGCTCAGCGCTATCTATATCTGCTCTTGATTCAATGACGTTGGCCCAAAGCGCGAGATCATCGAGATCTATTTCATTACTTACACAGCGCTTAAGCACATCAATCAATACGGGTGTCGTTAACTTATAAAGTGGTTTAGCATTGTGCGCAGAGCTTGACACTATTACTGAGATTGCTTCGTCTCTATGCTCACCAAAAGTAATAAATTCAGCCAATGCTTTTTGTATATTCATAATGTTTGTTATTCTTGCTGCTCTACTGTTAATAAGACCTAAAATGACCCAGATAAACTGCAGCCAATGTAATACAACGCTTAACTGTAATGTTAATGATATAACCGCATGTTGGTGTTATCAGTTACCCGCTATTTTACCACTCAATGATACAGCAACCAGCTGCTTATGCCGATCATGTACTCTTGCTAAAATAAATAGCTATTTAGAGACTATATACACCCAACCAATAAAAGCTCAAATCGCTTTTGCTAAACAATTTAGAAGCAATGATAATTTAATTGAAGGGTTAGATTACACCATGCAAAATAGTTACATGGTGTTTAGTAAGTGGTATTTTTTAAAACGGGGTACTTGCTGCAAAAACGGGTGTAAAAATTGTCCCTACAATTAATCTACTCTCCCGCTGCAATTGGCAGTGAACTGTCGGCTCCCCATTCACTCCACGAGCCATCGTATACACTTAAATTACTATAACCGCATTCATCGGCAAACAGCGCAAGCGCACAAGCAGTAACACCAGAGCCACAGCTAAATTGTAAGTGGGTTGCATTACCGACTAATTCACTAAACTTTGCCTGTATAAAGTCGAGTGATTTTGCTTCACCATTTTCTAATAGACTAGTTAAAGGTAGCGAATAGCTATTAATAATATGGCCGCTGCGCATTCCGGCTCTTGGCTCACTACTTTTGCCGGTAAAGCGCTCATAAGCGCGTGCATCTAAAATAACTGTATTGGCATCCTCAGTAGCACTTAGCACCTGTTTTTTATCAATAAAGTAATCAGGCCGGTATTGAGCAATAAAATCGCCTTTTAATGATGCTTGTGTATAGTTTGATTCAATCGGAAGCCCAAGTTCAAGCCACTTGGCTAAACCGCCACTGAGGACTTTTACGTTATCAAACCCCATGGCTTTAAACATCCACCAAGCTCTAGCTGCACTGAATAACCCTGCATCTTCATAAATCACCACAAGTGAATCGTGATTCACTCCCGCTTTTTGCATCACTTGAGTAAATTGTTCTGCACTACACAAGGTATTAGGCAATGGGTTTGAGGTATCTGCGAGTTCTTTTTTGATATCAAACCGTTGTGCTTTAGGAAGCATATATTTTGGTGAGTACTCCCCGTTTACTGAAGGACGCAACATACCCGCATCAAATACGACTAAGTCCGCACTATTATAGAGTGCAAAAAGTTGCTCACAACTAATCATATTTTTCATATTGTCTGTAGCTATTATCTGTTTAATAATTGATAGTTATCATCTTAGCAAAAAAATAAACCTCTTCTTAGTACTCGTTTATAGAATAATGATTTGCTTAATTTAAATTTTAATAACTTTAATTCCGCACAGCTCCACACAATGCTAGACTTAAAAAAAATAAAAAAATGCTTATAGATATGACTGTACCTATTTATGTAATTAATATGAAATGTTGCGAAGATCGATGGCTAGAAACCCAAAACAAATTAAACACATTAAATATTAATGCCCAAAGGTTTGATGCTACTATTGGTAGAGAGCTCTCGGAGCAAGAAATTAAAATGTGGTATTGCCCAAAAAAAAATAACAAACAATACCATCGTGATTTAACCTTGGGTGAAATTGGTTGCTATATGAGCCATATGAGAGTTTGGCAAAAAATAGTTGATGAAGCGCTCCCAATGTGTGTAATTTTGGAAGATGATTTATCTATCCAATCGAGTTTTAGTCGCATAATAGAAGCCGCAGAAAAATTACAAAACTGGGATTTTATAAAACTTTCTGATAGCCGAAATTTAGCATTTGTTGATACACAATCCCTTGAAAGTAAATTTGTTTTAGGAAATTACCTTAAAGCCCCAAGTGGAGCTCAAGGGTATATGTTATCTCTAGAAGGTGCTAAAAAACTTCTGCGCAGAAAGCCATTTTTTAGACCTGTTGATGTTGATATGCAATTTCATAGTGAAATAGGGCTTAATATGATCGGTATCAAGCCATATCCAGTCGCCACCAGTGGCCAATTTGAAAGTGAAATAGCAAGGGCAAATTCAGGTAGGCATTCTAATAAAAGTACATTTATTAGAAACTTAAAACATAGGTTAAACTTATATATGCAACGCAAAAAAATATCAGCGGATCTATCAGTTATAACTAAAAAGTTATAACTGTAGTTCAATATATTGGCTGTATGACTGCGATCGGTTAAATCTTAATAATTTCGCCACGCAGTGGCGCCATTTTAGCTAAAATTTTATTTTGCACTGTATGTGGGATATTTTGCTCGTTCATTGCATTTATTAATAAATCGACAACGTGATTGAAGTCTTTTTCGTTTATGTTCATGCCTGTATGAATAGCAACCATAGAGTCACCTTTATATTCACAAGGGCCCTCCACCAGCGAACATAAATGGCTAATAAACCCTTGTCGAAAATGACTGATATTACTGTGCTCAAAGTAATGAAACACTTGTTTGTCATTACCTATTTGTGTAATAAAACTATCAGTTAACCTCTCAAGCCCAGCTTGTTCGCCAAGCTGGTGATACAAAGAGGTGTTGGGTTGGGTTGTACACCCTGCAAGTAAGTTTAAACAACAAAAAATAAATACACTCAGTTTCATTACCAATACCCCGTAACCGATAAATACCAGCCAGTTTGATTATCAACACCAGCAATCCGCCCTAAATCTAAATAGGCCGCAGTCACACTCATATGCTTATTTGGTATCCACGCTATAAATAAATCACGCCAATCTTGTTCGCCTAACCCCAAGTTGTTGGCTTTTTGTCGATATTCAACACCAATGGCAAGTTCACGACTTACAAAAACTGCACTACTTGCTTCTAGCAAAATATGGCTGCCCTCATTAGCCCCGCCATATCCTAACAGTCCTAGCTGATTGGCTTTACTGTAGCGGGTGGTCACATTCCAAAACCAGTTGTACCCAGCAAGTGCGCCCAAATGTAATTTACTGGCGGCTAGGTACACATCTGTACCACTGGTATTTTTTGCGCCAACTAACTTTGCTACTGTGCCATCCTCTAGTGATTTATGCTGTACGCCCACACTTAGCTGTGGCCACTGACTATAAACAATATCACCGTATAAACGAATTTTAGCCCCAGAAATTGACTGCTCTATCTCGGTATTGAGTGCAGGCACATCAAACTGCTGCACTGCATAACTGAGCTCAACACGATTGAATAGGTTTAGTTGCATGCCGCAGGCATCAAGACGATAGTCAGTAACATCAGCACGACTACAAAAACCATTAACAGCCCATTCGTCTTCACTGGCATACCCTGCTAATTGTGCCCAAGGAACTAATCCGCCTCCTGCACTGCCTTCAATTTGAGACACCCCAGGTGTTGCTAATAATTTCCCCGTAGCAGCCATACTTAACGCACTACAAAATGAGAGTGCCAAGGCGAATAATAACTTAATGTACACGCTGATATTCCTCTAACCATTGTTCTAATTGCTGCGCTTTTAAAGGGCGACTTAAATAGTAACCTTGCGCATGATCGCATTGCATTTCGTGAAGCATTGATAAAGACTCAGCGGTTTCTACCCCTTCAGCCACAACAGAAAACCCCAATTGGTGACCCAGTGTGATTGAAGAGCGCACTATGTATTGATCTTTTTGTGATTCGTGCAGAGTTAAAATAAAGCATTTATCTAACTTAAGCTCATCAATAGGTAACATTTTTAACCGTCCTAGTGATGTTTGCCCTACGCCATAATCGTCCAATGAAATTTTAACGCCAATAGTTTTTAAATCTTCTAACGCTTTAATACCTTGGGCTTCATTTTCAATCATATCGCGCTCCGTCAATTCAATAGTGATAGAGCTTGGGTTTACTTGGTATTTATTTAAGGTGGCTACCAACGAAGCGTGAAAACCTGAATGAGCAATATCTTGGGCAGAAACATTAATAGCGGCTTGTAAATGAATATCCTTTTTTGACCAATCGGCTATTTGTGCAATCACAGTCTCGACAACCCAAGCGGTCAGCTCTACTATTAACCCTGACTGCTCGGCTAAATCAATAAAGACCTCAGGCGAGACCCAGCCACCATCTTTTCGTTGCCAACGAATAAGAGACTCTACCTTATCAATTTTCTGACTTTTAATATTCAATTTAGGCTGATAGGTCATAAATAATTGTCCATTATCATCATCAATTGCTTGTTTGAGTTCATCAAGCATAATTAAACGGTCTAAATGCGCCTCATCTTCACCGTCTTGATAATAATGTAAGCTTTGCTGACTCGTTGTAGCTGCATCTACAGCAATGAGTACACGTCGCATTAAATCGTCTGCTTTAGTCCCTTGCTCTGGGTATTGCACAATACCAGCATTAAAACGTAAGCTTATTTTTAAATTTTTAACCTTGTAAGCTAGCTGTAATTGCTTGAGTAAATCAGCCACTGCACATTTTACCTGCTCAACCTCTGCACAAGGGTAAACCGTTAAGAATTCATCGCCACCAATACGGGCATGAAAACCACCTAGCTCATCAGAAAATTGACGAATACGGTTTGCCACTGCAATTAAACATCCATCCCCTACTTGCGGACCAAGCTTATCGTTTATATGCCTTAAGCCTTTTATATCAATAGCAACAAGCGTGTACCGCGCATCATTAGTGAGCCGCTTAGCTAATAAATCTAACATAGCAGAACGGTTATAAAACCCTGTTAAAGTATCGTGATGTGCTTGAAAACTTATTTGCTGCTCACGCTTATTAATATCATTACCCATGTTATTAAAAGCATTCACGAGCGTTTCTATTTCACTGCTTTGCTTTTTACCTTCAAATTTAAAACGGTAGTCGCCTTTTGCAAACTGTCTGGCAATAACCGCTAACTGTGAAAGTCCTGTCGTTAAATTATTTGCTAACAAACTACTGGTGATCACACCAAATAACATAGTTAAAACAGCGAGTGTGATCAGCGTTAATAATAATTGCTCAATATCGCGATAACTCGAGGTTAAATCTGCGCTAAGCAGTAAGGTTATCGGATGCGATTGTAAAGAGGGTAAAGCTATTTGTTCGTTTTCATAGGCCAAGTATTCGGCAAAAAAACGAGCCGTAGTTTTATTGGTAAAGTACGCTATTGGTTGAAAGTTATCTGGTTGGGATACTAGCGAGCTTGTTGCAAAGTCATCTAATTGCGCAACAAAACTAACCTCCATTCCGGTCAAGCTTTTTAGCTCAGTGGCCACTGCAGATGTTATTTTAAATCCGACCAAACTGTAAGCTATGGTTCTGGGAGTTTTAACGGGCAATAAAATCACTTGGTACAGCTGGTTATTTAACACCACAAAGCTCGATTGCTCAGAATTATTTAATAACTCATCCATTAAGGGCTGTAGGTTATCGGCAAAATTTTGTGCATTAACATTAGCTGATACTAACCGCCCTGATAAATCGAGCAACAGCATAAGATCCGCATTGATCCGTTGACTGTGGTTGTATAACACACTGCTAATAGTGGCGGCATCACGAGTTGCAACCGCTTGCTTAAAACCAAAATCAGCGGTTAACACCTTTGCGGCTGTTAATAATAAGCTCTCTTTTGATTTTAAATATTGTTTATAAACGCTTTGCGCAACCGTTATATTTTGTTGCACTTTTTCTGCCTGAAATTTACTGGTAGACCACCAAAAGCTCAGTAAACTAACCAAGGTAGTGAGTAATACCAAGCCAACGCAAAGCGTTGTAATACGACTGCGTAAATTATTGGCCATTGCCTTCCCTAAATTGACTGCCAAAGGTATTACGTGGTGCAGGGGTAGATGTATTTATAGTTATTGATAACGGGCTGGTTGATTCTATATTAAACAGTTTTTTATTATCCAAGGGAGCTGTTTGCAGTGAATGCCAAACACTGGCTTGCACAGGAAAAGTGTCTACTTGCAGCTTTATCTGGCCTTGCTCGTTACTGGTATACACATGACTACTGTTAGCGACATATATATAGCCCACCATGGAGTCATGAATATTGCAGCCTAGAACAACAACACCTTGATTATCAAACTTAATAGGTTCTTCTGGCTGGCCAGAATAGAGCTTTAATTGAAAAGGTTTAGCTTTTGAAAAAGAATAAACATGGTGGCGAATATTATCGCTATTTGGAAAGTCGACGTACTGACCTTGGTGCACAATAAGCAACTCTGGAGAAAACTGTTTATCAACTTGATCCATTACCGCCGTGGGTAAATTGCCCGTAGTTTTTGAAGAAGGTAAATGATTTATTTCTACGACAGCATTAGGCAATACTTGGTCATGCTGATCTTTAATAACCAAATTAATAGTATTGCCAAAGGCCGACACACTAAACAATGCACCCAGTACTAATAAATAACGACGTTTTGCAATAACTTGCATTGCCCGCTCTAACATAATCACACCTAAAAATTCACCATAGGTTAAGTTAATTAGAGACGAGCACTAATTGCAAGAATTATAGCTCAGTTACTTAAAATACATACTTTTTCATTAGTTAAAATGAGCTTTGCTATATCTGTCTACTTACTACGTTATTTAACGATTAAACCGTAATCAGCATCTAAAATAGCAATCACTTCTTGGCGCGGATCATTAGGTATAATAATCTCTTTACCAATAATTTTGCTCGCGATGCCCACATAAGTGTCAGACACTTCAAGCATTACTGACTCAGGTAAAATATAATCTTTTGCTAATTGCTCACGTTCAGCCATACGGTCTTTATTTAATAACACATCACTCTCTGGTACGTTATTAATTAACAGCTGACGGAAACCTTCCTTTGAGTTTTCAACAATCTTGCCATTTTTATAAGATGCTTCATCCCAAATACGCGATGAATCGGGTGTCCCTACTTCATCAATATAAATAAGTTGCTGCGCACCATTTAAATCTTCTACATAACCAAATTCAAATTTGGTATCAACAAAAATTTGCCCTAGCTTAGCTAACTCACTACTGATTAACTCGAACCCTTCAACCAATAATTTTTCGTATTTGGTGACATCGTCAGCCGATTTAAAATTAAAAACATCTAAGTTGTTTGTAATATTTTCACGAGTGATGTTTACATCATCAACGGCAGGAATATCAGCAACCCCTTCTATAATCCCCTTAGTAGAGGGAGTTATAAGTACTTGCTCAAGCTTTTGATTCGCTTTTAAGCCCTCTGGAAGTTGCAAACCACAAAAGTGTCTTTCGCCTTTGGCGTAGTCGCGCCACATACTACCGGTAATATATTGACGAGCAATCGCTTCAACTTTAACTGTACTGGCTTTACGAACAATCCATACGTATGGATGAGGAATATCAACAATATGATTACCCGCCAAACCGGCTTCATTAAACATGTTAAACCAATGAGCAGCCACTGAGTTTAATGCAATCCCTTTACCAGGAACGCCATTTAGGCCATTTTCACCTTGCCATATGCAATCAAAAGCAGAAATTCTGTCTGAAATAACCATAATGGCTAATTCAGTATCGGCAGGAACGTTATAGCCTTTTTCATTTATTAAGCGTTTGCTATCTGCATCAGTTAACCAATAAACTGAACGCACTTTGCCACTGTGTACTTTACCTTTAGTACGAATGGGTAAGTCATCGTTTACGTCTAAAACTTTATAGCTAGTCATGCTATCTCCGGGGTTTGGCATGCTCAAAGAGCAAAGTATGGAATTGGGGTTAGGCGCTCTATAATAATCTAGCCAACCACAAAGCTCAATCTTAGGCTAAAAACAAATCATCTCAGTATATTTATCTAGCTGGCGCATTGGGGTAAACTTGCATGATTACTTGCCCTAAGGAGCTAACTTGAACTATTTAACTGCCACTCAGAATAAGAAATATTTAATGTATATTTCTCAAAATTATTCCTATGCTATTTTAAGGCCTTTGCAAACAGAAATATTAGCTCAAGGAGGGGAAGTTAAATGGTTTTTAGAAGGTGATAATGTTAATCCTGACTTTTTGAAAAGTGATGAAAAAACACTAAATTCTATTCATGAGATAAACCAATGGGCGCCTGACGCAACCTTTGCACCAGCGAACTCTATCCCTACATTTTTTCCCGGAAAGAAAGTGGCTGTTTTTCACGGCTTTGATGCTGGAAAGCTAAATAAAAAAGGCCAAAACGATCACTTTAAAGTGCGGGGCTGCTTTGATTTATATTGTACACAAGGCCCAAATACAACGGCTCCATTTACGGCGTTACAAAAAAAATTGGGTTATTTTAAGGTAGTAGAAACAGGTTGGCCTCCCCTAGATCAATTTTTTAACGGTAACTCAAAGCCTAGCCACATTGATGAAACAGACTCTCGCCCAACAGTATTGATCTGCTCTACATTCTCAAAACGCTTATCTCTTGCACCTAAACTTTATGAACAAATAAAACACTTTAGTGAAAGCGGTAAATGGCGACTCTTAGTTCAGTTTCATCCTAAAATGGCACAAGAGTGGGTTGATAAATACAAAGCGTTAAGTAATGACAATCTAACCTTTGTTGAAACAGACAATGTTATTCCTTTATTACAATCTGCTGATGTAATGCTGTGCGACACTTCATCCATATTACTGATGTTTTTGGTACAACGAAAACCAGTTGTAACGTTTTGCAATAAAGCACCTGAAAAACACTTACTTGATATTACGGATAAAAATAACGTTGAAGCCGCAATAGACTACGCACTAACTTACCCAAAAGAACTTGTAGATAATATTGAAGCTTTTTGCCAAGAGTTACACCCATACACAGATGGTAAATCAAGCCAACGAGTACTTTGCGCAACCAATGAACTATTGCATAGTGATGAAAAGCTCAAAGCAAAACCGCTTAATTTTATTAGACAATTTAAAATGCGCAAAAGACTTAACTATTGGAGTTGGTAAGCCGTTATGATCAACCTTGAGAATGTCTCTTTCAAATGGCAAAAAAGCGCAGTCACCCCGACTCTCGCTATTAAGCAGCTTACGATTAATGCCGGGGAACATGTTTTTTTACATGGTCCAAGCGGCAGTGGTAAATCTACCTTACTGGCGTTACTGGCAGGCATTAATGTTACCACTAGCGGCCAACTTTGTGTTTTAAACCAAAACCTCAGTGCGCTCACCAACGCACAGCGCGATGCATTTAGAGCGGATCATATTGGCTATATTTTCCAAAACTTTAATTTACTACCTTATTTAACCCCATTAGAAAACGTGTGTTTAGGGTGCCAATTTTCAAAAAAACGTCAGCAACACGTGCTCAGCCAAGTCGATAATTTAGAGAGTGAAGCAGCCAGATTACTCAATGCATTGGGGTTAGAGGCGCACTTTCATAATCAAAATGTTGCCACTTTAAGTATTGGGCAACAACAGCGTGTTGCTGCAGCACGCGCATTTATAGGCAGCCCTGAACTTATTATTGCCGATGAGCCTACTTCAGCACTTGATACGCAAAATCGTGAAAGCTTTATTAAGCTGCTATTTGAACAAGCAAAAAAAAGTAACAGCACGCTTGTTTTTGTCAGTCACGATGAAACATTAAAGCCACTCTTTAGCCGCACAATCGACTTAGTAAGTTTACAAGGTGATGTATGATTTTATTTAAACTTGCCTATAAAAGTTTGCTCAATAGACGTGCCAGCGTATTACTGACATTGCTCACTATTGCGATTAGCGTCATGTTATTACTCAGTATTGAGCGAGTTCGCGTAGATGCTAAAAGTAGTTTTAGTAATACCATTTCGGGTACCGATTTAATTGTTGGCGCACGCACTGGCGATATTCAATTACTCCTCTCCTCGGTATTTAGAATTGGCCATACCAACAATGGGGTGAGTTGGCAAAGCTATCAATACATAACAAAACAGCGCGGGGTTAAGTGGAGCATTCCTATCAGCCTTGGAGATAGCCACAAAGGCCAAGCAGTCTTAGGCACCACACTCGATTATTTTAAGCACTACCGATTTGCCAAAAAACAGCCCTTAGTATTTGAACAAGGACAGGCTTTTTCTAGCATCAATGAAGTTGTTATAGGTAGTGAGGTTGCAAAAAAATTAGCTTATCAAATTGGCGATGAAATCGTTATTTCTCATGGTATGGGCAATACTAGCTTTCATCATCATGACGATAACCCCTTCAAAGTTGTTGGTATTTTAAAGCCCACCGGCACCCCGGTGGATAAAACCTTGCATGTGCCGCTAGCGGCAATTGAACTGATCCATGGTGGCGGCCACAATGCACATGACGATCATCATGATCACTCGAGCCATGCATTAACTGGGCACCCAAAACAAATTACCGCTTTTTTAATGGGCTTCGACTCCCCGCTTTATACGCTGCAAATTAGGCGTAACATAAATCAATATAAATCAGAGCCTTTATTAGCGATTATGCCCACAGTCACTCTAAAAGAGCTTTGGGAAATGCTGGCAATTATAGAAAAAATACTGCTGTTATTTTCATTTGTGGTGGTCATTATTAGCTTGCTAGGTATGTTAACCACACTACTTGCTAACCTTAATCAACGCCGCAGAGAATTGGCAATATTACGCTCTGTGGGTGCTCGCCCTTGGCAGTTATTTTCGCTGATCAGTATGGAATCACTGCTCACCACCTTTTTAGGCTGTTTGATAGGGTGTATTTTATTTTATGCACTTATGGGCACTACGGCGGGTTACTTGCAAAGCCAAGCAGGGGTTAGCATTAATATCAGTATGCTCTCTGACTATGAACTCACTTTGATTGGCGTTATTATGGCTGCGGGATTCATTATTGGTTTGATCCCCGCAACACGCGCTTACTTTTATTCTCTCAGTGATGGTATGAGTATAAAAATATAAACTTTAGGATGATCATGACGTTGTTTAAAGTAACTACACACTCTTTAATGCTATTAAGTGCAGTACTAATTAGCTTTGCTAGCATTGCAAATCCACCCAAGGAAATTTTTTGGGAAGACCTCATACCCGAGGGCCATGTACAAATAGATACTCAAGCACAAGCTAATCACGAAGGCAGTGAACAAAACTGGGTGCAACCTGATTTAGACGCGCCAGTTGTTAAAGCACTTGATGGGCAGTCTGTTAGCTTACCTGGTTTTGTTGTACCTCTTGAAGGCGATAGCGAACTTATCACCGAGTTTTTATTAGTCCCTTACTTTGGTGCCTGTATTCATGTGCCCCCGCCGCCGCCAAATCAGCTGGTTCATGTGACCATTAAAGGCGGTGTCCCTATCGATAGCTTATACGATGCGATTGTTGTAACGGGTATTATTAAAACGCAAACTTGGTCTGGCGAAATCGCCCAAGTAGGTTACACAATGCAAGCTGTCGGTGTTGCTCCTTTTGAGCTTTAATTCTTAAAATACAGAGCCCACTCTATAGTGGGTTTTATTTTGTTCTATCAACCACCCGTTCTTATATCTCGTTCAAGTTCAGACTGCGTTTTCACTGGATGACAAGTCGACTTCACCGTGCTCTTATTGCTTTCATCTTCGTCAGAACTAAAAATTGTGTAGCTATAGTCTGTTTCAACTTCACCACCTAAGCACTCATGCTCTGCAAATACTTCATCTCCATAACCCTCTGGCATTTCTTTTGACGCACACCCACTGAGGATCAGAAATGTTATTAAAATTGACATTACTTTCATATTAATCACCTTAAAAGAACACGTTATAAATTATAGTTCGTACTCAAAATGCCATGATGGAAGCTTGTTGAGTAATGGCAGAAGTGCTTTTTCTTTTCTTAAATCACGACGCTCTCTCTCCAACTGTTCTCGCTCTCGACGTAACTCTTTACTTTGGCTACTTGACGGTTTATCACTCGTTAATTCATCACTAATAGATTGCAGCCGCCAATTAATATTATTAAGTCGATCATCTATCTCGGCTTTCCTTGCTTCAAATTGATAACGCTCATTACCTTCTTGCCATGCTTTTCTAAACTGTGTGTCATTACAAATCCCGTTATACGCATCGCCTCGTAAACCTAGGGTAAAGCCATTTTCAGGCTCACAAAAGGCTGCGAGCCCCTGTTTGTAACCAGCTTGATAATCATCTAATTTTGCAGTGATGCCAAATTCACTACAAGCAGATATGATTTCTCTGCCATGTTCAAATGTATACCCTTGCTCACCATGACTAAAGCCTAGATTTGTCCAATTGGCCTGTATACATTCATCCTGAGACAAAGAAGAGCATCCTGATAGCAATATGAAAAACAGTAAAAACAAGTAACGACTAGACATTATTTTTCCTAAGATAGCCAAACTCAACTAAGTACCTATTCTAGGGCGAGATAAAGGTAAAGTGAATAATAAAAATGTAACAAGCTATTCTAATAAACCTGAAATTTAGAATAAAAAACCTTGAAAGCATGCACTTTCAAGGTTTTATTTATAGCGCTTTACAGTTATTAAGTTAAGCAGTACCACCTACCGTTAACTGATCAATTTTCAAGCTTGGCTGGCCTACGCCTACTGGTACACTTTGACCGTCTTTACCACAAACACCGACACCTTTATCAAGCGCTAAATCATTACCTACCATAGAAATTTGTTGCATAACCTCAGGGCCATTACCAATTAAGGTAGCACCTTTAATTGGCTGGGTGATTTTACCATTTTCAATTAAATACGCTTCTGAGGCACTAAATACAAACTTACCCGAGGTGATATCCACTTGGCCGCCACCAAAATTGGGAGCAAACACGCCTTTTTTAACCGTGCTGATAATATCAGCTTGGCTGTGCTCGCCGCCTAACATGTAAGTGTTGGTCATACGTGGCATTGGTAAATGCGCGTATGATTCACGACGAGCATTACCTGTTGGGTTTACCCCCATTAAACGCGCGTTCATTTTATCTTGCATATAGCCTTTTAAAATACCGTTTTCGATAAGTACGTTATAGGCTGCAGGCGTACCTTCGTCATCTACATTAAGTGAACCACGGCGATCGGCCATAGTGCCATCATCAACCACAGTACATAGCTCTGAAGCAACTTTTTGACCTACTTTACCGCTAAACGCAGACGCGCCTTTACGGTTAAAGTCTCCCTCTAGGCCATGACCTACGGCCTCGTGCAACAACACGCCTGGCCAGCCATTACCTAATACCACTTCCATAGTACCCGCTGGGGCATCAATAGCTTCTAAGTTTACTTTAGCTTGACGAACGGCTTCTTCTGCAAAACCCATCCAACGCGGCTTACCATCTACCAGCTCTTTAAAGTAACCATAATCTAGGCGCGCACCGCCACCAGCACCGCCACGTTCACGACGACCATTCTTCTCTAGCAATACAGAGCAGTTTAAACGGATCAGTGGGCGAATATCGGTAGCAAAGGTGCCATCGCTGGCTGCAATTAATACTTCTTCGTATACCGCAGACATTGAGCTAATAACTTGCTCAGCATCAGGGGCTAATTCGCGAATATAATTTTCAAGCTCACGTAACAAATTAACTTTATCGGTATCGCTCATACTAGAAATTGGTTGATGCGGTGCAAACTGCTGCTTTGCAGCCACGTCACTAAATACTTTAACCGCTTTATCTTCACCGGCATCGGCAATACTTCGTGCTGCCGTGGCTGCTTTGTTTAACGCTTCAAGATTGATTGCATCTGAATATGAAAAACCGGTTTTTTCACCGCTTACAGCCCGCACCCCCACGCCACGCTCAACGTTATAAGAGCCTTCTTTCACTAAGCCGTCTTCTAATACCCAAGACTCATGATGACTCGATTGAAAATAAAGGTCGGCATAATCAACTTTGTGCTGGTGAATATAAGCTAATGTTTTTTCGAGTTCTTCTCGATTTAGCTGGCTGTCGTGTAATAAATGCTGTTCAACCGAATTCATAATAATGGCTCTCTAAATCGTTGGTGAGATTGCAGCGGCATATCTCGTCTAATTTTGTGTAACTGGTTTAAATCTACGGTGCAACTAATAAAACCAAGCCCTGTTGATTTTTCACTTAATGCTTCACCCCAAGGCGATAACATGAGGCTGTGACCATAAGTTTGCCTACCGTTTTCATGCGTTCCATATTGCGCTGCAGCAATAACATAACATTGCGTTTCTATAGCTCGCGCTGCAAGTAGCGGCTGCCAATGCGCTTTACCTGTTGGAACAGTAAACGCACTGGGTACTAATATAATTTCGGCGCCTTTGCGAACTAAGGCATTAAATAAACCAGCAAAACGCAAATCATAACACACTGTTAAACCAATTTTACCAAAGGGCGAATCAACGACCACAACCTCATCGCCGGCTTGAGTAAAATCGGATTCTCGGTAGCTGCCGGTCTGGTCATCTACCTCAACATCAAACAAGTGTATTTTGTTATAGCTTGCAACAATATTGCCTTGATTATTAAATAAATGAGAGGCGGCGTAATACTTATGCTGGTTATATGGCTCTGGTAACGTGCCAGCGTTTAACCAAATGTTGTGTTTACGGCACAATTCACTGAGTTGCTGTTTGTACTGTTCAATACGTTGAGACACTAACAACGTATCACCAGCGTGTTTACTAAACACTAAAAACGCTTCTGGTAGACACACTAGCAGCGGGCGAGCTGTCGGTAAGGTTTGTAATGCCTGTTTTAATTTTGCAATATTATCATCAGGGTTTAAGCCAGAGCACATTTGCAATGCGATAATCGCAGGAGATGAGTTTATGTGTTGTTTATTCATTGTGTGGCGCTAACCTCGGCATCTTTAAGTTTTAACTCTGAGGATGCTTGTGGCTGGTTTTGTGCTGCTTGCGGTAAAGTCACCTCTCGACTCTTACGATCTAACTCTTGTACCTGAGGATCGTTCATTTTGCCTGTTACTTTAAAGTTGATCTCTGAGATCACTCGGGCAGAATGAATCACTTTATCAATTGCTAAAGCTGCAAGCCCCGTTACTGGATTAACCATCCAAGCCACAATCACCGGAATGCTCGAGGTTACTTGTGGTGCCACGGCTAAGTCGTAGTCAATTTCGAGAGTATTTAAATTTGCATACCCTTTTATAGAGAGATCGGCAGGTACCCCATCCATTTTAGTATCTTGGGTATAGGCAATGCCTTTATCTATCTGCATGGTGCCTTGCATGCTGTTATAAAAAAAACCTTTAGAAAATACATCTCTAAAATCAAGCTTTAGCTTACGCACTAATGAATCAAGGCTCAGTAATGAGAATACGCGTGCACCTCCATCACTGATTTCAGTTAAATGGCCTTCGCCTAAATCCCAGCTAATTTCGCCATCTAAACTGGCAATGTCTAAATCATAAGGTGCCGCTTGCCAATTTAGCTGATAATTTAGATTGGCGTTTGAGTCTTTAATAGTGGTGGTAATATCAAACTCATTAAATAAGGCGCCAATATCATTACTTTTAAGTTCACCGCTCATCGCCGTTAGGCCATTCTGCCATTGCCCTTTAGTCCGTAATATATGGTCGCCCTTATCAAACACTAGCTCAGAAATAAGCAGCTTTTTACCATCGCCTAACAATGAGGCGCTTACTTTATCAAGTTGATAATGACTCACTTTACAATCGGCACATTCAAATTCAATAGCCGGTAATTTTGTAAGCCATGCAAGTTGTTCTGGGGTTGATTTTTCGCTCGGTTGCTCTGATTCTGTATCTAAAAAATTAAGCCTTAAATAATCGCTATTAATTCGAATCGGCTGACTTGATTGCCCGCTAGGTATAAATACTTCGGCTCTTAACTCTTTGGCATTGAGCTTTAATTGCAAATTATTATTTAGGGGCGATAAACGCATATCAAAATCATTAAACTGCATGCCACTCACGTTAAAAGAGTTAATATTCGCAACCACTTCATGTAAAGGCGGCATCACGCCCGGCGAGGCACTGTCAGGCTGCGCTTTAGCCACATTAATAATTTGATCAATTAAATCAATCCAAGGTAATAACTCACTCTGCGCTAAATTAATACTCACCGCTAAATTTTGTGAGTTAAGCCCTAAGTCTTTTTCACCGATGATAAAATGAGCGTTGGTAAACTGCGATTGAGTATTGTCTAGAATGGCATTGAAATAAAATAACTCATTAATATGTGCAGTGATCAGATTAGAGATATCATCACCTTGAATAACCGCACTCAGAGGCCAAATTTGCTCACTGCTTTTTGTATATACTCCTGGCAAGGAACTATTTAAGCCAATAAGTGGCGATTCAACTTCGGCACGATAGTTAAACCCTTGCTCGGTAAAATTAAGCTCTAAAGCAATATCAACGTCACTTTGCCCGCTTAAGTAACCATCTAAAATGCCTTGACCATGGTTTATGAGTGTTTGCGCATCAAGCTGAGCATTTATATTTATATTAGCGCGATAATCCTCTGCGTTTGCGTCACTAGTGTAGTTAATCGTTAATGGCATACCAAGCCATGTAGCCGTAGCATCGGTGAGGTTTATTTGTTGATTATTAAAGCTAAGTTCACCCTTTAAATGCTCAAGCGAAATACCGGGAGCAGAAATATAAAGAGGTGAGTCGAGTAAATTAACCTTACCAGTTACACTCGCTCCGCCCTCAAATTGTGAACCGATTAGCAATTCAATGTTTGCGCTGGCAAGCCCCTGTCCTTGCACAACATTAAAAATATCAGCTAATGGATTTGCTAAAGGCGTGGCGACAAAAAAATCGTGCATTTTTTCAAGCTCAGCTTGCTTATCAATACTAACCACCAATGGCGCATCGCCCATTAAGTCATCAATACTCACGTGTACACTACTGCCAACGTCAAGGTTTACCAGTTGGCCTTGCTGGCTATAAATATCCATTCGCTCATTTGCAAAATGCAGCTTTACACTGGCATTTGTGACTGCTGGCCAAGCCGGATCGAATTGATAGGTAGCATTATCTATTTGCGCTAAAACATCAAACTGCCCAGAACCATTGTCAAATGGAAAGCCTGATAATGGACCAGAAAATAACACCTGAGCATTTGTTACTTCACCTGATTTTATTGCGCCATTTAAATAACTAACTAACTCAGGGCTCATTAATGTTAAAGGAAAATAATGACCGGCAATACTGGCATCGGGGGCAAATGCTTCGGCATATAAATCTAAGCGAGGCGTCTTACCTAAACTTAATTGCATCTGTGCGCTTAAGGTCACTTCATTGTTATCAAACCACAGGTTATCACTGCTAATATGCCAATCGCCTGAACGCTTAGCTAAATCTAATTCGATGTTTAGCTGGTTATAGTCAATATTATTACTAAAACTAGCACCTGTAATTAAGTGGCTGTTTTCACCAAAAATAGTGATCCGGCCATATTGCTGATTAACTAATCCATCAATCCTTAAAGATTGAGCGGCGGGTACGGCGTTTTTTTCTTGCCAGCTAATTTCATCGGCTTCAAACCACAACTGCCATTGCTTTGCATCGGCAAACTCTAGATACGCGTTTTTTATTTCACCACTGGGTTGGCGAGCTAAAAAAGGAGTTAAATCAGTAAAATTAGTTAATTCTGCTAAATCATTTAATAGGGCTAAATCGAGTTGCTGTAGCCATATTTTATTTTGCTTGCCTAATAAAGCTTCAAATTCGAGGCTAGGCCACGTTATTTCGTTGGTACTAAACGCTAAGCCGGTACTTTTTAACCGCCAGCTATTTTGCTCAGGGTATAAATGAAATCCCCCTTCACTTAGGCTGACCTTTTGTGTTTGCTCATTGAGTTGCCAATTTACCGCACTCGGTAACCACTGTACTTTTACGTCACTTACTAAGCCTTGCTCTAGCCTAAGCCATGCTTGTAAATTTAAATCACTATGCAGTTGCTGCTTTTGAGTATTAATGTACTGGGCTAACCAATTTGACACATCAACCTGATTAGCCTGCACATATAAATCGCCCACCATTTGCTCTAAGGTTTCACCTTTGAGCGCAATACGGGCATCAAAATTACCCACAGAAATACCCGGTAACGCTAGGCTACCGCTACCAAGATGCTGTTTATCTTGGTTTTGCCATACAATGTTTTCTAATAACAGTTTACGTTCTTTGTTATCTTCTAGTACAAAGCTGATGCTGGAGTTTTCTATTGCAAAGTGACCGGTTTCGCCTAAAAACAGTCCTTCTATTAGTTCTTTTTGCTCAAATGAAACTTCATCTTGATTACCAGCAAATAAATTAGCGACATTAACCTTGGTATGAAAGCCATTGATCACAAAGTAATTTGATTTAAGCTGCAGCGACTTTAAACTTTCCCAAAGGTTTAGCTCTAAACTGGTTTTAGCTATGGTTAAAGAGATAGGGGCTGTTTGGTTGTCTTTAAATGATAATTCTTCGAGTACTAAAGCGGGACCACTGCCTTGCCAACTTGCTGATATAGCACCTATAGATAAACTAATATCAAACTTATTATCAAGATAGCTTTCTATATCTCCTTTATAATCGTTCGCGTAGGGTAAGGTGTATTTTAAAATAGAAACAATCACGGCCAGTAGCACTAAAATTACAGCACTTATTTGCCATAATTTTCGCACACAATAAAAACAGGCCGCTTTAAATTTCATTACATCATTACCACATCAAACTGCTCTTGGCTGTATAAACTTTCAGTTTGAATATTGACCTGCTTTCCAATAAATAGTTCTAATTCGGCGAGGTTATGATACTCATCATTTAATAGCGCTTCACATACTGCAGGCGAAGCATACACTACAAACTTATCCGCATCGTAAGCGCGATTAACACGTACTATTTCACGAAGAATTTCATAGCAGACTGTCTCAACTGTTTTTTGTGAGCCTCGCCCTGAACATGCTGGGCATACATCACACAGTACATGTTCTAGGCTTTCGCGGGTACGTTTGCGGGTCATTTCAACTAAGCCTAATGCCGACAAACCATTGATATTAGATTTGGCACGATCTTTATCGAGTGCAGATTCTAATGAGTGCATTACACGGCGTTTATGCTCATCGCTTACCATATCAATAAAGTCGATAATAATAATACCGCCCAAATTGCGCAGCCTTAGTTGACGGGCAATAGCTGAGGTTGCTTCAACATTGGTATTAAAAATAGTTTCTTCAAGGTTACGGTGACCAACAAAAGCACCGGTATTTACATCAACAGTGGTCATCGCTTCAGTTTGATCTATGATCAAATAACCACCCGATTTTAAAGTAACTTTACGATGCAGTGCTTTTTGAATTTCACTTTCTACATCAAATAAATCAAAAATGGGACGCTCACCTGGGTAATACTCAAGCACTTGTGATAACAAAGGCACAAACTCTTCAGTAAACAGCTTAAGCTCTTGGTAGGTAAGCTTAGAGTCAACACGAATGCGCTCCATATCTTCACCTACGTAATCACGTAACGTTCTAAAGGCAAGTGTAAGATCTTCATGCAAGATACTGGCTTTGCTTGTTTTTCTGCGTCTAGAGACAATTTTATCCCAGAGCTTTTTTAAAAAAGCTGCATCGTGTCTCAGCTCCGCTTCACTTGCGCCTTCAGCAGCTGTTCTGACAATAAAACTACCGTTTTCATCGCCGTATTCGGCTACAATTTTTTTCAGCCTTGCACGCTCTTCTTCCGTTTCGATACGCTGACTCACCCCAACATGTGTCGCATCAGGCATAAACACTAAATACCGTGAAGGTATCGTGATATCAGTGGTTAAACGTGCCCCTTTGCTACCCAAAGGATCTTTAACCACTTGCACCATAATGTACTGACCTTGGCGAACAAGCTCACGAATATCTTGGACTTTTTTAATCGGCTCGTCGTCAACGCCCTCAACAATAGAGGCACTATTAACGATATCTGAAGCGTGTAAAAAGGCGGCTTTCTCTAGGCCTATATCAACAAAAGCGGCTTGCATCCCTGGTAACACGCGGCTTATTTTACCTAAGTAAATATTACCCACGATACCTAAGTTACCAATACGTTCTAGCTGAATTTCTTGTAATACACCGTTTTCGATTAGGGCAACGCGACTTTCACTTGGCGTGACATTGATCAGTAGTTCTGTACTCATGCTACCCTCTTAAGAATGTATTTAATAATTGTTCTGTCTCATATAAAGGTAAGCCGACAACGGCAAAATAGCTACCCGAAATATGCGTTACAAAGCGCCCACCTAACCCTTGGATACCGTAACCACCGGCTTTATCTTGAGGCTCGCCCGTTTGCCAATAAGCATGTATTTCTTCATCACTGAGCGTTTTAAAGGTGACATCTGTACTGACCACACAACTGAGTACTTTATCTGATGTAGCAAAAGCGATGGCAGTTAACACTTGGTGCGTGTTCCCTGATAAGCGCTTTAAGGTTTGAGTAAAATCGTCTTTATCTCGAGGCTTACATAATGATTGGTTATCCATCACCACCACAGTATCACTACCTAGCACTGGCCGGTCAGTATAACCTTGCTCTACGCCCATTTGCGCCTTTAAACGCGCTAAACGCTCTACATAGTCATGCGGGCACTCATTAGCAAGCTGACTTTCATCGGCATCAACACTAAACTGTGAAAATTCAATACCCAATTGGGTTAGAAGCTCTTTACGACGGGGAGACGCGGAGGCTAAATATACTGCGCAAGTCATTATCTGATCCTAAAATGTCTACGGTATTTTCGAAGTAATAAAAATACCCATATCCAGCTCAACATGCCTGTTAATACAGGCCATAAGTAATGTGGGCTAAAATAAACGCCAAGTAAAAAGTGATTTAACCAAAACTGCATTAAGTGGTAAAGCGTTAAGAACAAGCCTATAAGTAGGCTTTGTTGCCACAATGAAAAATTGCGAATTTTTTGGAAGTTACTTGCAGTAACAAAAATACACACTGAATAAGTTAAGGAATTAACACCCAATGAGGAGCCTGTTGCTAAGTCAATTAATAACCCAACAACCCAAGCAGTCCCTATATTTAGTCTATGCGGTAAAGCTAAAGACCAGTACATAAGCACCAATAGCACCCAATCAGGACGAAATGGTTCAAGTGAAAAAGGTAACGGCATTAGCGCCATTACTAATGCAAAGAAAATGCTTAATGCGATTAAAAGCATATGACGGTTAATCATCACCCATCAACTCCTGCTGATTTAGCCATAACACCACTAATAACCGAATTCGATCTAATTGAGCTATCGGCTCAGCAAATACTTGCGCAAAAGGTTGGCCTTCATCACGAGTTATTTCGGTGATCACCGCTACCGGATAACCTTCAGGAAAGGTACCTCCTAGGCCAGAGGTCACCAGCACATCACCAATACGCACATCTAAGCTATGCGGCACATGTGATAGCTTTAGCACGTTAATTTTACCGATACCTTCAACCACTGTGCGCACATCGTTTCGTAATATACGCACCGGTGTTGCATGGGTGGTATCTGTAATTAACAGCACCCGCGAGGTTGTTGAACCAACTTTAGTCAACTGCCCGACTAACCCCATATCATCAATCACCGCTTGGCTTTCGCTTAAACCATCGGTGGTTCCCCGATTTATCACCACTTGGTGACTATAAGGATTTGAATGAACAGAAAGTACTTGAGCAATAATTTTACGATTGGTGTGTTTAGAGGAAGAGCCAAGTAATGCACGAAGTTTTTGATTCTCTTTTGCTAAAAACTCATACTGCTGGATTTGCTCACTTTGCAATACTTGCTTCTTTTTGAGTGCTTCGTTTTCGGTTAGTAACTGCTCACGGGTATGCAAACTTTTGGCGCTAAAGCTAAATACTTCGTAAGGTAGGTTAGCAACATAAATAAGTGGACTGACCAACGTATTCAAACTAGTACGAATGTTCTCGCCACCTTGCGTGTACTTGTCTCCAAGGATCAATACGATACTCAAAAGCACTGCGACAAAAAGTCGCAGTTGCAAAGAAACCGTTTTTTCAAACATTGATTTCATTAATCGTAACTAAAAACGTCACCACCGTGCACATCAATCATCTCAAGTGCCTTGCCGCCGCCACGTGCAACACAGGTTAATGGATCATCAGCAACAACCACTGGAATACCCGTTTCTTCCATTAGCAGGCGATCTAAATCCTTAAGTAATGCGCCGCCGCCAGTTAACACCATACCATGCGCTGAAATATCAGATGCCAGCTCAGGTGGAGACTGCTCAAGCGCCACCATGACAGCGCTTACAATCCCCATTAGTGGCTCTTGTAATGCTTCTAAGATTTCATGCGAGTTAAGCGTAAACGAACGAGGTACGCCTTCTGCAAGGTTACGACCACGCACTTCTATCTCTACTGGCTCGTCTGTTTTAAATGCCGATCCAATTTGGTGTTTAATATTCTCAGCGGTGGCTTCACCGATTAAGCTACCAAAGTTACGACGCACATAATTAATAATGGCTTCATCGAACTTATCACCACCAATGCGTACTGAAGATGAATACACAACACCATTAAGTGAAATAATAGCGACTTCTGTTGTACCGCCACCAATATCAACCACCATAGAACCCGTTGCTTCAGACACCGGTAAACCGGCACCAATTGCAGCTGCCATTGGCTCTTCGATTAAGTAGACTTCGCGAGCACCTGCACCCATCGCTGATTCACGAATTGCACGCTTTTCAACTTGAGTAGCTCCACAAGGAACACAAATAAGCACGCGTGGGCTTGGGCGCATAAAATTATTATTGTGCACTTGTTTGATGAAGTGCTGTAACATTTTTTCAGTAACATAAAAATCAGCAATCACACCGTCTTTCATTGGACGTATAGCCTTAATATTACCAGGCGTACGGCCCAACATTTGCTTAGCTTCTGTACCTACAGATGCAACACTTTTAGGTCCACCAGCACGCTCTTGACGAATAGCAACAACTGAAGGTTCGTTTAATACAATACCTTCTTCTTTTACATAAATTAGTGTGTTGGCTGTACCTAAATCGATCGATAGATCGTTTGAAAAAATACCACGGAGTTTTTTAAACATGAGGCTGGATGACCTTTGAAATTCGTTCTTATTGTAGTTGCGCTTACTTTAACATTCTCAACACAATGAGCAATGTAAAGCGCAGCCGTCTTTGTAATCATTAAAAAGAGGAAGCACCGCTTCCCCATTAAATATTATCGTTCGCTCATTAAGCGAAAGCCAATATAATTAGCTCTAAAATCTGGCGCTAAAATTAAACGCGTTGATGCACGAGCAAGGCTAGGGGCAAAATTCCATGCACCTCCGCGAACAACGGCATCTTTTTTATTCCCTGTGCTGCTAGTCCATTCCCATACATTGCCTACAGTATCGTATAAGCCAAATGCATTTGCAGAGAAAGACCCTACCGGAGCCGTGCGTTTATTCGACCACTCGCTACCACACCAACCACAGTTAGCTAGGTTTTTACCAATTTCGTTACCCCATGGGTACTCTGTCTCAGTGCCTGCACGCGCCGCATATTCCCACTCAACCTCAGTGGGTAAACGATACGTTTGCGCTGTTTTATCAGAAAACCACTCAGCGTACGCAATAGCGTCATTTTTTGTCAAACACACAGCAGGAAACTCATTGGTTTGCTCAAATCCTGGAGCACGCCAATTTAAGCTTGCTTCCCAAACAGGTTCGCCGTTGAGGTAATATGCGCAACCTTTGCCTTTTTCAGCTTCGGTTTTATATTGCGTTTCGTTTACAAACGCTTCAAATGCGCCAACAGTCACTTCTTTGCTCTGCATAGCAAAAGATTCACTAATCGTTTTTTCAACCACGGGGCGTTCATTTTCAAGCCCATTGCCGTTTATATCACCCATTTTAAATTTACCAACGGGGATCATCACTGCTGATGGGTCCACCATAGGTGGGCGTGTATCAACTTCCATTCCTTTTGGGCAATCTGCTTGTATTATTTGCTCTCGCTTTTTAGTCGGTGCAGCAATCGACTCTGACTTTTTTTCCAACTGAGCAAAAAGCGTTCGCGTTTTCTTTAAGTCAATTCGCGCTTTATAAGGGATGTAACCTTCTTTGCGTATTTCTAATTTATGCAAACCACGTGGTAAGTTCGTCACCAAACGAGTAGAACCTACTCGAATATCATTAATAAATACTTCATCGCCGTGTACATTAGAGCGTAAGGTTAACTGAACTAATTGATCTTTCTTGTTCTCAGCGACCACTTTAGGCTTTTTATTAACTGTTTTAGCGACAACGGCAGCGGCTTTATTATCCCCATTATCGCTGAATGTTAACTGACTATCAGAGAAAGTAGTGCTATAAGCTGGCTGATAAGTATTTGCCAGCGGGGTACCATACTCTAAACAAAAACTATTATTCACACTAAGTAAGTGACATAAACGACTGCTGTTTACATCTCCGCGCATAGTAACGCTTAAATTGACGTTGTAATCACCTTGCCCGCTAAATGCGCTCTTGATCACGTGACTACTTAAAATTTGTACTTGTGCCCCTGCCATGTCTCGCTTAGGTTCAACAAGACGTTTTTCTGTAAGATTTTCAAATATTTGATCTAAAAAACGTTTAGTTGCCTTTTTCAGCCCTATTTGCTGACCGCTCTGCTCACATGCCGCCAGTGTTTCAGTGCGCTTACAGTTAATGGTATGGTCAACTTCAAGCGTACCCTCTCGGGTAAATTCATTGCGTAATCGCTCTACACGCGCCGTAGTAAATTGCACTTTTAAGCTTTCAATAGTGTTTTGAAGTGCATGTTTATCAGCGCGAATTTGCTCAATATCTTTTAGATGGGATGCAATTGCCGCCAATTGCATAGAAATATCATTTTTATTTTGTTCTTGATCAACAACGGCTTTTTGATAACGCGATTGTGCAGAGGTAATGTCTAGCGACGGATTATCAATTAAACGTCGATACATATCATTCATCGCATCCAACGCTTGGTTTTTTTCTTTATCAAGCTGTGTGGAACGCGTTCTCAGCAATTCAAGTTGTGTTTGAAGTTGATTCTCTTCTTTTAAATATTTGTCGAGCATCGTCGTTGAACGAGTGTATTCTGTTTGTTTCGTATTAATCTCTGATTCAATTCTGTTTACAGTAGTTGTATCTTGTGCAAATACTGTGCTTGCAAAAAAGCTAGCAGAAATTAACAGAGATAAAGGAGCAATTCGCATATATTCCAGTCCCAAAAAAGCGGCAATTATTTGGTTATTATTATTTTTTATAATAAAACCTTATGCTATGTACTTGAAGCACAAAACACAAGCTTTGTTCATTTATTATCTCAGTTTACAACTATTATCCCGTTTCATGCCAGTAAATAACCGTTTCATTTGTACTAAATAGCTAATTTATTTAACAACACCGAGATTTATCTGCATTTTACGCTATTAAGATGCCAATTTAGCCGCGTATTCATATTTTTTAGTTTGCTTAAGTAATAAAAACTGAGTCAAAATAACGCTATTACACAGCACATTCATCATGTAACTAATGAAAAAGAGTGATAATGCCAATACCATTCAGTATTAATGAACATAGCTATTTACAAACAATTACCAGTGAATTACTAACAAACAAGAAAATAACTTTAACTATTAAGCGCGATGATTTATTGCATCCACTTATCAGCGGTAATAAATGGCGAAAGCTCAAATACAATTTAGTTCGTATGCAACAACTGGGTAAATCTGAATTACTTACATTTGGTGGTGCTTTTTCAAATCACATTCATGCGTGCGCCGCTGCTGGTAAAGAGTTTAACTTAACAACCCACGCAATTGTGCGCGGCCCACAGCTTGATCTAAATAATCCAACTCTAAAATTTGCACAGCAATGTGGTATGCAGTTACATGCTGTCAATCGTATAGAGTACAAACAACGACATGATGAAGCCTATTTAGCCGCATTACAGGCACGCTTTCCAAACGCATACATTCTACCTGAAGGAGGCACTAATTCGTTTGCTATAGATGGATGTAAAGAGCTTGCCCAGAGTTTACCTGAGCACGACTACTTAATCTGTCCAACTGGCAGTGGCGGCACCTTGGCTGGATTGATAGAGGGCAGCTCAAATAAAATCAACCTACTAGGGATTGCTGTTTTAAAGCAAGCCGACTACCTGCGGGACGAAATACGCGCTCTTAGCCCTAAAGCAAAATCACAAAATAACTGGCAACTACTTACGCAATTTCACGGTGGTGGATATGGTCGTTTTACAGCTGAGTTATGGCAGTTTTGCCAACACATGCAGCATCAACATCAATTACCCTTGGAGCCTATTTACAGCGGTAAAATGATGTACGCACTTTGGCAGCTCATCAATAATGATTACTTTGCCCCTAACAGCAAAATTATTGCAATACATACTGGTGGGTTGCAAGGTTTAGAAGGGCTAAAATATCGCAAATTAGTGTAGAGTGTATTTAACTTGTTAATTGCTTAGCATTAGTGAAATGCGACTTGAGTATAATTGGGGAGTAATTTAGAAAAATATCCTCCTTGCGCGCCGCTAATGCCTATTACTTTTAAAAGTTGTAGCTCCTGAGGCGTCTCTACATCAAGTGCAAATACTGACAAGCTCAATAATCTACTTATATGCACAATCCCCCTAACGTATTTTTGTTGTGAATTACTGCGCTCTATCCCATGGACAAGTTCAGAAGCTAAGTTAAGCCCTGATATTTGTTTATTAAGCGTAAACTTAAAAATATTTTTACTGCTTCTCACATCATCAATTACAATATTGCAGTTTAGTGCCGCTATTGCTGCAAAAGCGCCTTGCAAACGTAATTGATTATTTAAGAATTCTGATTCATTTATAGAAAATTGCAGTGTATGTTGGTTTTTTAAGTCATTGATATAAGCAGTTAACCAGCTCCAAAACTCGTTATTAAACCAGTTTTTAGGATGTAACTTAATACTAATAACTGACGATGATTTATCTATAAGCAATAGTTTTTTTACTTGCATAACTACCGCTTGATCGTGCAATAGCGCCTCACCTTCGTTATAAAATTGACTGATACTTTCTTGATTAAGTAATTGTTTATTTCCCCTGTCATTACTTTTAATTGATACGTAATGCTTAATAATAGCGCCGCTATCGAGCTCGTATACTGGTTGAAATAAAATAGCCAATTTTTGCTTTTTAATTCGTTGTGATATTGAGTGTCTATCGAGCTTTTGGACATGACCATAATTTAACGCTAATTGGTGATAATGCTTAACTCGATTTTGCTGCGAAAGAGTAAGTGCTGACTTTGCCAACTGATACACCATAACCTGATCAGCCTCGGAATAATAAGTACATAAACCTACTTTTACATGCCTCTGTGCAGTTCTTGGCGCCAATACATGAGCGGCACTTACAATGCATTGATGTAAATATTTAGCGCAATTGAGTTTATCAATTGCATCAATCCCTTTGAGAGTAAAAGCGAAATTGCCTGCAGTTAATAACTTAACGGATATTTCAGTCGTATTAATAAAGTCTTTTGCCAATAAGACTTTAAGAGTCGCTTGTAAGTCAGTGTTTGCATCAAAATGACATTCACACTGAATAAGTGCAAATACATTATATTTAATTGCTTCCTGCACATTAGTTGTCGCTATTGGAGCGAGCTGTAAAGAACTCACTTTGGGTGCATAACGCACTTTCTTATTATTAAAGTGCTGCTGACGTTTAGAGGTTATTGTGCTGTTTTTTATTGTTTTAGGCTTTTTAAAACGTCGAATACAAAGTATAGCGAGCAAAAGAACCGCGTTTATTATTAAAAACAAATAGCTATAGCTATACCAAACTGGCCATGAGTAGAGCAAAATTCCTTTTGAGTTAGCGCTAAAATAATGTTTTTGTTTTTCTATATAAATAGAGTTTTTATTAGGGGCGAGCGTAAAAGGCGTATTTGCAATAAGTTGTTTTTCATTGGCCAATGGCTGTTGCAATTGCTTCGCTAGCTTTAAACCAACTTGCTCGTTTTGATGCTGTAAAACCAAACTTAAACCGCTATTAATAATCACTAGCAAGGCGATACACAGAGCATAAAACAAAGCATTTGAATAATTGGTAAAGTGAAATTTACTGGCTTTCATAACCCACCGGCACATCAAATAAGTTATTAAAGTGTTGTCTACTATTTGCAATTGTACAAGCCAATAATAAAAGTTTAGCAGAGGTTTAAAAGTTAGTACTTAATGTTTATAAACATTATATTTAGCCTTCAATTAGTTAACTAAACAGCTGTCATTATTTATATATTAGTTTGAACAAAGGAGGGCTTGGCTCAAAAAATAAAAACACCAATATCACAGTGCTTTTTACACATTCATATGTTTACTTTAGGAAGTGTTTATTCAGATTTAAAAACTGTAGAAATGGAATACGGTCATTTTTTTAATAAAAAAAGCCGCTTAATAGCGGCTTTCTAGAAAACTTTTAAACATTTAATATTTTGTCTTGAATTAGAACGGGATATCGTCATCAAAGTCGATTGTTGGTTCCATAGGGTTTGATGCGCCACCTTGCGGTGCATTTTGTGGCTTAGGTGCAAACCCGCCTTGCTGTTGTGGTGCACTATTTTGTTGTGGTGCAAAACCACCTTGCTGCTGTGGCTGGTATTGGTTGTTTTGCTGCGGTGCTGGCTGCTGAGCAGGTGCAGATTGCTGCTGTGGAGCATAACTGCCTTGCTGGCTATTTTGGCCTTGGTTATTTTGACCATAACCACCGCTTTGTTGCCCGCCTTGGTTTCCTTGATAGCCACTACTTTGTTGACCACCTTGGTTACCTTGATAGCCACCACTTTGTTGATCGCCACCGCGTGCACCTAGCATTTGCATTTGACCCGTAAAGCCATCGACAACGATTTCTGTGGTGTATTTTTCTTGGCCTTGTTGATCAGTCCATTTACGGGTTTGAAGTTTACCTTCTACGTAAATTTGTGATCCCTTGCGGCAGTATTCACCCACAATTTCAGCTAACTTGCCAAAAAATACCACACGGTGCCACTCAGTTTTATCAACCATTTGGCCAGTGTTTTTATCTTTATAGCTATCTGAAGTTGCTAAGGTAATATTTGCTACACCATTACCATTAGGCATGTAACGAACTTCAGGATCTTGCCCTAAATTACCAACCAAAATTACTTTGTTCACACCGCGTGCCATGGAACCATCTCCTATAAACGTTAGATTAAACCAGCCACTCTTCGGGCTTGGTCTAGGTCAAATTCTTTATCATTAATCTTTAAGTAGCTACGACTTTCATCGCGAACTACGGTTGCTTCTATTACGCCGGGTAAAGCAACTAACTGAGAAGCCAGTGTTTGTGCCTGCTCTTCAGAATCTAATTGGGTCATTAAACTAATAACTTTGCTTTTCGGTGGGACTTGCATTTTCCACGCAATAATAAGCCATATTACCCCAACAAGTGCCGCCGCCGCAAACACAGCTTGCGTACTAGTTGTTTGTGCTACATACCCGCCAAGCATGCCGCCTAAAAAAGCGCCTAAAAACTGGCTCGATGAATACCCCCCCATGGCTGAGCCTTTTTGGCTTGCTGGAGCAATACGCGACACAAGAGCCGGCATAGTGGCTTCTAAAAAGTTAAACGCAACAAAATATAACAGCATACAAACCGCAATACCAACAACGCTGTTTGCCCACATAGACATACTTAACATGCTGACTATTAAAACCATAACAGAACCAATAAAGGCTTGTTTTTCTTTCTCTTTTTTAATTGCCACTATCATCACGGGCACCATTAAAAAAAACGCCAAAAATAAAACCGGAATATAAAGCTGCCAATGGTTTTCGGCCACTAAGCCATCTTTAATTAATTGGCTTGGTAATACTACAAAAATAGTCGTTAATGTTAGATGCAGCAATAATACGCCTGCATTTAAACGTGCCAGCTGTGGGTGTTTAATCAATTTTTTGATGTCACTAAAACTGGCAAGCGTATCGCCTTTAGGGGCTTTATTTATTGCACTGGGAACGAGCATAGTGACTATAAAAATACCACACACAGCCAAAATAGCCGTTAGCCAAAATACGCCTGCAATGCCCCACGAAGCTGCCACTATCGGCCCTAATAACATCGCAAATGCAAAACTCATGCCGATGCTCATGCCAATCACCGCCATGACTTTGGGGCGCTGTTCATCTCGGCTTAAATCTGATGCAAACGCTAATAATGCGCTGGCGATAGCTCCCATGCCTTGTAACGCACGCCCTACCGTCACCATTTGAATAGACTCTGCCAAAGCGGCAATTACCGAACCTAAAGCAAACACCGCCAAACCACCGACTATGACTTTTTTACGACCTATTTTATCGGAAAGTCTCCCCATTGGGATTTGTAATACGGCCTGAGTTAAACCATACGCACCAATTGCAAAACCAATCCAGATAGGTGAAAAGCCTTCAAGCTCTTGACCATAAATAGCTAAAACAGGCATCAGCATAAACAAGCCGAGCATTCTAAATGCAAACACACTCGCTAACGATACGGCGGCGCGTTTTTCTCGTGAATTAAGTGAAGATGCGGTCATTATTTGCGTGATCTTACTGTGTTAAAAAATTAGGCAAGGATTCTATCACAAGCTTGGCAATAATTAATCGTCTATAACTAAGGATTTTTCGATGATCAAGGATTAATATTGCAGCGTATTATGCGATACTGAGCAAATAATTTTGGCAATAAACGAGATAGCATGGAAAACATTGAAGTCCGAGGCGCCCGCACGCACAATTTAAAAGACATCAGCCTAACCATCCCACGTGATAAACTAATTGTTATTACTGGCTTATCTGGTTCAGGAAAGTCATCACTTGCATTTGATACGCTGTATGCAGAAGGGCAACGCCGGTATGTTGAATCACTCTCTGCTTATGCAAGGCAGTTTTTGTCATTAATGGAAAAGCCCGATGTAGATCATATTGAAGGCCTTTCTCCTGCTATTTCCATAGAACAAAAATCAACCTCGCATAACCCACGTTCAACCGTGGGAACTATTACTGAAATCTACGATTATTTACGCTTGATGTTTGCACGCGTTGGCGAACCTCGCTGTCCGACTCATGATTTACCGCTCGCGGCGCAAACAATCAGCCAAATGGTCGATACCGCACTGGCGCTGCCTGAGGGCACAAAGCTAATGCTCTTGGCCCCTGTTGTTAAAGACCGTAAAGGCGAACATGTAAAGCTATTAGAGCAGCTTGCAAGCCAAGGCTACATTCGCGCACGTATTGATGGCGAAGTGTGCGACCTATCTGATCCACCACCACTAGATCTACATAAGAAGCACACAATTGAAGTCGTGGTTGATCGCTTTAAAGTCAAAGACGGCCAGCAACAACGTCTCGCGGAATCATTCGAAACAGCACTTGAAATGTCAGGCGGCGTTGCCAACATTGCGTTTATGGACGATAGCAATGCTGAAGAAATGCTGTTTTCAGCAAATTTTGCCTGTCCAACCTGTGGCTATGCGATGACAGAGCTTGAACCGCGTCTATTTTCGTTCAACAACCCAGCCGGGGCTTGTCAAAGCTGTGACGGTTTAGGTGTAAGGCAATACTTTGACCCTAATCGCGTGGTTCATAACCCTGAGATAAGTTTAGCTGGCGGTGCAATTAAAGGTTGGGACAAACGCAGCTTTTACTACTATCAAATGTTGCAAGCAGTTGCACAACATTACGACTTTGATTTAGATGTGCCTTATCAGGAACTAGCTAAAGAACATAAGAAAATTATTCTAGATGGCTCGGGTGATACTAAAATTGCATTTAATTACCGTAATGACCGCGGTGATTTAATTACACGTAATCATGTATTTGAAGGCGTGTTAAATAATATGAACCGCCGCTACCGCGAAACTGAATCAAACTCTGTGCGTGAAGAGCTAGCTAAGTATCAAACTAGTCAAGCGTGTCCTAGTTGTAAAGGTTCGCGCCTTCGCCAAGAAGCACGTAACGTATTTATTGGTCAAACTAACTTACCAACCATCACACATATGAGTATTGGTGAGGCAATGAGCTTTTTTGAAGGCTTGCATTTGACTGGGCAAAAAGGCCAAATTGCGGAGAAGATTTTAAAAGAGATTCGCGATCGTTTATCTTTCTTAATAAATGTTGGCCTAAATTACTTATCACTTGAGCGCAGCGCCGACACGCTCTCTGGCGGTGAAGCACAGCGTATTCGTTTAGCGAGTCAAATTGGCGCTGGATTAGTGGGTGTTATGTATGTATTAGATGAACCATCTATTGGTTTACACCAACGTGATAACGACCGTTTATTAAAAACCTTAGTGCATTTACGTGATTTAGGTAACACCGTTATTGTTGTAGAGCATGATGAAGACGCGATCCGCGCGGCAGATCATATTATTGATATTGGTCCGGGTGCTGGTGTGCATGGCGGCCATGTTATTGCTCAAGGTACACGCGATGATATTTTAGCGAGCAAAGACTCGGTTACCGGTCAGTTTTTATCGGGGGTGCGTAAAATTGAAGTGCCTAAAGAGCGCCATGCTACTAACGATAAATGGTTAGAGCTGTTTGGCGCTACCGGTAATAACTTAAAAAATGTTGATTTAAAAATACCCTTTGGCTTAATGACCTGTATTACCGGTGTATCGGGCTCAGGTAAATCTACACTCATTAACGACACCTTATTTAAACTTGCTCACACTGAGCTTAATGGTGCCACAACCGCAGAAGCGGCGCCTTACAAGTCAATTGCAGGCCTTGAACACTTTGACAAAGTGATTGATATTGACCAAAGCCCTATTGGCCGCACACCGCGTTCAAACCCTGCAACTTATACTGGTATTTTCACCGGTATTCGTGAGCTGTTTGCGGGTACTCAAGAAGCCCGTTCACGTGGTTACAAAGTGGGTCGCTTTAGCTTTAATGTTAAAGGTGGGCGTTGTGAGGCATGCCAAGGTGATGGCGTTATTAAAGTAGAAATGCACTTTTTACCTGACGTTTATGTACCGTGTGATGTGTGTAAGGGTAAACGTTATAATCGCGAAACCTTAGAAGTACAATATAAAGGCAAAAACATCAACCAAGTGCTCGACATGACCGTTGAAGATGCCCATGACTACTTTGATAAAATACCGGCTATAGCACGCAAACTTAAAACCCTAATGGATGTTGGACTTTCTTATATCCGCTTAGGCCAAGCCGCTACAACACTTTCTGGTGGTGAAGCACAGCGAATTAAGTTAGCACGTGAGCTTTCTAAGCGTGATACCGGTAAAACGCTATACATATTAGATGAGCCAACAACAGGCCTGCACTTTGCAGATATAGAGCAGTTATTAGTAGTACTGCATCGTCTGCGCGATCATGGCAATACCATTGTAGTGATTGAGCACAATTTAGATGTAATCAAAACAGCCGACTGGATCGTTGATTTAGGCCCTGAAGGTGGTGCTGGCGGCGGTGAAATACTGATTGCAGGTACACCAGAAGAAGTGGCTGAATGCCAGCGCTCTCATACTGGGCACTACTTAAAACCGTTATTAAATAAATAACGGTAATACGCTTTAGATAAGGAAAGTCGGTGTTAAGGTATTTAAAAATTGCAAAATGGCGTGCTAATAAGCAGTTTAAGCAACAGCAAAAAAGCTGGCAACCACACCAAGTTAAACTGCTTAGCCATATAAAAAGCATATGGTTTAACCTTAACACCGCGCAAAAACTTTATCTGCTTGCGTTTATAACCCTAGCCATTTTTAAGTTAACGTGGCTATGTGCCACTATTACTATTATTGCGCTGATCATAGAATTTTGGCCTAAGTTTAATCAACTATGGAATTCACTCGCAGGTAAAGCACTTATTTTGGTATTTTATGCCAGTATTGCTAACTTTGTTTTAGCAAGTGCTAGTGGCATTGTAAATGAAGTCACTCAGGTATCAGCTAATCACTTTAATTACACCCATAACTTTGCCACTTTATTATATTTACCGCCTTGGACACTAGGAATAACCCTGGCAACACTGCTCGGATTACAACTTATTTTGCCTTTTTACATCATAGTGTTATTACTAATCAAGCCATTTGGATCTGATCGCATAAAGTTTATTAGCCAAAGCTACTCACCACTTCTAACTGCATTAACCCGCTTTTTTTTAGCGACAGTAGTGTTTGTAAGTCTGATTGCATTTATTGATGAAAAACCGCCTGAAAAAGTATTAAACGATATAGTAAATAGCTTTGAAAATAGCCAATCGCTCGCAAATAAATCACCCGCTGAGCAAGAGCAAGCCATAGAAAAGTTGAGTGAGCAAATAGAGAAAAAACTCCCCTCTTCAGACAATGACGGCGCTCAGACAAAAACATTTGGTATTCGCTTAGAAGGCGAAGATGAGAACACTCAAACGGTTAGGCAGTTTTTAGATACTAAAGGCTACTTTGAACGTAGTAAGCGCTTAATTGCCATGTTTGCCTATAGTTATGAAGCAGACAGTTATTCACGCTGTAAGAAATCAACAGAGAGTAAGTCAATCGAGCTCAATGATTACGAAATTATTGAAATAACGCCTGATCAAAGCATGCCTTACGGTTATCAATTTATAGTTAGAGCCTGTGAGTCTGCCGGTATTTCTGCTACAAAACATTAAAATATAAAAAATGCCGCTAAATTAGCGGCATTTTTGTATCTGCAAATTAACGCGCTTATGGGCGTGGAATAAACCCAACCGCATCATAAACTGCTTTTAATTTAGTTTCTGCACGCGCGCTGGCTTTTTCAGCATAATGAATAGTGCTATTCGCCCCAACTAATTTGTACTATTTGCATATCTTTATACTTAGATCCCGTAAACAATATTTCATTGCTTTCGTTTACCTCAAAACCAATAGGTCGAAAGTCCACGTGTGTATCTTGTATGGTTTGATCTTGTAAATTTAGCCTAGCGATTCTAGAAATAGAATCTGAATAATAGAAATAGTTTTTGCTAATGCCATATGCAACTGACTTTTTGGCATTTTTAGGTAATTCCCAGCTTTGCCTATCTGAAAGGCGAATTAATTGATTATCATTGGTTACGTATCCGTTACCTTTACTATCTGAAATGAGTTTATTCGCTTTTATTCCTTCTATCACGCGTGTATCGCGGGTGAGTAAATTAAACTCTGCCAATATATTTTTTGAACCAAATCGCTTAATATAAATAATGCTTTCGTTATTTTTTGACCAAATATAGCTTATTATTTTATGCTTATTAAATTCTTCTAACGGATAAAATTTTTGAGCGTTTACGTCATAAAGTGAATAGCTTTTATTTTTTATGAACATTATGCGCTGCTTATTGGGAGAAGCTCTGAGCATTCCTAATGCAAAAATCGAAGGGGTATCATCGTAATTAAAAAAGCTAAGTTGCTTTGTAAAACCATTTTGAGAGAGCCATAATTGACTGCTGCCAGAACGCTCAGATACGAAAACATGCGCAGGCCCTTCTTTATTAACTATTTCAATAATGTTGTAGTCGTCTTTATCACTTTTATAGAGTGTTTCATACTTAGGTGTATCGCCAAAAGGGTCTGTTGCTTTAATTAGCGAGTATGATTGGGTTTTATTCTCTGAATAAAAAAGACTATTGGCAGAGTGAACCGCTATATAATAAGGATTTATCTTTGGGGTTACTGTTAGCGTATGTTTAACAATGTTTTTTTCATCAAACATAATGGTTGAAAGCTCAGAGCCTTCAAGTACAATCACGCCTTTATCGTCAGCAAGCCAATCAAATGCAAAGCTAATCGTGCTTTTTTCTGCTTTAAATAACCGCTTGGTTTCATGGGTCTCAAAGTTATAACTAAATACAGAAAAAGGCTTACCCTTTTGACTAAGTATATATGCTATTTTATTACCAGAATGAGATAAACGCGGCATGATTACGCCATACATTACCCCTGGTGGTGGGATCACTATGAATTCTTTTTTAAGTTCTAAATCAAACTTATATAAACCTGAACCTTCATGCTCATTTTTATATTCGGTGTAATAAATATGTTCACCACTTTCGTCTACTTGCGCATAACCTGTATATCTAAGGTCACACTTTTTAATAGAGGTAGCCTCCCCTATAACAGGAAACTGGCTTAAATCAACAAGTACCATTTCGCACTTTTGCTGCTTTAAATTGGTAGCTTGTAATAGCACTGAGTGCTGGTTTAACTGCCATGATAAAATAGACACCTGAAAGCCTGGATAGGTAATTTCAATCTCTCGCTGATCTGAAAGACGCTTAACAAATGCATGCATTACGTCATTTTCAGGTTCTATATTAGTGTAAGCTAAAAACTGTTTATCAGAAGATACCTCGGGGTGAACCTCGCTGCCAATATTCCACGTGCTTGCTACCTTATTAACCGTGATCTGTTTAATCTTTTCGCTAGAAGGTGCATTAATAAAAAACAACCCTAACCATACTAAAAAGCATATAAAAATAATGACGACTAAAGAATAGATCAAAAACTTTTTACTATTCGTTCTTTGAACCGGTTGAGAAGTAGTTGCAGTCACTACCTCTTCATTTTTGGCAAAAACATCCGGTGAGTCAGGCAAAAAGTTTGCAGGCTCTTCAAAAACGCTTGCTTGCGTTAAGCGCTCTGGTATGACGGTTAGACTGTACCCTTTACGGTAATGCGTTTTCAAAAGCGGCGCTTTTTCAATGGGGTGAGCAAGCTGCTTTCTTAACTCTGAAATAGCACGATTAATGGCATTGTCGTCTACAAAGCTTTGCTGCCACACACTCTCTATTAGCGCTTGACGGGAAACGATTTGTTGAGGCTTATCTATAAAATACAGTAATAGCTTTACTAAAAGTGGGTCTAATTCCCTTTCCATGTTGTTTGAAGTAATCACACATCGATTACTAATAAATTGCCAAGGTCCGATTTGATAATTCATAGTGTTTACGTATTTTTATTTTTCACTAACCCTATCACAGGTACACTTTTTAATATAGTTAGGTGAATTAGAAACCTTATTTCTGCAGATAAGGTTTAAGGCTAACACTTTAATTTAAAACGATAAAAACAATAAAAATTCTTATAAATAAATCACTCACAACTAGATAAGCGACTCTCGGTAAATTCAGCGATATTCTTTAAAACGTCATCAACAAGCAGCTTACTGAACACGACTTTTAAATGTTAATTAAGCTGACTTTTAAACATAAAAAAGGTTTCATTATGAATAACGCAACTAAAAAAGTATTACCCGTAATTATATTAGCAACAGTATTTAGTACAGCCTCTGCAGTCGCTACAGAAAGCAAAAGCAACACGCTATTAGCTAATTCAGGGCAATGTGCAGCCGGTGAAATAGTCATCAATAGCAATCAAATAATTTATGCTACAAACACCGATTCACTCATTAAGCATGAAGTAAACACTGAAACATTATTTACTAGTATAGAGAATCAAATAACGGCCGACTTTGAATCTTCTATAAACAAGATGAACGCAAAAATTGATAGCAACCTTTCGAAAATAACGTCATCACTAACAACTTATATAAGCACTATTTTAACCAATCAATAATAAATAAAATTTCATTAAGGAAGTGTTATGAAGGCATTTACTAAAAAAGTATTTTCAGCAACTGTATTATTGAGCAGCTGCTTATTAGCAACGACTGTGCAAGCACAAAGCTCAGTGTGGCAGGTAAGCAAAGGAAATGACTCATTATTTATTGGCGGCACAGTACACATTTTACCGAAATCAGAAATGCCTCTACCAGTGGAGTTTAACCACGCCTATAAACAAGCAGATACTATTGTATTAGAAGCACCAATACCTGATCCTAGCGATGCACAAGCACAAATGAAAATGTTGAGCGCACTATCCTATAAAAATAATGAAACATTGAGCCAAAAGCTAACTCCAGAGGTAAAGCTCGCATTAGAAAACAAGCTGGCTGAATTTGGTGCAAATCTGAATAAATTAGATAACTTTCGCCCAGCAATGGTTAGTATTGTGCTGATGTCGATGGAGTTGCAAAAACAAAATTTAATGGGTGAAGGCGTTGACGCTTACTTTACTAAAAAAGCGACATTAGATAATAAAGAACAACAATACTTAGAGACGATGGCATTTCAGTTAGAGTTATTTAAGACTATGGGTGAACATAACGAAAATGACTTTATCAAAAATAATTTAGCTGGGTTTGATAATTACGGTGTGATGTTTAAAAAATTACTCTCAGCTTGGCGTGAGGGTGATACACAATCGCTCTATACAGTAGCACTTGAACCGATGCAAAAAAATGATCCTGCAACTTATAAACAATTAATGACCGATAGAAACAATAACTGGCTAGTTAAAGTAGAACAAATGTTTAAAAACGATAAAAGTGAATTTGTACTTGTGGGCGCAGGACACCTCGCCGGAGAAGATAGCTTACTGACATTACTTGAGAGTAAAGGCTACCAAGTATCTTTAGTTGATATTAACAATACAACTTCCAAAACAACTGCTGAGGCCGATTGATGGATAAAACAGACAAGCAAGCAATGTCACTTCTATTTATATTTGGCTTTTTAATGTTAATCAGCGTGATATAAAAAATGCCGCTAAATTAGCGGCATTTTTGTATCTGCAAATTAACGCGCTTATGGGCGTGGAATAAACCCAACCGCATCATAAACTGCTTTTAATGTAGTTTCTGCACGCGCGCTGGCTTTTTCAGCCCCTGTTCTCATGATGTCATTAAGAAGTGTTTGATCTTCACGAATTTCTTTAAAACGTGTTTGAATTGGCTCAATCATGCTGACAACAGCTGCTGCGGTGTCTTTTTTCAAATGGCCATACATTTTGTCTTCGTATTCAGGGACTAACTCTTCAATTGAGCGCTTAGTTGCCACACTTAGTAGCGTAAGTAAATTAGATACACCTGGCTTTTCTTTGCGATCAAAGTAAATACGCGCTTGCTCGTCAGAATCGGTAACTGCTTTTTTAAGCTTTTTCTCAATCTTTTTCGGCTCGTCTAACATCATAATAAAGCCATTTGGATTTTCATCTGACTTAGACATTTTCTTCAGTGGATCTTGCAGGCTCATGACTCGCGCACCAAATTCTGGAATATACGGTTCTGGCAGCGTAAAAATATCGCCGTAAACATTATTAAAGCGAGTTGCAATATCACGCGTTAGTTCAAGGTGCTGTTTTTGATCTTCACCTACAGGTACTTTGTCTGCTTGGTACAGTAAAATATCAGCCGCTTGCAAAGCCGGATAAGCAAATAACCCCACATTAATATTATTAGCATGCGTTGCCGACTTATCTTTAAACTGGGTCATGCGATTAAGCTCACCCATTTGCGCATAACAGTTTAATACCCAGCCAAGTTGCGCATGCTCAGGTACCTGAGATTGTACAAATAACGCCGCTTTTTCTGGGTTAATACCGCATGCCGTATATAACGCAACGCCATCGAGTACACGAGCACGCAATAATTCAGGGTCTTGGCGTACGGTAATTGCATGCAAGTCTGCAAGCATAAAGTAGCTATCATATTCTTCCTGTAGCTTAACCCACTGGTTAATAGCGCCAACATAGTTGCCTATTGTCATACCACCGGTTGGCTGCATGCCACTTAATACTACTGGTTTACTCATGATTTTCCTTTATTTTTACTTAATTAAAAATGCTTAACGCTGTGTTAGTGTCGGTATTATAGCTAAGAAGTTATCGCATAGGTACTGCGGATTATAATCCGCTAACTGCTCTCCCTGGTGATACCCATAAGTAAGCGCTATCACGTCAATGTTAGCGGCTTGCGCTGCGAGTATGTCACTCTTTGAATCACCAATCATAATCGCTTTATCAGGCGTTATATTTAATGCATCGCAAGCAAATAATAGCGGCTCAGGTGACGGTTTTTTTGCCATGTCGTCACCGCAAACAATCACTTCAAAATGACTGCGAATAGCGAGCTTATCTAAAAGCATTTCAGTAAAGCGGCGTGCTTTATTAGTAATAAGTGCTTTAGGCATACCACTGAGAGCAGCAAGACCAGTTTCAACATGCTGATATAACACACTGTATTCACCGACCTGCTCACTGTAATGTTGATAAAACAGATTGATAGCTCGTTCGCTTAAAGCCTCATCGAGATGCTCACTAATTTGCATATCGCCGCAAAGGGCTCGTTTAACTAACACCTCAATGCCGTTACCTACCCAACTTTCAACTAATCGCTGACTGACAATTGGAAACGCTAAATCGCTAAGTGTTAAATTTAAAGCCATATACAAGTCGTACACGCTATCAACTAGGGTGCCGTCTAAGTCAAAAAACGCTGCATCATATTTCATTATTCAACACTTTCTAATTGCTGACGCATCTCATCAATCACCGTTTTATAATCAGCCTGATTAAAAATAGCTGAGCCTGCAACAAACATATCGGCACCCGCTTCAGCCGCCGCTGCTATGTTATCTACTTTAATACCGCCATCTACTTCTAAACGAATATCACGTCCAGATTCAACAATGCGTTGTTTTGCCTCTCGCAGTTTCTCGAGTGTTTGTGGAATAAAACTTTGCCCACCAAACCCAGGATTTACTGACATTAATAAGATCACATCTACTTTACCCATTACGTGATTGAGGTAACTTAAACTCGTTGCAGGGTTGAACACTAAGCCTGCTTGGCAACCTTCATCTTTTATCAATTGCAAAGTACGGTCAATATGCTCGCTCGCCTCTGGGTGAAAGGTAATAATTGATGCACCCGCCTTGGCAAATTGTGGGATTAAACTATCTACCGGTTTTACCATTAAATGCACATCAATCGGGGCTTTAATCCCGTAGTCGCGAAGTGCTTTACATACCATTGGGCCAATCGTTAAGTTAGGTACATAATGGTTATCCATTACATCAAAATGAACGACATCAGCACCTGCGGCTAACACTTTGTCGACATCTTCGCCTAATCGTGCAAAGTCTGCAGATAATATTGAGGGCGCTATTAAGTATTTTTGTTCACAGTTGAGCATCGCTAATCCGTTAATGAATAATTTATGCCGTTAATGTAACTTAATTAGCGAAGTTACCCAAGTAGCACCTTTAAAAATAGCGCCAAATAAGTAATGTTAAAGCCTTATTGTGGCTATTCATGAAAAAGAATAACCTGCTGAGGATGTAGGCTTTATAATTAAAAAAAGAATCAGTTTTTAAGCGGGGGCCACTCAGTATTTAAAACACAATACAAATAAACAATAACAAAAATAAAGTGTATTATTTAAGCAGTTTTTGTTATGCTGGGCAAAGAACTAAATTATTAGGTTTATATTATGCGTGCTTTTAAAATTGGATTATTAATCACGTCGGTAAGTGTTGTTATTGGAGCAACATCGCTTTGCTCAAATACTGAGCAAGATTTAAGCTCTGCCAACATTTGTCTTCATAAAGAGCAAACCAACGCTATTAATAATAGCGCAACCCGTTGCATTCAAATTGAAGAGGATTCGTCTTGGGCCTCTTGGTTAACAGGTGATAGCCGTAGCGCTCAGTTTCATTACTTAGACTTGCTAGAATTGTTAACGGGTACTGATGACAAACACAAGCCCTCTTCAATCAAGCCATTATTTTAATTAAATGCAGCACTTTTTTAGCGCGTTACAAAGCGTACTGGCTGCATTTTTTGGTGTTCAATCTGAAGATAAGCGCAAAACAGACTTTAAGTACCACTCTCCAATTACGCTGATAGCTATTGCCGTAGTACTGTTTGTATTGTTTGTATTGGCTATTTATGCAACCGTGACTTCGGTGCTAAATACATAGCCATTAGCTCATCCACTTTATTTCGTGAACCGCCCTTTGGACTAATCGTACGTTTAACCTGAATTTTATCCAGTGATGCTTGACTGTAAATTTTGCGTGTCCACACGGTATCGTGGTTTGAAATAAGGACTGGCGTGTTATTCTCAAATGCCGCTTGCTCAGCCAAGTTAGCTAAATTAGCCTGATCATCTAAATTAAATCCGCCTTTAGCGTAAGAGGTAAACGATGCGGTTTTACTTAATGGCACATAGGGCGGATCGCAGTATATCACCGCATTTTTAGGGACCAGTTTAAATACATCATCGTAGCCTAAGCAGGTAAATGTTGCTTTTTGTGCTTTGTTGGCAAAAAAGTACATTTCTTTTTCAGGAAAATAGGGCTTTTTATATTTACCAAAAGGCACATTAAAAATGCCCTTTAAGTTATATCGACATAATCCGTTATAACCATGGCGGTTCATATATAAAAATAAAATAGCTCGCTCATACACATCGCTGCTTTGGTTAAACTGCACACGATAATCGTAATACGCATCTGGATGGTTATTTAAATCAACAAATAGTTTTTTTGCATCGCTAATAAACTCATCCGGCGAACGTTTAAGCTCTTTATATAAATTGATTAAATCAGCATTTATATCGTTAAGTACGTAGTGTTTAAAATTACTATTTAAAAACACTGAGCCCGCACCAACAAAAGGTTCAACCAAGGTATCTGCATGTTTACTTGCTTGATTTAGTCGCGCGTTAATATCTTCAACGAGGCTGTATTTTCCGCCAGCCCATTTAAGGAAGGCTCTACTCTTTTGCTGCATTGGCTCTTTACTTCAATTCGGTGTTGCGCGATTTTACACTAAAGTCACTGAGTTTACTGATCAACTCGTGCAATTTCTTGTTTTATTTTGCTAATTTTTTTATAGAAAGGTTTATTTTTTCTTACTCCAGCGGGGAGTGCTTGCAGTGCTTGTTTTGCCTCATTTAAGTTAGCAAAACTGCCTGTTGTTACCACCCACCATATTTTACCATTTCGCTTAGTTTGATATGTATAGGTAATACTTTCTAGCTTATGTTCAGCAATAAACTCATTGCCTACCTGCTGCTGAGTTACGGCTAATAGCTGAATAACAAAATTATCTTCAGGTTGTTCTAGGTACCAGTTACTGGGTATTTTTACTATTTGGCTTTGCTGCTTTACCACCTCAGGTACGCTAATGGCTTCTTCAACCGGCGGCGGTGCTGGCTTTTCTTGTTCAGTTAAAGTCGATGGCTCAGTTAAACTTCCTACAATTGCTGGCACGTCATTGTGGGCACTCTCATCTGTAGTTGGCTCTTTAGTTATAGGCTGTGGCGAAGTAAACAGGGTTGATGATTTAACCGGTTGTTGTTTATTTTGAATAGCTTGCTCGGTTGTAATAGCGGTTGTGAGGACTTGCTCATCGCTTTGACTATTAGCATTTTTCCACCATTGGGTCATATCAGCTTTGTATACAACGCCAATAATCAATAACATAATTATGAGTAATAGTGTGAGCAACTGTAAGCGCCAAGATACTTTGTCTTTTACGATAATATCAGCAACTTGTTCGCTAGGCTGCCAGGCTAATAAAAGACTTGGGTTACCTTGGGCTTCAACTAAAAAGGTTTTAAATACAGGGTCTTCATCATAAGGTAGCGCCGTGAAGTACCATCCCATTAGCTGCTTACTTTCAACCAAGTTTAATGGCTCTAAATGAATATTAACTGCCTCTTTAAACGGCAATTTAGATTGCGATGCAATCATAATGTAAAGCACATTGGGCGCACTTTTTGATAACAGCTCGAGCTCTGCAATTAGTTCTTCAGATAGGTGCCTGCCGCCATCGATAACCCATAAACACGCGCCGCATTGTTGTTGCTTCGCTAATTGATAATAGTTTTGTGATAAGCTCAGGTTGTGATCAATTAAAGGGGCATTAAAGCTTTGCTCTAATAATTGAGTCATCAATTGCACATCAGTCATTTGAGCGCCAACTTGCACAAACGCTTTATTAAAATCGTTATATTTATCAGTGATGAAGGTTTCAAGCAAATAGCTTTTACCTAAACCAGAAGTGCCCAACAAAACAATTAGGTTTTGACCATATTCAAATTGCAATGCGATTCTATCCACCAAAGCCGCACGGCTCGGTAAAATTTGTGACTGCATTTATTGCTCGATCAATGCTCTGACTTGATCATCAGACACATCATCAACTAATGCACATTGACCAAATTCGGTGGGTAAAATGAATCGGATAGTCCCTTTTTTATTCTTTTTATCTTTTCGCATATGCAGTAAAAAGTGCTCACTGGTCATATCGCTAGGTATCTCGATTGGTAAGCTATATTGCGCTATTAATGTAGCAATACGCTCTACATCTTCTCGTGTTAAATCTTGGCGAGTATAAGCAAGCTTTGCAGCAAGCACCATACCTGTCGCGACCGCTTCTCCATGTAACCAAACACCGTAACCCATTTGTGCTTCAATAGCATGCGCAAACGTGTGCCCTAAATTTAACAACGCACGAAGGCCCTGCTCTTTTTCATCTTGTGCAACAATAAGCGCTTTAATTTCACAGCATCTGAAGATGATGTGCTGTAAACACGTCTCGTCTAATTGTTGTAATTTAGCGATGTTATGCTCTAGATAAGCAAACAGTTCAGTATCGTAAATCAGGCCATACTTAATAACTTCAGCCATGCCTGCAGCAAACTCGCGTGTTGGTAAGGTATGCAACGAACGCGTGTCAATAAATACAGCTTGGGGTTGATAAAAAGCCCCAATCATATTTTTACCTAGCGGGTGATTAACCGCTGTTTTGCCGCCAACTGAAGAATCAACTTGAGATAATAAAGTGGTTGGTATTTGGATAAAAGGGACGCCACGCTGATAACAAGCAGCAACAAATCCAGTTAAATCACCTACAACGCCACCACCTAATGCAATTAAGCAGGTGTCACGGCCGCAATTATTCTCAAGTAGGAATGCCGAAATTTTTTCAAACCAAGTGAGTGATTTATATTGCTCACCATCTGGAATAATAAAATGCAGTGGGTTTAGCTGTGCTAATGAATCAAGCAACTGTTGAAGGTACAGCGGTGCAATCGTTTCATTAGTAATGATGATAGGCCGACAATCACCAATGTGATGGATTAGACGGCCTGTATCTTGAAGTGCAGATTGGCCAATATAAATAGGATAACTTCGCTCGTCTAAATTAACAGTTAATTCAAGCATGCTGGGTTAGTCCTTTTTAATACTGGCTTTTAAAAATCCAATTTCTCGATGATTTGGTTAGCAACAACTTTCGCGCTCTGCTCATCAGTGCGTACAACAAAATCAGCTACTTCTTTATATAATGGTTCACGCTCTTCTGCTAAGCGCTCAAGTACATCACGAGGTGCTTCTTCTGTTTGCAGTAATGGGCGACGCTTGTCGCGTTGCGTACGTGCAACTTGCTTTTCAATCGGTGTCTCTAAGTATACAACAATACCGCGAGCCGAAAGCTTGTTTCGAACTTCTTTACTCATTACTGAGCCACCACCGGTTGCAAGTACAATACCTTGCATTTCGGTTAAGTCACCAATAACAGATTCTTCACGAAGTCTAAAGCCTTCTTCACCTTCAAGATCGAATACCCAGGCAATATCTGCGCCCGTGCGACGTTCGATTTCTTGATCAGAATCAACAAATTCAAGGTGTAATTGGTCAGCGATGTGACGACCAATCGTGCTTTTGCCAGCCCCCATGGGGCCAACTAGAAATATATTACGTTTCTCAGCCATATCTTTTAGTACAAACGAACTCTAAAATTTGAAATAAAACCCCGCCTAACGACCTGGCCCCAAAATTAAGAAAGGGATTATCTCAGTAATCGGTCGGGTATTTCAAGTCAATTAGGATAAAAAGCCATATAACGAGCAATTAAACTAAATAATTACCCACTGGTTAACAAAAAAGCACCTTATTATAGGCAAGTTTATCTTCTAGGGTTAAAATTTATGCAATTAAGGTTACTACATTGTTGCTTCATGAAAGCTTTTGCATGGTAACTTTACAAGAGCCTGAATTACAAACAACATAAACGCAGCCTTAAATACATCCGCAGTACAGTACATAATCAAAATTATATACTGTCTCATTGTACATTTATAGGGAGTGTTCACACCACGATAACTAAATTACATACCCATACTATCTAGGCTGGTATTCAACCTAGATAGCTTAAATATTTAGTCTATTTGGATTTTAGGTGTGACAAAAATCAGCAGTTCGCGCTTTTCATTGAACTCGCTTGTGCTTTTAAATAGTCTTCCTACGTAAGGAAGGTCGCCCAATAAAGGTACTTTTTTGGTCGAATTAATAATTTGCTGTTGGAAAATACCACCCAACACTACCGTTTGTCCATTCTCAACGAGTACTTGAGTCTCAATTTGTTGCGTATCGATGGCAACCGCTGGGCCTGTACCTGTTTGAACCGTATCCCCTCGGGTATCTTGAGTAATGATTAAATTTAAAATAACTTTGTTATCGGGTGTGATATGAGGTGTCACCTCTAGGCTTAGTACCGCCTTTTTAAAACTTACGGTTGTTGCACCACTTGAAGCTGACTCCACATAAGGGATCTCAGTACCTTGTTCAATACGCGCTTTTTGCTGATTAGCAGCAGTAATGCGTGGGCTTGCAATGATTTCACCTTTGTTTTCTTCTTCAAGGGCGGTTAATTCTAAATCAATTAATGTTCCGTTAGCCAATTTAGCAATGTGCATACCTATACTCGCCGATGGATTCGCCACTGGTAAATTAACGTTAAGTCGATCAGAAAGACTAGGAATATTACCATTAGAAATCGTTTCAGCTCCTTCTAATGTGCCAGAAACACCGTCTGAGCCTTGCTGATCACTAAACCCCCAACGAACCCCCAAGTCTTCAGTTACGTTGTCACGTACGGTTACCATACGCGCTTCAATAACCACTTGTTTAACCGGTATATCTAAGGTCTCGACCATACGACGAACACTTTCAATACTTTTTGCAGTGTCTTTCATTAATAACGTATTAGTACGTTGATCAACAGACACGCTCCCTCTGGCTGTAATAATACTATTGGTATCTGTTTTTAATAAGTCGGCAAAATCTTCTGCTTTTGCATAATTTAAGCGGATGTATTCACTGTAAAGTGGCTCTAAATCCTCAACTTGCTGTTTAGCTTTTAACTCTTTTGCTTCACGGGCAGCCAGCTCTTCAGATGGTGCAACCATTAAAATAGAACCGTCCATGCGTTTGTCTAAGCCTTTTATTCTAAGCACGACATCTAACGCCTGATCCCACGGAACCCCATCAAGGCGAAGAGTAATATTGCCTGTCACTGAGTCGCTTGTTACCAAGTTAAAATCATTATAACCGGCAATAATCTGTAACACAGCACGAACAGAGATATCTTGAAAATTAAGCGTCATAGGGCGACCCAAGTACTCTTTACCACCATCTAAGTAGGCATTTTGCGTTTCATCTTTCTCAACCGTTAAGGTAAAAATATTCTCAATTTGCTGATAGGTATAGGCAAATGCAGTGTTTGGTTCAATCACTAAACGTGTAAGGTTATCTTCTTTAAACGTTTCAATACTGCTCACCACAGTGCCAAAATCAAGTACATCTAATTCATACAATAAATCATCTAAAATATCGGTATGATGAAACTCGGCAATGATTTTTCCACCGCTTTCATGAACCTCTACAGCTGCCTGAGTATCTTGTAGATAAACAAGTACTTTCGCTTCACCTTTTTCTCCACGTCGAAAGTCAATTGCTTGAATACCGTTAATATAATTAGACGTGTAAGCAGGCTTATCTTCGCTGGTTGTTAAAATTTGCTCTGTGAGTGGGTTATCAGAAATTCTAATAGAAACTAAATTATTGTTTACTTCAGTCTCATAAATTTTTAATCGGTCCAAGTTAATGGTCACTTTTAAACCCGCACTGGTCATCATACTCGTGATGTTACTGATACCAGCTTGGTTGATAGCGATATTCGTCAACCCTTCATCTAATTCTACCCCATCAAATAGTAGCTCTATTCTTGCAGGGCTATTAAAAACTTGTACTGCTGGTTGCTGCTGCAACTCTTCATCAAAAACTAGCTGTAATTCGGTTTCACCTTTAAGCAATGGATTATATCGAACGTCATAGAGTAAAGGGGCTGCACTTACGGCTTTTGTCATTAGTAGTAAAAAAACAAACAATAAAGCAGATAAAATACGATGATGCGAACACTCACCTTTGTGCATATAGGGTATACCTTTTTTCTTATTAATTTGCGCCATTGGTTGCCGCCTCTAACATTTCTAATTTGGTCAAACGTTCTTTCCAACAACCTGACCCATCAGGGATTAATTCTACTAATTCAATATAGTCACTATTAACACTGCTTACTTTTCCGTCATAGGTGCCTAAATAGCTTCCTATTGTTACTCGGTGCAAGGTGTCATCAGCAGCTGTAATGAGCGCCCATGTTTTGCCGTTCGATCCTATTGTGCCCCTCATTGCTAAATTATCTAATGGGTACTTCTCCAGTGGCTGACGAACACGCTCTGGATCTGGGTGAAGACAGTTTTTAACTTGTGTTAGCTTGTTTTGAATAATTTCTGGTTCTGGCGCTACAAAAGGGCTACGTAAGTCTTTGGCGTTATACTCAAAGTGCTCAAACTTAACTAGCTCAGGTATTTTTTCAATACGTGCCGTGGTATTTGCCTTAACCTGATCAATAAATTCTTTTTGCTCCGATGTATCCTCGTTACAGCCACTGAGCAAAAACATCGCAGTGGTTAAAAAGAGAAGCTGCTTCATCATCTCACCCCCTCTTCATAACGGTAAGTTTTTGCTACTACACTGAATGTTAGCTGCTTTTCGCCAGATGATAAAATAGAAAAGTCATGTAAACTGACAATTCTTGGTAGTTGAGCCACTTTCCCTACAAATTCGCCAAACTCATGATAAGTACCTACCACTTCAATTTTAATTGGCAACTCGGTATAAAACTCTTTTTCAACTTCTGGCAACCAACCAATTTTTAAAAATGTTAACCCGCTGGTTGTACCCACATAAGAAAGGTCGTCCAATAATCCTGGCGTCTCATTTGAAGTAGGTAGGCGTTTTAATAATTGAGAGAATTTATCTTCCATCTCAACCATTTGCTCACGATAAATATCAAGCTTACTGGCAACTGCATATTTAGTTCGGTAGGTTGTGCGTAACTCAATTTCCTTAGCAACGGCATTGTGGTAGCTGTCTATTTCATCCGACACTAATAAGCTGTAGCTAAAAAACAACACCAAACAAGCTACAAAAGTTCCGCATATTGCTTTTACAATAACGGGCCACTCACCGATGTTATCGAGCTCGATTTCATTCCAATCGATTTCTGTAAACGATTTAAAATCAAGGTTCATTACGTACCTCACCTATTTTGCCAAATGGTTTTACGTAAAACTCCATATTAAAATCGCTGAGTAAACGTGAAGATTGATCGCCGGCAACAATACCTTGCATAGTCGGGCGCTCTAATAAGTAAGAGCTTTGTACCTGTCTGAGCATAGTAGATAAACGATTATTAGACTCACTTTTGCCTAACACATGAATTTGATTACCTTTGCGCTCCAGCTTGGTTAAATAAACCCCTGCAGGCACTATTTTTGCCACTTCATCCATTATTTGGGTGCCTAAATTACGGCTACTTTGTAACTCTTCAATTAAACGCATACGTTGTTGTAAGTTTTCTTTTTTCTTGTCTAGATCACGTATGTCGCGAATTTTATTGTCGAGCGTTGTAATTTCTGAACTAAGATAATTATTTTTTAACGTTTGCCCTTCTTTTAGAGCACCATAAAACACACTCAGCATATACATACCAGCAAAACAGACGATAACCACAGCCATAAGAAGTGTTATAAATTTCTTTTTAGACTGCTCACGCTGTAGCTCACGCCAAGGTAATAAATTTATATGTGGCATGATGAAAAGCTCCTCAACGCCAGGCCAGTCGCAATTGCAAATTGAGTGCGGTGGCGCTGTATTATATTACGATCAACTCTAGGGGATATTTCCATCTTATCAAATGGTTCAACAACAACTGTGTGTATTCCTAATTCTTCAATCAGCAATCTATCAATGCCTTTAATCATCGCTGAGCCGCCCGTCAATACAATATAGTCCAATTGTTCTTTACCTGTGGTGGTTAAAAACATTTGAACAGCACGACGAACCTGCTGGAGTAACGATGTTTGAAAAGGAGCTAACACTTCAAATGTATAGTTTGGAGGTAAATCACCGGTTGTTTTGCCAATTTCAGCTTCATCAAAGCCTTTGTTGTAGTAAGCAACGATACTATTTGTGTATTGGTCGCCACCAAATACTTGGTCACGGGTATAAATTGTCTCACCAGATTGCACTACACTCACCAAGGTGAGTACAGCACCAATATCAACCACTGCAACCGTTTTGTCATATGCATCTGATGGTAACTGTTGGTAGTAAACATCCATAGCGCGACTTAGCGCATAGCTTTCAACGTCCACTACTTTTGCGGTTAAATTCGCAGCACTTAACGCACCGACTCTGGCTTCAACGCTTTCGGTTCTAGCGGCAGAGAGCAGTACATTTATTTTGCTCGGGTCAGCACTATTTGTAGAGAGCTTTTCAAAATCAAGACTCACTTCATCTAGTGGGTAAGGAATTAAGCTGTCGGCTTCAATTTCAATCTGCGACTCTAATTCAGCGTCGCTTAAGGAAACATCCATGAAAATAACTTTGGTAATCACGGTTTGCCCAGAGACGGCAACAGACGCGAATTTTAGCGACTTTGGTAGCTTTCGTTTTAACTTGATTATCACATTACCAATTGCTTCAATATCTTGAATATTACGCTCGCTCATAGCGCCTTTTGGCATAGGTTCAATTGCAAGTGCTTCTAGTCGAAGCCCAGTTTCTGTTTCACTTAAAAGTACGGCCTTGATAGAGTGCGATCCAATATCAATACCTACCATCATTGGTGATGGTTTTTTTATTAGTTGACTTAGCATGTTTGCAACTTTGCCTTTGTTTTAATAATAAACAAGTTATAATTTATATCTTAAAAAATATTATTCAATTTTTAATCAATATATACTAGCAGTCTCAACCTGTAATTGGGAGTCCGTTTAGGGAAATATCAGTGATTTTATTAAAAAGAACTTTACAATTTTTGATCATTTGTGCATTACTTGCACTAATTACATTGCTCAGCCTTTATTACTACGTTAAATCCGATATTCCCAGCGTGCAAGTTTTAAAAAACGTGCAATTACAAACGCCTATGCAAGTATTTACTAAAGATGGGCTTTTAATCAACCAATTTGGTGAAAAAAGACGGATCCCTGTAACTATAGACCAAATTCCCCAGCCTTTATTGCAGGCTTTTTTGGCAACTGAAGATAACCGCTTTTACGATCATATCGGTATTGATCCAATTGGTATTGTGCGCTCAGCGCTAGTACTTATTTCTACTGGTGAGAAAAAGCAAGGTGCCAGTACTATTACCATGCAATTAGCTCGTAACTTCTTTTTAACACGAGAAAAAGCCTACATTCGTAAAGTAAAAGAAATATTTATTGCCATTCATATCGAAAATCTCCTCTCAAAAGATGAAATATTTGAGCTTTACCTGAATAAAATAGAATTAGGAAATCGTGCCTTTGGTATTGGTGCTGCGGCTCAAGTTTATTATGGTAAAGAACTAAAAGAGTTAACTCTTGCGCAAATGGCAATGATTGCTGGTTTACCCAAAGCTCCTTCGGCACTTAATCCTATTCGTAATCCAGAACGTGCTAAAGCAAGAAGAAATGTGGTGTTAGGAAGAATGCTTGAAGAGAAGTATATTTCAAGAGCGCAGTATAACGAAGCCACTAACCAACCAATTACCGCGTATTTTCATGGAGCTGAAATTGACTTATATGCGCCGTACATTTCAGAAATGGTACGAGCAGAAATGGTGTCACGCTACGGTATAGATAAAGCCTATAACTCAGGGTTTAAAGTGTACACCTCTGTTGAATCAGATGTTCAAAAAGCAGCACAAACAGCTCTAGTTAATAACCTACATGCCTACGATATGCGCCATGGTTTTAGAGGCCCTGAAGCCATATTGTGGGATCCGCAAACAGAGCCGCCATTAACGCAGTCGAAATTATTAAACACTTTAAAAGCCGTTAATGAATTTGGCCCTTTAAAAACGGCTGCGGTGTTAAGCGTGAGCGATAAAAGCGCTGAAGTTATACTTAAAAGCGGCGAGCGCACAACCCTTACTTGGGATAACCTAAAATGGGCACGTAAGTTTATTACACGCTATCGCCAAAGCTTTGCGCCTGAAACAGCAAGCGATATATTAACCCCAGGCATGCAAATATGGCTGCGCAAAAATGACGATAATAGCTATATTTTAAGTCAAATACCTGAAGCGGCGAGCGCCATTGTTTCTTTAGACCCACAAGACGGGCGCATAAAAGCCATTGTTGGTGGATATAGTTTTGAACAAAGCCAATATAACCGAGCTGTACAAGCTAAACGCCAAGTAGGCTCAAATATTAAGCCGTTTATATATTCAGCTGCGCTTGAAAAAGGCTACACACTAGCGTCAATTTTAAATGATGCTCCTATAAATCAATGGGATAAGAGCCAAGGCGTTGCATGGCGACCAAAAAACAGCCCAGCTATTTATAATGGCCCAATTCGCATTCGTCGTGCTTTAGCCCAATCTAAGAATGTAATTTCCGTACGCTTATTAAGGGGCGTTGGACTGCAAAGAACAGCCGATCATTTATTAAAATTTGGTTTTGACGATAAAGATATAAATCGTAGTGAGTCACTGGCATTAGGCAGTGCATCCATTACGCCGCTTGAATTAGCTCGTGGGATGAGTGCTTTTGCTAATGGCGGTCACCTAATTGAGCCGTACTTTATTTCACAAATCCAAGATGCAATGGGTAATACGTTATTTAAAACCAATCCCACCATTATTTGTGATGATGAAACGACAACTCCTAGCTCGCTAATGCTAGGTGAGCAAGTAGCACCAAATTGTGCGCCGCAGATCATCTCTAAACAAAATGCATTTTTAATTGCCAGCGCAATGAATAGTGCTATTTGGGGTGGCGGTAGCTGGTCACATAAAACCGGTTGGAGTGGAACAGGCTGGCGTGCACAAGCGCTAAAACGTCGCGATCTTTCTGGTAAAACAGGCACGACTAATGATTCTGTAGATACTTGGTTTAGTGGCTTTAACCGCGATGTGATGACATCAGTTTGGGTTGGCTTTGATAACCCAGGTAATACACTGGGACGCTCAACCTACAATAACAACTTAGGAAGTGGTCAAATATCAGGTGCTGAGTCAGGCGCAAAAACAGCTCAGCCTGCATGGGTTGATTTTATGCGCGCCGCACTGGATGGTAAACCTGCTGCGCCCATCGAACCACCTGAAGGCTTAGTTTCTATTCGTATTGATTTAGAAACCGGATTATTAAGTCATAAAAACGATTACACCAGCCGTTTTGAATACTTTGAAAAAGGCACCGCTCCTACCAAGTATGTGTTATCACAACCAAATGATATATTTGAAGAAAACACTAAAACTGAAGAAGAGCTATTTTAAATATAGTGAACAGTGAAAAGGCCGCAAATTAGCGGCCTTTTTGATGGTCTAACTAATATTTTGTACCAACCAGTATAAGTCAGAGTGAACGCCAGCAGCAGTCACTTCTTTACCCGCACCGGGGCCTTGTATCACTAATGCGTTTTGGTTATACCACTGGGTATTAATCACAAAAATATTATCGCCGGGGGTCAAATTCGCAACCGCTTCGCTTTTTGGTACATAGGTAATCCCTACCTTAGCGTTTAGCGTGTTGTTTTCAAACTCTAATAACCCGGTGTAGCACAGTGCAGCATTTTGTTGCTGAGCCGCTTGCGCATGCTGCTCAATAAATGCATCTAAACGAGCCTTATTATCAATAAAGTCATTCCAGCTGCCTGCACTTAACTCATCGGGCATCAAAGCGGATAAAGAAATGTCATCAAGTTCCAATTCAATACCTAATTCACGCGCTAAAATAAGCAACTTACGTTGCATATCTCGTCCAGATAAGTCTTCTCGAGGATCAGGCTCTGTGAATCCCAAAGCTTGTGCTTCTAGAACTAAATCTGAAAACGCTTTACTGCCATCATACATACTGCATAACCATGACAGCGTGCCTGAAAATACGCCTTCTATTCGCGTTATTTTATCGCCACTATTTTGTAAATCAGCCAAGGCAAAATTAATCGGTAGTCCGGCCCCTACACTTGCATTATAACGCCAATGTAAGCCACGTTGAGCAAGGCTTTCACGTAGTGTTTGATACCACGAAAGCGATGCGGTTCCCGCGTATTTATTAGCACTAATTAGATGGCAGTTTAATTCAACTAACTTACTATAAAGCTGACTAAAATGTTCACTGGCGGTAATGTCGATCACTATTTTATGTTCATACTCAAGAGTATCTATGTATGACAATAAATCGGCTTGTTTATAGGAGCTTGCATGGTTTTCCCATTGAAGTTGCCAGCTTTCACAGTCTAATCCATTAGCATTCACCAGCATCTGCTCTGAGCGTAAAAGCGCTACTAACTTGACGTTAAAATCAGTTGATAAGCGTGCTAGTTGAGCAGGTAATTGGCGCATAAACTCAGCACCTACATTACCAAGTCCTGCAATAATTAAAGCTATTTCTTGTGCTTTATTAATGAGCTTGTCATGTAACAGGCTCAGCACATCACTTTCAAGTACTTGATCGGTTAATAGTAACGTATATCCCTCACCGTAATGGGTAAACCGAGGCTGGATAGATTGTGTTTGTAATAAGGCTTCACTTTGCTTACCAAGCGGCGCTACCTCTTGATCAGGTGCAATAATCGCCACCCCATTTAAGTTTGACTCACTAATATTGGCGCGGCCAGCAAAATAATTAGCCACCTGATGTGTCGCTGACGCAGGGACTAGTAAGTAGATTTCGCCTTCGTGTTCAAAGTGATGCAAACTATGCTGAATAAGTTGGCTAACATGTGCTACTTCGCCTTCACTCAGATCATCAACAATGAGTAAATCCACATTATTTACTGTGGTTAAAAAGCGTTTTTGTTTACTCATTCCTAGTTTAACTATTTCGGTATGACTGCCTTGAGGATCGTAACTACTGCGAACAACTAATTCTATATCGGTATCTTTTAATGGCGATAATGTTTTAGCGTGTAATACTGGATTACCTAACCTCGCTAATAAATTCGCTTGATCACGGCACACTCGCGCATACTTAACCGCATTAGCAACCTTACGCGGATCAGTACTAAAAACACCTTGAGTGTCAGTCCAAATAGAGACTTTTTTAGCATTGCAATACCGCGCTAATAAAGTGGCACTGTAATCACTGCCATTTCGCCCTAAGGTCACTGTTTCACCATGTAAATCAGCCGCAATAAACCCAGTAACTACATTAATTTTACTCGTCTGTATGGCTTTTAAGCACTGCTGCTGATTATTAGCATGCTGCAGCTGTCCGGCATCTAAAGTAAATAACTGCCTAGCGTCATGGGCACAAGCGCTAACGTTAAGCTGTTCTAAGTAAGCGCTTAGTAACCTTGCAGACCACAATTCACCATGTGCTAATAACGCAGCTTCAGCTAATGTTCCTTGCTTAGCCTGCTTGGTAATAATACTGAGCTCAGTTTCAAGTAAATCAAGCGCATGGTGCTTAGCGTTAGCTATTAATAATTGCTCAATCAGAGCTATTTGATGGTTACTCAATAGCAATACAATATCAGCAATAGCTTGAGTGTCTTGCTGTTGATAGCTTTGCCACAGTTTAACTAAGGTATCGGTGGTTTTACCGGCAGCCGATACCACCACACAATCCCCAGCTTGAGCATGAGTTAAAATAATATTTGCGACACTTTTAAAGCGATCCGCTGAGCTTAAACTCGAACCACCAAATTTATGAACCTGATTTACCATATTAATACCGACTCGCATTTATGTTTTGTATTTTGAAGATTGGTATGCACTACCATAACGCCGGATGCGCCGCGTTTAACTTTGCTGAACCAAATGATTCACTAGCACCACTTTTTGCCGATAGGCCGGGATCGGCTTGTCCTGGGCGCACCAAATTAAATACCCTGTCTAAGTCAGCGAGTAAATCATTTACATCTTCAATACCCACCGAGATACGAATAAGCGTGTCGCCTACTCCGGCTTCTGCACGCGCGGTTGCGTCCATGCCGGCGTGGGTCATAGTCGCAGGGTGACAAATCAAACTTTCTACTCCACCTAATGATTCCGCTAAGCTAAATTCATTTAAGCGCGTTAAAAACGCTGCAGCATCGTTTATATCGCCTTTTATATCAAAGCTAACCATAGCACCAAAGCCAAGCTGCTGCGCCTTAGCTAGCGCATGTTGAGGGTGTGATTCAAGACCTGGGTAGTAAACTTGGGCAACAAACTGGGAGCGTTCTAAATACTGTGCAATGGCGAGTGCACTTTCTTGGTGTTGCCTTAAACGCACGTTTAAAGTACGTAAGCCTCTGAGCGTTAAATAGCTATCAAATGGCGCGCCGGTGATGCCAATGTTATTTGCCCACCACGCTAACTCTTCACCTAACTCAGCAGTCGCTGCGATAACCGCGCCACCAACAACGTCTGAATGGCCATTGATATATTTTGTGGTTGAGTGCACCACAATATCAGCGCCAAACTTAATCGGGTTTTGTAATGCTGGCGATAAAAATGTGTTGTCGGCGGCAACCAGTGCACCACACTGTTTAGCTGTATCAGTTACCGCTTTAATATCTGTTAAGCGTAAAATAGGATTGCTAGGTGTTTCAATCCAAATCAGCTTAGGTTTAATAGCAAGGATGCGTGTCAAACTGTCGCTTTTGGTAAAATCGACCACTTCTAGTTTTAATAAGCCGCGCTTTTCTAGCGAAGTAAATAAGCGATAGCTGCCCCCATAACAGTCATGAGGGATCACTAACGTATCGTCACTATTAAGTAATTGTGTTGTTAGGTGAACGGCTGCCATGCCTGTTGCGGTAATAATGCCTTTAGCGCCACCTTCAAGCTCCGTGAGCGCCTCAGCCAAAATGTCACGATTGGGGTTACCACTGCGGCCATAATCATATTGGCGCTTTGTATCAAAGTCAGCAAATGAGTAAGTTGTTGATAAATAAAGCGGTGGAACAACCGCACCATGCTGTTTGTCGGCTTCTATTCCACTACGAACAGCAATTGTTGCCTTATTTTTTTCACTCATTTTCGCTACCTTTACTAATTTGGATGTTTAGACGTCTAAAAGGTAGCGCATGCAATTTAAGATGTCAAAACATTTAAATGTCTAGATAGCTAAATAACTAGTATTTGACTATCTTTTTTAAACCGATAGAATTTCACGCATATTTACACGCTTTGATGCTGTGTGAGCAATTTATAATCTGAGGCAACGATACATCTTATGGCTAAATGGAATGGTGAATATATTCACCCATACGCAGAACACGGGAAAAAATCCGAACAAGTAAAGAAGATCACCGTTTCGATCCCGCTAAATGTATTAAAAGTATTAACTGATGAACGTACTCGTCGTCAAATAAACAACTTACGTCATGCAACAAATAGCGAGCTTTTATGCGAAGCGTTTTTGCATGCGTTTACCGGGCAACCGCTGCCTAATGATGATGATTTGCGTAAAGATAACGCAGAAAAAGTACCTGAAGAAGTGAAGAAAATAATGCAAGAAATGGGACTAGAAGTGCCTATTTTAAATGAAGACTAGAAGGGTCTTTATACAAAAAAACCTCAGCAAATGCTGAGGTTTTTTTGCGCTAATTTACACTTAACAATTACGCCATGTAGTTTTCTGGCATATCAATTTGTGCCACACCTGAATCAACCGCCGCCTGCGCAACCGCTTTAGCTATACGTGGTAACAAACGTGGATCCATTGGTTTTGGTATAATATATTTAGCACCAAACTCTAATTTGTCGATGCCTGCGGCAGTAAGCACTTCAGTCGGCACGGGCTCTTTAGCAATACTGCGAATTGCTTCTACAGCAGCAATTTTCATCTCGTCGTTTATTTCACTGGCACGTACATCTAACGCACCACGGAAAATAAACGGAAAACACAATACGTTATTAACTTGATTCGGATAATCAGAGCGACCTGTAGCCATAATTAAATCGTTACGTGCAGCGTGTGCTAATTGCGGATCGATTTCAGGATCGGGGTTTGAACAAGCAAATACCACGGGTCTATCAGCCATTAATTTTAAATCTTCAGGGGCTAATAAATTAGGGCCCGATACACCCACAAACACATCGGCATCTTCAATTACATCTTGTAAAGTACGTTTATCGGTATTGTTTGCAAATAATTGCTTATATTCATTCAAGTCATCACGACGCGTATGAATAACTCCTTTGCGATCTAACATATAAATATGTTCACGCAACGCGCCACATTTAATTAAAAGCTCCATACAGGCAACAGCTGCAGCGCCGGCACCTAAACATACAATAATTGCATCTTCAATTGCTTTGCCCTGTACTTCCAGCGCGTTTAGCATACCCGCAGCCGTTACAATAGCCGTACCATGCTGATCATCATGAAAAACAGGAATGCTACAACGCTCTATAAGCGCTTTTTCTATTTCAAAACACTCGGGCGCTTTAATATCTTCTAAATTAATTCCACCAAAGGTGTCGGCAATATTAGCCACCGTGTTAATAAAGTCTTCGGTAGTACGGTGCTTAACTTCAATATCTATAGAGTCTAACCCTGCAAAACGCTTAAATAGTAGCGCTTTACCTTCCATAACGGGTTTTGAAGCCAGTGGACCTAAATTACCTAAGCCTAAAATTGCGGTGCCGTTAGTAATAACCGCAACCATATTTCCTTTACCAGTATATTTGTAGGCATTTGCTGGATCAGCGGCAATTTCACGAACAGGTTCTGCGACACCGGGGCTGTATGCGAGCGCGAGGTCTTTAACCGTCTCAGCGGGCTTGGTCAGCTCAATACTGATTTTACCTGGAACGGGATGGGCATGGTAATGTAGTGCTTGTTCACGAAAATCTGACATAACGCGATTATATCCTGCAATTTAAGTTAAAGTGAGAGGTAGTTTTAATCTACGATACCTTTATTATTTTTAAATTCCAAGCAATATCAGGTCTATCCTGTTATATGCTAGAACTGTTAATTTTAAGTGATTTATCAGCAACTTCCCTAGATTATCCTGACATTTTTAAAATATAAATTCGTCATAAAAATGAAAAACACAGGTACTTTTTGCCCTTGTTCTATTTTTATAAAGCGTATTTTTTAGTCTTAAATTAAAATAGTGAAATACCGAATTTTATTTAACTTTAAACACAAATAACCTCACGTTACCTGCATTTGAGTACCATCTTTAAAGTTTAACAAATAAAAATATAGAGAATATTGGCTGTTTTGTCTGCAAATGTTTATGCATACTCAGAATAAGAACAGGAAATAGTTATGCAAAAAAAATAAATACAAAATTGCTAATAAAGCAGGTAGGAAAGTAAATTTTGGCCACAAAAAAAGCACCCTAAGGTGCTTTTTTTACATAGAAACAAAAAATTATTTTTTGCTGCTAAGTGCACCGAAGCGCTTGTTGAAGCGATCAACACGGCCGCCAGTGTCTAAAATCTTTTGCTTACCAGTGTAAAACGGGTGACACGCAGAACATACGTCTAAGTGAATGTCTTTACACAGAGTAGAACGAGTTTCGAATTTGTTTCCGCATGAACAAGTTGCAGAAATTACTTCGTACTTAGGGTGAATACCTTCTTTCATAGGAACCTCTAGTTAAGGCCGCATCGCTCTCCAAACCCGAAGTCTGGCACCATACGTCGTTAAAACAAATTTATTGGCCGCGAATTTTATCCAACAACCCGCACGCACACAAGCTTTAATTACCCTTTTTGCTAAAAAGTCGGCAAACACCTATTCATTACTGATTTGTCGGTAGGCTTTTAATGCTATTTTTAGTACATTAAACCATTACGTTAATTGGTTGAGTTGTTATGCGTTTTGCTGAAGTTGCAATAAAAGTCCCCTTGCCTCGCACCTTTGATTATAAAGTGGATGAGCAATTAGTACCGCTGACTCAATTACAGCCTGGTATGCGCGTGTTAGTCCCTTTTGGTAATCAACGTAAAGTAGCGGTTATTCTTAGCTTAAAAGCGGAAACAGCAGTCCCCGAAGGCAAAATAAAATCTATTATTGAAGTTATTGACGACTCACCGGTGTTATCTGCGCAGCATTTAGAGCTACTGAAATTTACAGCGCGTTATTATTGCTATCCACTCGGTGAAACTATTCATATTGCATTGCCCAGTGCACTGCGCCAAGGTGAGTGCCCTGATAAAACCAGTATAAACATGGTGACATTAAGCGAAAAGGGGGCACTTTTACCGTCTTTAAAAGCTAAAACACAGCTTAATTTGCTTAAGCAATTATCAGCATCCGGTAAATCATCATTAACCGAACTCAAAGCCCTCGGGTTTAATAAAAAAACCATTGATACCCTTTTAGATAAAGAGCTAATAATTCAAACCATTGAGCACGACAATCAATGGCAACATACCTCGCCAACGGTTGGCAGCAAACCTCGTTTGAATAAAGAGCAAGCCATTGCCTGCACTGCAATTAATCAAAGTACGGGGTTTAATAGCTTTTTGCTAGAAGGTGTCACTGGCAGCGGAAAAACCGAAGTTTACCTGCAATGCCTAGAAGAAGTATTAAAACGTGGCGAACAGGCGTTAGTGCTCGTTCCTGAAATCGGGCTAACGCCTCAAACGGTCAATCGTTTTAGACGTCGCTTTCCTGACACCCCTATTATGTTATGGCACTCGGCATTAACCGATAACGAGCGTCTGCAAACATGGCGCTTTTGTGAAAAAGGCAGTTGCGCCATTGTTATAGGTACCCGTTCGAGTATTTTTCTGCCATTTTTAAAGCTCGGGATGATTGTGGTTGATGAGGAGCATGATGCCTCATTTAAACAACAAGACACTTTACGCTATCATGCCCGTGATTTAGCTGCGTATCGTGCCTATCAGCATCAAATTCCACTTATTTTAGGTAGCGCCACGCCAGCACTAGAAACACTGCATAAAGCTATTAATAACAAATACCAGTTGCTTACATTAAGTGAGCGCGCACAAACCGCCACCGATAATCAGTTTAAGCTGCTCGACATGAAAGGTCAGCCTGATAGAGCCGGTATTGCGCATGCCAGTCTTGCAATAATGCGCCAGCACCTGAATAGGGGAAAGCAGGTGATGGTATTTTTAAATCGCCGTGGGTTTTCTCCTACTTTGATTTGTCATGAATGTGGTTGGTTGAGTGAATGTAGCCGATGCAGCACCAGTGCGACTTTTCATAAGGCAATAGGCCAAATGATTTGCCACCATTGTGGCGATCAATATCATGTACCGCATCAATGCCCTGACTGTGGTAGTACGCAAATATTTCCTAACGGCAAGGGCACCGAGCAAATAGAAGAGTTTTTAAGTAGTGAATTTGCAGACACCCCGATCAGCCGTATCGACCGTGACTCAACTCGGCGTAAAGGTAGCCTTGAAAAAGCACTGGATGAAATAAACCAAGGCGGCGCACGTATTTTAGTTGGTACGCAAATGCTGGCAAAAGGCCACCATTTTGCTGATGTTAGCCTAGTACTTATTTTAGATGTGGATAGTGGTTTGTATTCGTGTGACTTTAGGGCTACTGAGCATTTAGCACAATTAGTAACACAAGTTGCAGGACGCGCGGGACGTTCTGGCGAACCCGGTGAAGTATTATTACAAACGCACTTTCCTGAGCACCCGTTATTACAAGACTTAGTTAATAATGGCTATCAAGATTTTGCCCGCTTTGCACTCACTGAGCGAAGTGATGCACAGTTGCCACCTATTACGAGTATGGCAATTGTTCGCGCACAAGGGCATAACATAAAGCAAGTCGTCGACTTTCTCACGGATTTGGTTCCTGTCAATGGGGTATCTGGTATACAATTGCTCGGACCGATCCCCGCGCCATTAGAAAAAATTGCGGGAATGTATCGTTTTCAATTACATATTCAAGCGCAAGATCGACGCATACTACATCAGTATCTCGCGCAAATGGTTGATTATCTCAGCACTAGCAAACTTGCACAAAAAGTTCGCTGGAGTTTAGACGTAGACCCTACAGACATGATTTAGGTAAGGCCACATATAACACCATGGCACAGCACGATTATATTAATAAAAAACCAAAAAATAGAAAAAACACTAAACAAGAGCCGGCTAAAAAACCCTTCCCGTTTTTGTTAATCATTATTGCCTTGTTACTAATCGGTGGTTTTGCATACGGACTCTGGTTTGTTAAAAACAATGCCGATCCAGAGCTTGTTGAAAAGCAAGCAAATCCAACACCCGAAAAACAAGTAGAAATAGCTAAACCGCGGCCACCTAAATTTATTAAAGAAATTAAAGAGCATGAGATTCAGGTTGAAGTAAAAGAACTTGAACAAAAAGGCCCTTATGTCATGCAATGTGGTTCATTTAGAACCCATCAGCAAGCTGAAACCTTAAAAGCTAAAATAGCCTTTGCAGGATTAATTTCAGAAATCAAAAAAACCACAGGCAGCAATGGTATTTGGTACAAAGTGCGTTTAGGGCCTTATGAAACCAAGCGTCATGCAGAAAGTGACAAGAACAAACTTAAACGAATTAATATTGTCGGCTGCGGAATTTGGGGCTGGACTTGAATTTAAACCATTCACCCATATAACCTCTTCATAATCGTTTTTTACGCGCTGCCCCTTGCAGCGCGATGATGAGGAATAACATGACTACAATTGTAAGTGTACGCCGTGATGACAAAGTTGTTATTGGTGGTGACGGCCAAGTATCTCTTGGTAACACAGTAATGAAGGGCAATGCCCGAAAAGTTCGACGCCTTTATAATGGCAAAGTTATCGCTGGGTTTGCTGGCGGCACTGCTGATGCCTTTACTCTTTTCGAACGTTTTGAAAGCAAATTAGAAATGCACCAAGGTAACCTCACTAAAGCTGCTGTAGAAATGGCTAAAGATTGGCGTAGCGATCGTGCTCTGCGTAAACTTGAAGCTTTACTTGCTGTTGCTGATGAAACAGCTTCGCTAATTATCACCGGCAACGGTGACGTGGTGCAACCAGAAAACGACCTAATCGCAATTGGCAGCGGCGGTAACTTTGCGCAATCAGCTGCAACCGCCTTATTAGAAAATACCGACTTAAGTGCTCGTGAAATTGTAGAGAAAAGTCTAACAATTGCTGGCAACATCTGTGTATTTACGAATAACTTCCAAACTATCGAAGAATTGTAATAGGAACTCGCTATGTCTGATATGACCCCAAGAGAAATTGTTCATGAGCTAGACCAACATATTATTGGCCAAGCTAAAGCGAAAAAAGCGGTTGCTATTGCCCTTCGTAATCGCTGGCGCCGTATGCAGTTAAACGAAGACTTACGCGCAGAAGTAACGCCAAAAAATATCTTAATGATTGGCCCTACGGGTGTAGGTAAAACTGAGATTGCTCGTCGTTTAGCAAAGCTTGCCAATGCACCTTTTATTAAAGTTGAAGCCACTAAATTTACAGAAGTAGGTTATGTCGGTAAAGAAGTTGAAACTATCATCCGTGATTTAGTTGATGTTTCAATTAAAATGACACGAGAGCAACAAACTAAAAAGTTCAAACATCGCGCTGAAGAAGCGGCTGAAGAACGTATATTAGATGTATTACTGCCTCCAGCGAAAGATCAATACGGTGAAGTTCAGCGCGATGAAAATTCATCGACACGCCAATCGTTTCGTAAAAAGTTACGCGAAGGCCAATTAGATGACAAAGAAATTGATATTGATTTAGCCCAAGCTCAACCTAATATTGAAATTATGGCTCCTCCTGGTATGGAAGAAATGACCAACCAGTTACAGGGAATGTTTCAAAACATGGGTGGTGATAAACGCACTAAGCGTAAGCTTAAAATTAAAGAAGCGTTTAAGTTACTTACTGAAGAAGAAGCCGGTAAACTGGTTAATCCTGAAGAATTAAAAGAACAGGCCATTTTTGCAGTAGAGCAAAACGGCATTGTGTTTATTGATGAAATAGACAAAATTTGTAAACGTGGTGAAGCCTCTGGCCCAGATGTAAGTCGTGAAGGTGTACAACGTGATTTACTTCCGCTTATTGAAGGCTCTACCGTTAATACCAAGCACGGCATGGTAAAAACTGACCACATGTTGTTTATTGCCTCAGGCGCATTCCAAATGTCTAAACCATCAGACATGATCCCTGAGTTACAAGGCCGTTTACCTATTCGTGTTGAACTTGAAGCACTCACAGCCGATGACTTTAAACGTATATTAACTGAGCCACACGCGTCACTTACTGAGCAACAACGCGAGCTACTCAAAACAGAGCAAGTCGCTATTGAATTTAGCGACGACGCAATTGAGCGTATTGCTAAGGCAGCATGGCAAGTAAACGAAAAAACCGAAAATATCGGTGCGCGTCGCCTTCATACAGTTATGGAAAGGCTAATGGAAGAGATTTCATATGACGCTTCTGAAAAAGCGGGTTCAAGTCTTGTTATCGATGCCGCCTACGTTGAGAAACACTTAGGTGCGCTAGTTGAAGATGAAGACTTAAGTCGTTTTATTCTTTAATTGAAAACACAAACAGTTATACTAAAAGCCTCCAATATGGAGGCTTTTTTGTAAGCGAGATGACGATGAAACAAGTTACAAAAGTGCACTATCATAGTGTGAGTAAAAATTTAGATGTTTATTTTGATGATAACTCTGAAGTTATATTTAGTGCTGAGTTTTTACGGGTACACTCTCCCTCAGCAGAGGTTCAAGGCCATGGATCTGAGCCTATGAAGTTAGTACTAAATAAACAAGCAGTGGGCATTAAAACCATTACGCCGGTAGGGCATTACGCGTTACGTTTAGAGTTTGACGATGGCCATAACAGCGGGCTGTTCAGCTGGCAATATTTTGCTAAATTACAAGCTGAACAAACAAGCTTATGGGATACGTATTTAGAGCGTGTTAAACAACATGAAAACAACAAAGACAGCGTACCCATAAAGTTTGTTCCCTAGTATTTAGTCTGAACTTATACTCTGTAAATGAGAAAAAAGCGGCAATTAAGCCACTTTTTTCTGTTAGTAGTTAAACCTTATATTTTGAAATTGCTTGATGAAGTACCCTTGCTTGCTCAGAGACCTCTTCACTGGTTTGCGCATTAGTTTGTGAGTGAGCCGCAGCCCCCTCTGCAATATCTCGAATACGGACCACGTTTTTATTTACCTCAGAAGCCACCTGACTTTGCTCATCTATAGCAGTAGCAATATGTGTACTCATTTCCATAATAGTTTGCACATCAATGGTAATTGATCCTAGCAGCTCACCCGCTTTTGTTGCTTGTGTAGCACTTTCGCCACCTTGAGTACGACATTGGTGCATGATACTCACAACTTCTTGAGTACGCTGTTGTAGGGTGTTAATAATGCCTTCTATTTCGCTGGTTGACTCCTGCGTGCGCTGTGCAAGTGAGCGCACTTCATCTGCAACAACCGCAAAGCCACGACCTTGTTCACCCGCTCTCGCCGCTTCAATGGCAGCATTTAAAGCAAGTAAATTAGTTTGCTCTGCAATCGCACGTATCACATCAAGCACAGAACCTATGGTTTCACCATCTTTTTCTAGCTGAGACACCACGCTGGAAGCTTTACCAAGTGAATCAGATAAGGCATTAATATGCTTAATAGTTGACTCTACTTCAACCTGACCTTGCTGGGCGCTTACATTGGTCGATTCAGCTTTTTTAGCGGCGGCTTCAGTATTGTGTGAAATATCTTGAATCGTTGCCTGCATTTCTGTAGCAGCGGTTGCTACCATATCCGCTTCATGTAATTGCTCTTGCATACCAGAGCTAGTCGCTGAGGTTGTTTCAGATAGATTCCCTGTTGCTATATTAAGCGTTGTTAGAGCCGTATTTACTTCATAGATGAGATCTTTAAAGTCACTAATTAAACTATTAAAGTCTATGGTCATCCTCGTTACTTCATCTTTCCCTTTATGCTCTATAAACAAGCTTAAGTCATTGTTTTGTCTTATCTTATCTATTGCTTGATAAACTTTTTCTATAGGTTGGATAATTGAACGACTGGTTAAGTACACAAGCAGCATAACGATGATACTAGCAATTATAAAAATGACTATTGCCAATAATTGCGCCTGCTGCGCCGTTTCAGTTACTTGCTCTTTAGTCGCATTAGTGATCAAAGTGACCACTTCATCACTTTTCTTGACGCTTATTCTCATTTTCCCTAGAGCACCCGAATTTAAATCGACGCCTAATTCCACCTGCGCCTCTACCAATGCAGTAAATTTATTTTGGTAGTTGGTCATTAACGTGGCTAATTGATTACGTGTATTATTGGGTAACTCTGCAGCATTTACTTGTTGTTTTAACTCGCTTGCTAATTTATTAAATCGATCTAAATACTTGGTATCTAAACGTAGCATAAAATCTTTTTCAGCTCGACGCAGCTGTAGCATAGTGGTGAGTAATTGGTAATTATTTTGCTCACTAAGCAATGTTTCTATTTTATGAACTGCTTCTCTCAGCTCGCCATATAAAGCGTCTTTTGGGTGCAACCCGATTTTACGCTGCAGTTTTACAACATTTTGAAAGTCGTCATAGTACTGTTGGGCTAACGTAGAAAATTGATTGACCTGAGCCGTAGCAATATTTAAATCTGCAGATAAAACAGATAGCTTTTCTAGTTTAAATTGTAGTTTTTTATATTCTTGTGCAAATAGCTCTAAACTAGACTCATCTTTGTAAAACAAAAAGTCTTTTTCGTATTTACGCATCGAAAGCTCATGCACATCTAGCTCTTCAGCGTACTGAATAGTTTCATTTAATTTAAGCATAATACGTGCTTCATAAATGATGATGCACAGCATAACAATCATAGCTAAGCCAACGATTAATGCGTTAAATTGTAAACGACGTTTAATCGTTAGATTCTGTAAAAAGTTCATTGTAAATACCTATATTAAATTTGCCAGTTCAGTATAACGTGATGCTTTCTTGTATTAACATAATTTTGTTACATGAAATAAACAATAATGCCTATCATTAAAAACCATAAAAAAGGGCTACCAGTAAAATTTAACCATTAACAAACTCCCTTTATACAAATGGACAATATAATCATCGGCCTGATCACAGTATTGTTTAATTTTAACAGTCTCGCCAATCAGAACTTAAATCTCTCGCACTTATAAGCGCTCAGTCCATAGCTTTAAAATATTTATTTATAAAGATGACAATTTTATTAAAAAATTATGAGTCGTGTTATTGATTTAGTTCTATTTCTGGCTAAATTTACTGCAATTAAGTCGTTGTTATTGAATATAAGGAGGGTATACTAAGTTACTAACTTATGTATCTTTTGAGGATAAAATAATGGATTACAGCACTTCTGATTTATGTGACCATTTCGCTGATGTGGTTGACGTGCTTGAACCTATGTTCATCAACTTTGGTGGTCGACACAGTTTTGGTGGCCGCATTAAAACGGTAAAATGTTTTGAAAATAATGAACTGATCCGTCAATTGCTTTCTCAAGATGGTACAGATCAGATTTTACTTATTGATGGTGGAGGCTCCACTCGCAGAGCCTTAATTGATATTGAACTGGCTGAGCTGGCACTTGAAAACAATTGGCAAGGTATTATTGTATATGGTGCACTGCGCCATGTTGATGAACTTGAAGAACTGGATTTAGGAATTCAAGCCATTGGATCAATTCCGGTTGCAGCTGACAGTGAAGGCGCGGGTGAAAGCGGCATAGGCGTTAACTTTGCGGGTGTATCATTTTTCGATGATGATTTTGTTTATGCCGACAGTACAGGTATTGTACTTTCTGCTGAAGAATTAGAGCTAGAAATAATAGAACTGTAGCGTGACAGCACACCTTAAAGTATATAACGAAAGCACGCTCAAGCGCATTTGTTCTAACCGTGCAGGTGAACAAAAAGCGTGGCAGTCAATGGCATTACTTGACGCAAACGTTAATATACAACAAGCGCTTACTGATGCTGCACAGTTTGGTATGCGCTTTGTTTTACTGGGCGTTTGCGAAGACATTGGACCTAGAGCCAATTTAGGTAAAGGCGGAGCACAGCATGCTTGGCCCGCTTTTTTACAACACTTTTTAAACCAACCTCACAATCACGCTATTGCCATGCAAAAAGTGTTACTGCTTGGCGAAGTAAACCTCGATGACTTAATGGAACAAGCACACCCGCTTGATAACCAAAATCCTCTCGATTTAGATCAATTACGTCAGTTGTGCGCTGAGATTGATGTGCGGGTTGAAGCAATTTTAAGCATGATTTTTAAAGCCGGTCTTGAACCCATCATTATTGGTGGCGGACATAATAACTGCTTAGGTATTATTCGCTCGCTTGCAAAATATAAAAACAGCGCAATTAACGCCATTAATTTAGACCCCCATGCCGACTTTAGAGAGTGTGAAGGCAGACACAGTGGCAATGGTTTTCACTACGCCTATCAAGAGCAGCACCTTAACAGTTACCATGTAATTGGCTTACATGAGCTTAAAAATAATCAACAAATTTTTAATGCGATGCAAAGTGCAAAATTTAGTTTCACCAGCTATCAAGCGATTAATGTTAGGCGAGAAACAAGTTTAACGGAGGCAACTAACAATGCACTAAACGCATTTGATAACGCACCGTTGGGAATAGAAGTTGATTTAGATAGCCTAACCAACATGCCTGCAAGCGCATTTAATTATTGCGGTTTTGATGTTAGCGATGGCGAGCATTATGTTTATTTAGCTGCAAGTAATCATCACAGTGCTTATTTACATTTATGCGAAGCAGCACCGTCGCAACATCCTCACTCTCTTGCTGCGGGTAAATTACAATGTGGTCAAGTTATCAGCGCCTTAGTAAATACCTACCTACAAACAAAGCAAAAAATCTAATCTTCCCTAGTCTTCTTGTGCCTGTAACCACTGTTTAAACCAACTCATTAACCCTAAGCTACTTAAAGGGTGTCCGAAGTAGTAGCCTTGTGAGGCATAAGCTTTCAAACTTTTCACAAATTTAAGTTGGTCCAGTGTTTCAACACCTTCAAAAATCACTTTTGTTTGTTGCTGATTATGCATTTCTACCATACCGCTTACTAAGCTGCGTATATTATTTTGATTACTAAAGTCAGCAGTTAAGGCAGGAGATACCTTAATATACTCCACCGCTAAACTTGGTAATTTAGACAGTAATACGGGGTTATCTCCCAAGCCATCAACGCATACTTTTAAACCTAAACTGTTAAGCCTTGCGATCATGGCTCTGCCTTTATCATCGAGGCTGGTAAAAACATGAAGCGGACATTCAATAATTAAATCGCCTGGCCTTAGTTGATGTTCACCAATGACTCCGTAAACAAAATCAACAAACTCTTCATTGAGCATTTCTGGGCCAAATAAATTAACACTCAAAGGCACCGACATCCCTTCCATACGAAGTGCCATGGCTAATTCGCCAGCACGCTCTATAACAAAGGTAGCCAGTGAATAACCAAGCCCTGCAATTCTAATATCATTTATAAATCGGCTTGCCGATAAGGTGCCTTGCGTGGGGTGTTGCCAACGTAATAACAATTCTAAAAACTCAATTTGGCCATCGCCGTTGCGAATAACGGGTTGAAAAAACAGCTCAAACTCATCAGCAAAGCTGATATTCGCAAGCTCTGTTAATCGCGCTTGTTGCTCTAAATGCTCAACCGTCATTTGTTGATGATAAGCCACTATTTGTTTACTTGGCTGACTATCAAGTGCCAAGTAAGCATGACTAATTAAATCATCAAAGTTCGTACTTTGTTGATCGCAATGAACATAACTGGCTCTTACCTTTACTTCAATAGTGCAATTTGCCACGTTAAAGGGCTTTAATGTAGCGCCAATAATTTGCTTGATAAGCTGTTGATGTAAATGATTATGGCTTTGTAGATCACAAATAAACGCAAAATTTAAGCCGCCTAAATGCGCTAATTTAGCGTGCGGAGCAAGGAACAACACTTCATCACTGTCTAGTAAGTCTTTTATTCGATTTGCCGACTGCGACAACAATAAGTCACCAAAATCTCGTCCAATATGTTGATTTACCTGCGCAAACCCCTCTAGCCTTAATACAATAAGTGCGGCTCTGAATGAACCTTCATCAGTAAGCTCATTATACTTTTGACGTAACTGTTGTTTATCGGGGAAGCTGGCTAAGGGTGAGTTTTCAACATACACCTCAGGCTCGGTTTGTGGCTTTAAAGGCGCAGTAGCTTTAGGCTCATTATCAGCTAAAAAACCACTGACTGAGAGCAGTAAAATAGCCATGAGCAACCACGCTAAATGCAGCGTAAAAAAGAGATACCCTATTAACAATAAAGCAAGTAATGCGCTTGCACAGGCACTGATAAGAAATGGTTTTTTTTGCTTTTGTAACTTCGCTTGATATAAATTAAAACCAAAACCTAGCGCTAGTAAAATAGAGAGCCAAGGTATTGCGCTACTCACCATAGCTAAGCCAATCAGCCCAGTACATAAAAAGCTGAGTCTCATTACGTTACTTTTAACGGTTAATAGCGTGGCAACCATTGCCATTAAAAGTGCACCACTTAAAAAAATAGCTAAATTGCTGTAGCTCAATAACGTTCCATCCATAGCTGACGTACTCACTGACATTAAATAAAACATAGGTTTAAGAGTTAATTTTATACAAACTAACTAAGTTTACCCAATATCCATAGATTTAACAGTTTATTTACCCCAAACTGATAACTTAATTGTGCAGGATGGTCAATTTGCCAATGAGCTATATCTGCGCGAGCGCCAACTTTTAACACCCCTCTATCAGTAAAACCTAAAGCACGAGCCGCATGTGCTGTTACGCCAGTTAATGCCTGCTCTGGGGTGAAATTAAATAAGGTACAGGCCATATTCATCATTAATTGCAACGAACATAATGGTGATGTGCCGGGATTAAAGTCACTGGCGATCGCAATGGGTACTTTGTATTTATTTAACAGCTCAATTGGTGGGTATTTCGTTTCTTTTAAAAAATAAAAAGCCCCAGGCAGTAATACCGCCACAGTGCCTGCGTTTGCCATAGCTTTAACGCCTGCTTCATCAAGGTATTCTAAATGATCAGCCGACAGGCCATTGTATTGTGCTACCAGCGCTGCACCGTGTTGATTTGATAATTGCTCGGCATGACACTTGATTGCCAAACCCTGTTTTTTAGCTGCATCAAATACGCGTTGAGTTTGTGCGTAGCTAAAGCCAATGTCTTCACAAAATACGTCAACGGCATCCACTAGGTCATGTTCAACAAGCGTGCTTAGCATTTCATTGCATACCAAATCTATGTAATCATCACTGCGGTTTTTAAACTCCAAAGGTAGCGCATGTGCCCCTAAAAAGGTGTTAACTACTTCAATGGGGTGATGTTGATTTAACAGCCTAGCCACCTCCAATATTTTTTTCTCATTGTCTATATCAAGCCCATACCCTGACTTAATTTCAACCGTCGTCACCCCTTCAGCTAACAATGCATTTAAACGCTCTTTTGCTGCTACAAATAACTGTTCGTGGTCAGCCTCTCGGGTTGCTTTAACTGTACTTGCTATTCCCCCTCCCTGCGCGGCTATTTGCTGATAGCTCACGCCCTGCAAACGCTGCTCAAACTCTTGCGCACGAGAACCGGCAAACACTAAATGTGTATGGCAATCAATTAAGCCTGGGGTTAACCATTGCCCTTTTACACTTAATATCGGGGTGGCTAACACATCAAAATGAGGTAAGTCAGCTTGCTTACCTAGCCACACTATTTTGCCATTTTTAATAGCTAATGCCGCATTTTCTATCGCCCCATAAGGCGCATCAATATTGCTATCCATGGTCGCAATGTTGGCATCTGTGAGCAATAAATCGATATCATTTAACTGTTCTGTAGACTCTGTGGCTTGCATAAGTTTCTCCGCGATAATGTTCAAACGAGTTTAACAACACATCTTGTATATACAAGGTAATTATGCCATCTTATTAAGTATTGTTTATTTTTAATACACCAAAAGCGTCTATGCCAACACCTAAATTTACACAAATAAAACAGTTTATTGTGGACAAAATACGCAGTGGGCTTTGGCTTGAAAACCAACGCGTGCCCTCAGAAAATGAACTAGCAAAGCAGTTTGCGGTAAGCAGAATGACCGCACGTCGAGCGTTAAGTGAGCTAACTGATACAGACATTTTAACCCGTAGCCAAGGGCTAGGTACTTTTGTCGCAAGCTTTAAGTCGCAGTCATCACTACTGGAAATAAAAAACATTGCGCATGAAGTCAAAGAGCGAAACGGAAACTACAGCTGCACAGTACAGGTGTTGGAATCAATCAATGCCGTGGCGCCAATTGCTATTGCTTTAGGTGTTGAGGTAGATAGTGTGGTGTACCGAAGTGTCATTATTCATAACGAAAATGACAGCCCCTTGCAAGTTGAAGAACGCTTTGTAAACCCGTTACTTGCAAAGGATTATTTACAACAAGATTTTACCGCTCTCACCCCACACGAATACCTATCAACGGTTGCCCCTTTAACACAAGCAAGGCACACCGTAGAGGCTATAACGCCAAATAATGAAATGTGTCAATGGCTTAACCTGTATAACGAAGAGCCATGCTTACAAGTAATACGCCGCACTTGGTCGGTTAACGGGATTGTTAGCTTTGCACGACTTATATCGCCGGGCAGTAAGTACCGCTTGGGCGGGCAATTAACATTTAAAAATAATAATAAAGCGCATAACGCTTAATACTATTTAACAGGAGTGAACAATGAATTATCGACTGGACACACAGCGCACAATACGCGCGCAACATGGCAATCAAATAACCACCAAAAGCTGGCAAACCGAAGCGGCTAAACGCATGCTAATGAATAATTTAGACCCTGATGTTGCCGAACACCCTCAAGCTTTGGTGGTGTATGGCGGGATTGGCCGTGCTGCCCGTGATTGGCCAAGCTATGACAAAATAATTGAAACGCTTGAACGCCTAGAAGATGACGAAACTCTATTAGTGCAATCAGGCAAACCGGTGGGTGTATTTAAAACTCATAGCAATGCACCACGTGTGTTAATTGCCAATTCAAACCTAGTACCGCACTGGGCAAACTGGGAGCACTTTAACGAGTTAGATAAAAAAGGCTTGATGATGTATGGCCAAATGACCGCTGGGTCTTGGATTTACATTGGCTCTCAAGGCATAGTGCAAGGCACTTACGAAACGTTTGTGGCTATGGCAAAACAGCATTTTGCTGGTAATGCTAAAGGTAAGTGGGTATTAACGGGTGGCCTTGGAGGTATGGGGGGCGCACAACCATTAGCGGCTACTATGGCAGGCTTTAGTGCCTTGGTGGTGGAATGTGATGAAAGCCGTATCGATTTTCGGATAAAAACAGGATATGTCGATGTAAAAGCCACAGATCTTGAGCATGCACTAAAATTAATAACAGATGCTTGCATAAAAGGTGAAGCGCTTTCTGTGGGTTTACTAGGTAACGCCGCCGATGTGTTTAGTACCTTAGTAAAAAGTGGGGTGACCCCCGATATAGTTACCGATCAAACCTCAGCTCATGATCCACTTAACGGTTACCTGCCACAAGATTGGAGTATGGAATACGCAGCTAAAATGCGAATCGATAACCCACAAGCAGTTGTAAAAGCGGCTAAACAGTCAATGGCAGTCCAAGTAAAGGCGATGCTGGCACTACAAAAAGCGGGCGCAGCAACAACCGACTATGGCAATAATATTCGTCAAATGGCCCTAGAAGAAGGCGTGAGTAATGCATTTGATTTCCCTGGGTTTGTGCCTGCGTATATTCGTCCATTATTTTGTGAAGGTATTGGTCCATTTAGGTGGGTAGCGCTATCTGGCGATCCTGAAGATATTTATAAAACCGATGCAAAAGTAAAAGAGCTCATTCCAGATGATAAACACCTGCATAATTGGCTTGATATGGCGCGTGAGCGAATTCAATTTCAAGGCTTGCCTGCACGTATTTGTTGGGTCGGTTTAAAAGATAGAGCGCGCCTTGCTGTTGCCTTTAACGATATGGTTAAAAGCGGTGAGCTTAAAGCGCCGGTAGTTATTGGACGAGATCATCTCGACTCAGGCTCAGTTGCCAGTCCTAACCGTGAAACTGAAAGTATGAAAGATGGCTCCGACGCGGTCTCCGATTGGCCACTATTAAATGCTCTGCTTAATACCGCAGGCGGTGCTACTTGGGTATCGCTTCATCATGGCGGTGGTGTAGGTATGGGTTTTAGCCAGCACTCAGGCGTAGTGATTGTTGCCGATGGTACTGATGAAGCAGAGCAGCGTCTTGCTCGAGTATTATGGAACGATCCCGCCACCGGTGTAATGCGCCATGCTGATGCGGGTTATGAAATTGCAAAAAACTGTGCGCAACAGCAGCAGCTAGACCTACCAATGCTTAATGAGGACAAGTCATGATTTCATATACACTCAAACCGGGTCAGCTTGACTTAAACACGCTAAGAAAAATTAACAAATCAGCCATACACTTAACTCTGGCCAATGATGCACAGGCGCAAATAGCTGCCAGTGCTCAAACAGTCCAAAACGTGATAAACGAACATCGCACTGTATATGGTATTAATACTGGCTTTGGGTTATTGGCCAATACTAAAATCGCTGACGATGAACTCGAACTATTACAACGCAGTATTGTGCTTTCACACGCCGCAGGTATTGGTGAGTTAATGGATGACAGCACCGTTAGATTGATGATCACACTAAAAATAAACTCTTTATCGCGCGGTTATTCTGGTATTCGCTTAGCTGTGCTTGAGTTTTTTATGCAGCTGCTTAAAAGTGAAGTTTACCCTTGCGTGCCTAAAAAGGGCTCAGTGGGTGCATCGGGCGATTTAGCACCGCTTGCGCATATGTGTTTACCTTTATTAGGTGAGGGTAAAATGCGTTATCAAGGTGAGCTGATAAGCGCTACACAAGGGCTAAAAATTGCGGGGCTTGAGCCACTAACATTAGCTGCAAAAGAAGGGTTAGCCTTATTGAATGGCACCCAAGCATCCACTGCATTTGCACTACAAGGCTTATTTAGAGCCGAAGACTTGTACGCACAAAGCTGTGTTATTGGCTCTATCAGTATAGAAGCGGCCATGGGCAGTCGCGCGCCATTTGATGTGCGTATTCATGACATTCGTGGTCAGCAAGGGCAAATAGATACGGCTCACGTATTTAGAGAATTACTCGATACCCACTCACAAATTAGTGACTCACATATTAATTGTGAAAAAGTACAAGACCCATATTGCCTGCGCTGCCAGCCGCAAGTTCTTGGTGCATGTTTAACCCAAATACGTCAAGCCGCCGAAGTACTACTGTGTGAATCAAACGGAGTAACCGATAACCCTCTCGTATTTGCCGATGTAGGGGATATTATTTCAGGCGGAAACTTTCATGCTGAGCCCGTTGCTATGGCCGCTGATAACCTGGCGATTGCTATTGCTGAAATTGGCGCCTTAGCTGAGCGACGTATTGCTCTATTGATTGACTCTAATTTATCTAAATTACCGCCATTTTTAGTAAAAAACGGTGGGGTAAATTCAGGATTTATGATTGCTCAAGTCACCGCGGCTGCACTGGCCTCTGAAAACAAATCCTTAGCACACCCTGCTTCGGTAGATAGCTTACCGACTTCAGCAAATCAGGAAGACCATGTTTCTATGGCAACGTTTGCAGCACGACGACTAGTTGATATGGCTAATAATACGCAAGGCGTACTGGCCATAGAATGGCTCAGTGCTGCCCAAGGGCTTGAGTTTAGAGCACCACTACGCGCATGTGATAAAGTAGAAAGTGCCAAAGCACTGCTACGCCAACATGTTAGCTATTACGACAAAGACCGGTATTTTGCTCCCGATATTGAAGCGGCCAACACGCTACTAAGTGAAGGCAAGTTGTGTGACTTCATAAGCCACTCCCCCTTACCTTCTTATTAAATACCATACTGATAACTAAAACCCAGTGCTTCTATCGCTGAGCCAATAACTTTGCGCTCAGCGACCTCATTACTACTAAAGCTCGGCATTTGTGTGCCATACAGCTCACACTTTTGCGCATAATAATCTGCTTTGGTCGGGTGCGCTGGATTCACCACGTTATAAATGCTCTGTCCTTGCGACCAGTTATTAAGGACCGCATAAATAGCATTGATCACATCTTGTTGATGCACCATATTCACTACTTGCTGACTAGAGGTATTGAGTTCTTTACCCGCCACAAAACGACCAGGCTCTCTATTTGGCCCCAACAATCCGGCTAAGCGAAGCACTTTACCTTGCTGTTCAAGCACTTGCTCTTCAGCGTCATACAGCTTTATTTGTCGCTCGTTAGTGCCTGATATATCGCTGCTTTCACTATAAACGCCAGGTTCTTGATCATACACCCCAGTCGATGAGCACAATAAAAAGCCTTTGCAATTAAGCTCAGTTGCCAGCTTTAACGCCTGCTCAAGCACTTGCGGATAATCACTTTCGCTATCTCGACTGCGAGGCGGGATTGCACAGACCCAATACGCATTTTGTAAATCAACTTGGTGCTGCAACTCACCGTTTTGTAAAACAAACTGACGTTCAAAATCAAATTGATGAGTGTCACTTCGATGAGTCCCCTGCACTTGCCAACCTTGTTTTTGTGCATCAATACATAAGGCTTGGCCAAGCCAGCCAGCGCCAAGAACGACTAAATTATCTTTGTTGGTTTGCACTTTATTTACCCTTATTAAAACTCAATCAACGCGTTTTATAGCGATAAAAAATATAATTAACTTTATGCGACTAAAAATAATATTAGCAAACGCTGGTTGCAGAAGATATTAACACACGCTTTTTTTCGATTAGTAATCTCTTTAATGATACCGCAACCATTCATTACATACCTGCAGATAAAGCGTATGACTTAAGTGACTTACCGAGAGTAATATATAAAACGATTGCTCAATTTAAGCTTTAAAAAACGATGGCTGCTAACAAGGCGTTTAAGGGTGAAATTTAAGCGCTTTGCTCTTGTTTTTAATTTATTCAGCACCATATCTTTAGGGTCTGTTTATCTGCAGTTTGAATCAAGTTTCGTTACATAACGCTATTTTTATGAGCGAGATCTCATTTTTCTGTTTTAAATGAAGATCTTTTTATTGAGGTAGTTTGATGTTTAGCAGAGTCTGGTATAGTAGCGCAGGTAATAAACAGTGCTTTTTAAGCAGCTTAATACAAAATTGCTAATTAATGTGTCCTAAAGGTTAATTTAAAGAATACATTAATTATCAATTGTAAAAAATGGGTTAGCCGATGCACGGCTAGCAAAAAAACACATTGTAACGGTTTTATCATGATATCTAATTTATTTACCAAGATTTTTGGTAGTCGCAATGACCGCACTATTAAAAACCTAAGAAAGACGGTCGCACTGATCAATGCACTTGAAACGCAGCTAGAAGCGCTTTCAGATGAAGATTTAAAAGCTAAAACAGCCGAGTTTAGAGAGCGTTACGATAACGGACAAAGCTTAGGCGATATTCTACCAGAAGCATTTGCAGTGGTACGTGAAGCATCAAAACGTGTAAACGGTATGCGTCATTTCGACGTGCAGTTATTAGGTGGTATGGTTTTACACCAAGGTCGTATCGCAGAAATGCGTACCGGTGAAGGTAAAACACTCACAGCGACACTGCCGGCTTATTTAAATGGTTTAACAGGTAAAGGTGTTCATGTCATTACCGTGAATGACTACTTGGCCAAACGTGATGCTGAAACCAATCGCCCATTATTTGAATTTTTAGGGTTAACCGTAGGCTGTAATGTTCCGGGCATGATGCCACAACAGAAAAAACAAGCTTATGCAGCTGACATCACTTACGGTACCAATAACGAATTTGGTTTTGATTACCTGCGTGACAACATGGCATTTAGTATTGATGAGCGCGTACAACGCCCATTATTTTATGCTGTAGTGGATGAAGTGGATTCAATCCTTATTGATGAAGCACGTACGCCACTGATTATTTCTGGTCCCGCTGAAGATAGCTCTGAGCTATACACTGAAATAAATACCATTGTTCCTTTACTTGAACTACAAGAAAAAGAAGATGAGGAAGGGATTGAAGGCGATGGCGATTTCACTATCGATGAAAAATCTAAGCAAGTTCATCTTACTGAGCGTGGGCAAATAAAAGTTGAAGAGCTACTTACAGAGCGCGGTCTAATTGAAGAAGGTGACTCACTGTACTCAGCAGCGAGCATCACGCTACTTAGTCACGTTTATGCAGCTCTTCGTGCGCATAAGCTTTACCAAAAAGATGTTGACTACGTTATTAAAGAAAACGAAGTTATCATTATTGATGAACACACGGGTCGTTCAATGGAAGGGCGTCGTTGGTCAGAAGGTTTACACCAAGCTGTAGAGGCAAAAGAAGGTGTGAAAATTCAAAACGAGAACCAAACATTAGCCTCTATTACGTTCCAAAATTACTTCCGCTTGTACGAAACGCTAGCAGGTATGACAGGCACAGCCGACACAGAAGCGTTTGAGTTTCAGTCTATCTACGGTTTAGACACTGTGGTTATGCCAACCAATAAACCAATGATCCGCGATGATCGCGCTGATTTAGTTTACTTAACTCAAGAAGAAAAGTACGAAGCGATTTTAGCAGACATTAAAGACTGTCAAGAACGTGGTCAGCCGGTACTTGTAGGTACTATCTCAATTGAAAGCTCTGAGTACTTATCGCAGTTTTTACGCAAAGAAAAAATTAAGCACAACGTACTTAATGCTAAATTCCACGCACAAGAAGCAGACATTGTTTCTGATGCGGGCTTACCAGGCACAGTCACCATTGCCACCAACATGGCCGGTCGTGGTACCGATATTGTACTTGGTGGTAATTGGAACAGCGAAGTTGAAAAACTTGAGAACCCAACTGACGAACAAATTGCTGAAATAAAAGCAGCATGGAAAATTCGCCATGATGCGGTAATTGATGCTGGCGGCTTACACATTATTGGTACTGAGCGTCATGAATCACGTCGTATTGATAACCAATTACGTGGTCGTTCTGGCCGTCAAGGTGATGCCGGTTCAAGCCGTTTCTACCTATCGATGGACGATGCGTTAATGCGTATTTTTGCTGGTGAGCGCATGACTAATATGATGCGTAAACTAGGTATGCAACGCGGCGAAGCGATTGAACATCCATGGGTTAACCGCGCAATCGAAAACGCTCAGCGTAAAGTAGAAGCACGTAACTTTGATGTGCGTAAACAGCTACTTGAGTACGATGATGTAGCAAACGACCAACGTCGTGTTGTTTACTCTCAACGTAATGAATTGCTTGAAGAAGGTGATATTTCAGAAACGATTACTGCTATCCGTGGTGATGTGCTCGCTGGTGTGATTGATCAATACATTGCTCCACAAAGCTTGGCTGAAATGTGGGATATACCAGGACTTGAAGAACGCTTAAAACAAGACTTCTTAATTGAGTTACCAATTACTCAGTGGTTAGCTGATGACAATAAACTGTACGAAGAAAAACTGCGTGAGCGTATTGAAGAAGCGGTTGAACAAGCTTACAAGCAAAAAGAAGAAATGGTTGGCGATTCTGTACTACGTCAGTTTGAAAAAGCCATTATGCTTCAAAGTCTTGACCAACATTGGAAAGACCATCTTGCTGCAATGGATCACTTACGCCAAGGTATTCACTTACGTGGTTATGCACAAAAGAATCCTAAGCAAGAATACAAACGTGAGTCGTTTGAATTGTTCTCTGAAATGCTAGAAAACTTAAAAGTCGATGTCGTCGGTATTTTAAGTAAAGTGCAAGTTCGCGCTGAAGAAGATGTTGAAAAAGTAGAAGAGCAACACCGTAAAAGTGAAAATGCCCCTCGCGAATATCAACATGAAGAAGCAGAGCACGTAGGTGGTGAAGCACCACAAAGCGCTCAGGTTATGGCGCGTAGCGAGCCTAAAGTGGGTCGTAACGATCCATGTCCATGTGGTTCAGGTCAAAAATACAAACAATGTTGTGGTAAATTAAAATAACACCACTTTGTTAAGTTAGATAAAAAGCGACGCTTGCGTCGCTTTTTTTATGCTATTTAAGGGAGAGATAATGACTAAAGTAATCATCAATGTTGCTGTGGGTGTAATTAAAAAAAATAACAATGTGTTTATTTGTAAACGTGCAGATGAACAGCACCAAGGCGGCTTATGGGAATTTCCAGGCGGAAAAATTGAAGCCGGAGAAAGTGTTTTTCAAGCACTGAAGCGCGAATTATTTGAAGAAGTAGGACTGACTATTCATAGCTCAAGCGAACTTGTCACTATAGAGCACGACTATGGCGATAAATGCGTACGACTTAATGTACACGTGGTCAGTAACTTTAATGGTCAAGCTCATGGCGCAGAAGGGCAACCAAGCGAATGGGTAAGTATAGACGAACTTGATAACTATGATTTTCCTGCAGCCAATGTCGAGATTATCAGCGCCATAAAAACGAAATATAGCTAGGGTCTGTTGACCTTTCAAGATTAAATTTGCAGCAGTCTGTTTGGTATTTAGGCAAGGCAGAGCCTATGTGGTGTGGTTATTCCCCATAAATAGGCGATAACGCAGCATCAATGCTAAACAGGCGCTGCCCTTCGGGTTCTGCCTAGGGGCGATTTACTCTTTGTTGCTCGGTTTTTACTTAGCCCACTAGGTTACAAACCTCGCGCCGCGATTAAACCGCCCCTAGTTTGAACAAATTTTAATCCGCAAAGGTCAACAGACCCTAGTTTTATCATCAGGTATAAAAGTAACTAAAAAGCCAGTGAGCATCATGCTCACTGGCTTTTTATTTTGCGATTGGTGAGGCTAACCGCTTAAGCTAATTTCAGCTTAAATTACCAAATTTTTACGCGATCTTCAGGCTTGATATACATTTTATCACCCTCTTTAACATCAAACGCTTGGTAAAATTCCGGCATGTTCGACAAAATACCAATCACGCGATAATGACTCGGTGAATGTGAATCGGTCATTAAACGATTGCGCAATGCTTCATCACGGTATTTACGACGCCAAATTTGCGACCAGCCCATAAAGAAGCGTTGGTCGCCCGTATAGCCTTCAATAATGGGCGCTTTAGAATCACCCAGCGATAATTGATACGCTTTATAAGCGACGGTTAAGCCGCCTAAATCACCAATGTTTTCACCCAGTGTCAGCTCACCATTAACGCTGGCATCTTCAAACGGTTTATATTGATTATACTGCGCAACTAAGGCAGCACTTCGCTCTTCAAACTGCTTAAGGTCTGACTCGCTCCACCAATTACGTAAATTGCCATCACCGTCGTATTTTGCACCTTGGTCATCAAAGCCATGGCCTAACTCATGGCCAATAACCGCACCAATAGCACCATAGTTAACCGCATCATCTGCTTCTAAATTAAAGAAAGGAGGCTGCAGAATCGCCGCAGGGAATACTATTTCGTTATTCACTGGGTTGTAGTAAGCATTCACTGTTTGTGGCGTCATATGCCACTCAGAGCGATCAACTGGCTTACCTAATTTAGCAACCATATCTGCATAAGCCCACTCACTGTAGCGAATATAGTTACCTACTAGTTCATCAGGATTAATTACTAAATCTGAATAATCTTTCCATTTATCTGGGTAACCAATTTTAGGCGTAAACTTATCCAGCTTTTCTTGCGCCGCAACTTTTGTTTCAGGGCTCATCCACTCAAGGTTTTCAATTGCCACTGAATAGCCTTTAATCACGTTATCAACTAATTCTTCCATGCGCGCTTTCGCTTCTGGCGGGAAGTTTTCTTTAACGTAGACTTTACCTAAAATTTCACCCAGTACACTGTTTGATGCATCAACGGCTTGCTTCCAAAGTGGCGCTTGCTCTTCAACACCGCGCAATGTGGTGCTGTAAAAATTAAATTTCAAATCCACTAAGTCTTTATTTAGCAACTGCGCGTAATTACTAACGAAATGGAATTTTAAGTAGTTTTGCCAAACCGATAAGTCTGTATTTTTGAAAATGTCTGCAAATTTTTCAAAGTAACTTGGTTGGCGCACAATCAACTCTTGAGCATCAACACCAACGGCTTCAAAGTAAGCACTTAAATCAAAATCTCCCATTAACGTGTTAGCTTCAGCTACTGACATTTTATTATATGATTTTGTTGCATCACGACTTTGTACCCGACTCCACTGTGCATCAGCAAGTGTCGTTTCAAGGGCAAGTATCGCTTTGGCTGCATCAGCGGCATTATTAACGCCAGCTTTAGCTAAAATATCGGTAATATAGGTTTGATATGCCGCGCGAATTTTTGTGAATTTTTCATCATCTTTTAAATAATAATCACGGTCAGGTAAACCAAGTCCCGCTTGATAGGCATAAAGCGCATTTTCACTTGAGTTTTTAGCATCATTATTAACATACCAGCCAAAAGGAAGATCTCCGCCTTTAACTTGTAGCTGTGCCATCAGTGTGACCAACGCGGCTTTATCTTTTACTGTATCAATGCTTTTAATAGCTGGCTCAAGTGGTAACATCCCTAACTCTTCACGAGCATTTTCTGCCATGTAGCTAGTATAAAATGCGCCGATCTTATATTCATCTGAACCTGGCTTTGCGCTGCTATTGGTACTGGCATTTTCTAGTACTGTTTTCATTGCTTTTTGCGATTCATCATATAACTGTGAGAACGACCCATAGTTTGATTTATCGCCAGGGATTTCAGTTTTTTCTAACCATTTACCGTTTACGTGGTAGTAAAAATCATCCTGTGCACGAACACTTTCATCGATATTTTGTAAATCAACACCTAAGGCACCAGGGGTTGCCACCGGTGCGGTTACTGTTGTTGCTTCTGCTTGCATTTCTTGTGGCTTTTCGCCGCAACCAACCAAACCTAACGCCAATGCAATACTGGCGGCAGTCATTGTTATTTTTTTCATAAGAATTCCGTATATTAATTAGAATAAATACGCATTTCATTAAGATTTGATAACTCAAAAAAACAACAATAGGATGCAGTCTATTATCTGCTTAATGAAATACGCATCAGCTACAACCTAATTTAGGAAGTACTAACTAGGCATCATAAACCTGATTTAAATAACAATAAAATCGAATATGTAACAAAGTATTTTAAAGCCAGCAAAACAAACCGAGCAAGGTGTTAAATGGTATTTAATTAAGGTTTATTTTTACCATGTAAAGCTAAGCGTTGAAGCTTTTCTTTTAATGACGGTGGAGCAGAATCGGCGATCGCATTTAAATAATCAGCCGTTTGTTTACTCATTTTAAGGGAGTTCGTTGGTTTGCCATCAGCCGCTTTAGGTCGGGTGCTTAATCGTTGAGTTGCCTGTGGATTGGCGGTAATTTTTATTTGCCCAAGCTCAGCCATACCCGCGGCTCTAAAATGCGATTGCATGTCCATTTTTAAATAATTAAGCCTAAGGGCAATAGGTGCAGAAACAGCTTCTATCATTAAGGTGCCGTCACGGTAATTACTTACTCGGCACTTTTCACCTAACTTAGGGCCTAAGAAATCGCGCAACAATTGTTGCTGTGTATCCAGTGCTTGGCTTTTTCCCGCATAGGCTGCTAAGCGGTTGTTCAGCCCAGCCATAATATCGGTTAACGGTTTTGGCGCATATCTATCTTTAGCCATATCACACCTTAAAAACATCAAAAGAAGGCTTGCTTAAATTAAACTTAATTTAAGCAAGCAAAGTGGGTTTATACCAATTCACTGAAATAAATATTATTGCGGATGGGTATTAAGCACCTGCTACTTGCATTTGTTCAATCAGTACTGAACCAGTCTGAATCCCGCCGCGACGTTCTATATCGCCACCTATAGCGGAAATACCTTTGAACATATCTTTTAAATTACCAGCAATCGTAATTTCGCTTACTGGGTATTGTATTTCCCCATTTTCAACCCAAAAACCAGCCGCACCGCGAGAGTAGTCACCGGTTACGGTATTCACGCCCTGCCCCATCAATTCTGTAACTAATAAGCCCGTACCCATGGTTTTTAATAATGCAGTTAAATCTTGATGCGTTTGTTCTACTAACCAATTATGAATACCGCCAGCGTGCCCTGTTGGGGTCATATTCATTTTACGTGCCGCATAGCTTGCTAATAAATACGTTTGTAACTCGCCACCGTGAATTATTTCTCTGTCGAGAGTTTTAACCCCTTCGCTATCAAATGGCGATGATGCTAAGCCTTTAAGTAAGTGCGGACGCTCTGAAATATTAACGGTTTTGCTAAATACCTGCGTGCCTAAGCTATCCAATAAAAAGCTGGATTTACGATACAGTGCGCCACCACCAATTGCTGATACCAAATGGCCAAACAATGAATTAGCAATATCGGCTCTAAAAATAACCGGCACTTTCATGGTGCCTAGTTTTTGGCTGTTTAGTTTTGCTAGGGTTTCTGCTGCAGCTTCAAGTCCAACACTTGCAGCATCTTTTAACCCCGCTTGATCGCGAGAAATCGTGTAGGCTGAGTCGCGCTGCATATGCTCGCCCTCTTTACCTATCACCATAGTGCTTATGCTGTGGCGAGTACGTGGAAAGCCTGCAATTAAACCATGGCTGTTACCATATACTCGCAAACCTTGATGCGATGAAAAGCTAGCGCCATCTGAATTCACTATTCGCTCATCGGCGTTTAATGCGGCTTGCTCTGCGGCATGACACAAATCAATCCCTTGCTCTGGGCTTACATCCCAAGGATGAAACAAGTCTAAATCTTTAGGGGCAAACTCAAGCAGTTCTTTATCAGCAATGCCATTACATGGATCGTCTGAAGTGAATTTAGCAATATCGATGGCTTTTTCGACCACAGCACGTAATGTTTTAGGATTTAAATCAGCCGTTGATGCCGAGCCTTTGTTATTGCCAACATACACGCTAATACCTAAACCACCGTCTTGATTAAACTCAATGGTTTCTACCTCCCCCATGCGCGTACTTACCGACAGCCCCGAAGTGCTAGACATAGCAGCTTCTGCAGCGGTAGCACCTAGTTTTTTAGCATGTTCAAGTACTTCTGATACAGCGTCTTTTACTTGAGAGATTTGCGAATAAATTGGATCTTGGTGTTGGCTTTTCATAAATTCTGTCCTGAGCCCTGAAGGCCATATTGCACACATTTTTTATATTTAAATGCTAACACACTCACTGCACCACATCAGCTAATATTAATCACTAAAAGAATCGCGTATAATAGATGAAGTTATTTTTATTTAAGAGCACCCCATGGCGAAGAAAAAAGGCAAGCCTGCTGAAATTGAAGAAGAAATTATATATGTATCAAAAAGTGAACTTAAGCGCGAAGCGCAAGAGTTTCATCAGTTAGGATCTGAAATTGCCAAAATGGGTAAAAAGCAGCGCGAACGCCTGCCGCTCAATGATGACTTAAAAGAAGCAATGGTGGTTGCTGATAAAATAAGTAATAAAAGTGATGCCTACCGCCGACATTTAAATTACATCGCAAAAACCCTTCGTACGGTAGAAAATATTGAAGAAATTAAAGCGATCATTGATGTCATGCTTAATAAAAATAACCAAGCTGAGGTTATGATCAAAAAAATTGAGCAACTGCGCAGTGATTTAATTGAACAAGGCGATGACTTAATCAACGAAACAATTGAACAATATCCAGCTCTTGAGCGCCAAAAAATGCGCCAAATGGTGCGTAATGCTGCCAAAGAAGTAAAAGCTGAAAAACCAGCGAGAAGCTACAAAGAGTTATTTCAGTACTTAAAAGACGCCATAATGTAACGCAGCCGCGTTATATATTAAAAAGGTGCTGCGGCACCTTTTTTTGTTGTAGATCAAAACCTCCTCCTCTTTGCTTTTTTACAATACGCAGCAACTTAAAAGATAAGGTGCGCGTGATGATTAAACTTCCTCAATGGGATCAAACTTTAATAAACAAATACAATGTATCGGGCCCGCGTTACACGTCTTACCCGACCGCGCTTTCGTTAGCTGATGGTTATCAGCAACAAGATTTGATTAGCGCTATTGAATCATCGCAAACCCGTTCGTTGTCTTTATATATTCATATTCCTTTTTGTAGTCAGCTTTGTTATTACTGTGGCTGTAATAAAGTCATTACTCGCCACCAATCTAAAGCCGATACCTACCTAGACTTTTTAGCTAAAGAAATTGCAGCACAAGCACCGCTGTTTCAAGATTATCGGGTTGAGCAATTACATTTGGGGGGGGGCACACCAACTTTTTTAACCGCAACGCAAATGACGCGCTTAGTAAAGCTGCTAGAGCAACACTTTAACTTTAGCGATACCTGCGAGCGCGGTATCGAAATCGACCCTCGCTCACTGGCTGACAATATGCTGGTTGATTTAAGCGAGTTGGGGTTTAATCGTGTGTCATTTGGTATTCAAGATTTTAATGATCAGGTTCAGCTGGCTGTTAATCGCCCTCAGCATGTTGATGAGGTAAAGCAATTAATTACCCAAGCAAAACAGTTGGGCTTTAAATCAATTAATGCTGATATGATTTATGGCCTGCCACTACAAACACCTGAGAGCTTTACGCAAACGATTGAGCAACTTATTGCCTTAAACCCTGACCGCGTTTCAGTATTTAACTACGCTCATTTACCGGAACGTTTTGCCGCCCAACGTAAAATTAAAGACGCCGATTTACCCAGTGCGCATAATAAGCTCACCATGTTTAAAAATACCCTAGAGCAAATGACGCAGGCGGGCTATCAATTTATAGGTATGGATCACTTTGCAAAAGTTGATAATGAGCTAGCCATTGCACAAAATACGAATCAGCTGCATCGTAATTTTCAAGGCTACACCACTCATGGCGAGTGCGACTTATTGGGCTTAGGTGTCTCGTCTATTTCACAAATAGGCACAGCGATATTACAAAATAAAAAAGAGTTAAAACATTATTATCAAGCAGTTGATGAGCAAGCAGGCAGTGCCATTAATAAAGGCATGCATTTAACCCAAGATGATCTTATTCGCGCCGATGCGATTAAGCAGCTTATTTGCCAGTTTGAGCTTGATATGAGCGTATTCGCTAACAGACATAAAATCAGCTTTAATGACTACTTTCAAGATGCTTTAGAGGCACTCGCACCATTAATTGCCGATGAAATGGTAACAATAGAAAACAACCTAATTAGCGTAACACCAAAAGGGAATTTATTTATTCGTATTATTTGTATGTGCTTTGATGCGCATTTACAAAAACAGATAAATGCCACTCGCTTCTCACGCGTTATATAATTTAAAACTAGCACGCATAAAAAAAAGCAGACCAAGGTCTGCTTTTTTTATATATGCCGTAAAATCTAAGCGCTAGTTAAAAACCACGTTTTCGCTGCCTTGGGCTGCTTTAAACTCAACAATAATTTTTTTACAGTCAGCTTCAATTTCATCACTCAGTGATTCTTCTGCGCGCCAGCGCGCCGTGTCTTGCTTAAAAATTTCTTTTTTAGCGTACTTTTTGCGCGAATCATGGGTTGGCATTTCTTTTACCACGTCGTACATTTTATAAATACCCGGGTATGCACTCGTTAGGTCGCGCTCAGTATCAAAACTATATTGCGACATAAGCACCCAAATACGTAAGCACCCCTCAGAGTAATCACATTGCTTTTCATTCATAGCACGTGCAATTAAATGAATACTATCGGCTAACTTCGCATTACGCTTTAAACGCGACTGTTTTAGCTTTTGCTGTTGCTCTGTCTGTTTTTTGCTAATTAGCTTTTTTTGCACATTTAGCTTATAGAGCAACTGACCCGCATAAAATGCCAAGCCCGCTATAATAGCAGCACCTACAACTAAGGCTAAGATCACTGCTGTACTCATTGCGTGTCCTTATTACTTATCTTCGTCGTCATCTAGCCATTCATTCGCTAGATCGTTTGATAGGTATTGATCAAAGTCTGAATTACTGTCTTCATCGCTGAAGTCATCTTCAAACTCTTCTTCATCTTCAATGCCTAATAATTTACAAAGCACTTGGTGACGCGCTATGCGGCTATTAAAGTATTTTGCATCTTTACCCGTTAGCATTTCACCTTGCTCATGACGCTCAACTAATTTAAGTAAGCGCTCATCATTTTCAAGGGCTTCTAACTCTTGTTCAGGCGTTAATTCTGGTTCAACAGCCTTTTTAAGCTCTGCTACAGGTTTAAGGTTACGTTTCATTTCGATTTTTGGTTCAGCAGCAGGTGCAACCAATGGCACTGCTTTTTTACTACCAACGCGTTTATCTTTAGCAGCCGAACCTGCTTTTTGAGTGTCATTACTCAATGCATCCGGTGCATTACGTGAACCAGGCTTAGCGCCCTTAGTTTTTTTAACACGTTGCTCTTTCAATGCGCGCATTTCTTTAAGCTTATCTTGACTTAAACGAACGGGACCATTTGATGGAATTTTACGTGACTTTTTCTTTCTACTCATATCTTGATCGTCTCACTTAAGAGGTTTTGAGCGAGGCGCAACTCAATGGGCATCGCGGTGCTGGCCTAGCCAGGAGAATTCAGTTTGGGCGTTTTGCGCGCCAAAGCACAGTTAAGGTGCTTTTTTTAAACGGGGGGTATTGTAACAGGACAAATAAAAAGGCGGTAGAGAAAACATCTCTACCGCCTACTAATCTGAGCGCCATTATATGGACACTTCTCCCTTCGACTTTTTAGTCTTTATTGTTTTTATTATTATTTTCTATCCGTATTTTTATTATTTATCTTCCGTGTAGCATTCCATTTTGTTTTTATTATTAAACTTCCATGAGTATTTTATTATTTTCGGTCTTCCTAACACTTTTTTGATATTTCCTTTGGTAGCACACTCTATGTGCTATTCAGTCGTGCCGCGCTACTATCCTTATAACGTTTTCCTATTTGTTATTGTTTTTGCGACAGGGGTTAATTTACTCGTTAATAATTTTGTTACAACTAATTTATATCTTTTTTCTTGTACTACATATGACAAAAAACACTAAAAAATATAAATTACAATAAGTTACATTAAAAAATAAAAATAAAATGAGATTTTTCTTACACCAAAGTATGGTCAATGTCTTACAAGAGAAGGAGCTTTATCGGTCACGGCAGGCACAAAAAAAGCAGCTAAAGCTGCCTTTTTCACTAATTAACATTATATTATGTTAACAACATCTAAATAAATACGACTTTAGTGTAGACCACCAAGGTATTTAGAGAGTGTTTCAATGTCTTTATCTGTTAGTTTCTTTGCAATGTCCTGCATAACACCATTTAGGTCGTTATTACGAACACCATCTCTGAACTGTTCAAGTTGTGACTTGATGTATTCTGGATGTTGGAAAGAAATCTTTGGGAATTTAGCAAGTGAAGAGCCATTACCACGTGGACCATGACAAGCCGCACATGATGGGATACCGCGCTCAGCATCACCTGCTTTATATAACATTGCGCCTGTTTCTTGAACATCTTTCGGTGTAGCACCTTCAGACATGTTCAAAGAAGCAAAGTAAGCAGCCAAGTCTTTCATATCTTGATCACTTAATGGCATTGCCATACCGCTCATTACTGGATTCATACGACCTTCTTTACCACCCGAAGTCATACCTAATTTAAATTCAGTAAGTTGCTTGTATATGTAATCTGCGTGTTGGCCTGCAATTTTTGGGTAGATGTTAACCGGCGCATTACCGTCTGGGCCGTGACAAGCCGCACACGTTGCTGATTTTTCTTTACCTGCGTTTACATCGCCATCAAATGCTGTTGCGTTGCTTGCTGACAACGCACCAAGCAATATAGTTAAAGATAGTGCTATTTTTTTCATGGTGAATTCTCTGTTTCCGACCCTGTATCATCTACAATATGGATGTTGTGATTTTTATATTCTACACGATATTAAATTCTCTGGCACGTTTTCTACACACATTAAACCTATAAATTATAGGGTTTTGAGTAAAATTAAACGCTAAGCCAGTTAAAATGTACTGTCAGCAATGATCTTACATGCTCAAATACACTTTTTAATAGCTACTTTATAGTATAAAATACGCGCCACGGGTGAATTTGGTTTACCCAATGTTATTTTTTTAAGTTTTAGGAGAGCCTGTGCTCAAATCTCGTATCAAGTATAACACTGCGTCTTTTGTTACAAGCGCGCCAGACATCACTAAATTACCTGCTGATACGGGAATTGAAGTCGCGTTTGCCGGTCGCTCTAATGCAGGTAAATCAAGTGCGCTAAATGCCCTAACCGATCAAAAGTTAGCACGAACCAGTAAAACACCCGGCCGTACTCAGCTGATCAACACCTTTGAACTTGCCGATGTAGATAATATGCGCCTAATTGACCTACCTGGCTATGGGTTTGCAAAAGTGCCGATTGAAATGAAAAAGAAATGGCAAAAATCGCTAGGCGAATATCTGCAAAAACGTCAAAGTTTAAAAGGTATTGTGGTATTAATGGATATTCGTCATCCATTAAAAGATTTAGACCGCGACTTAATTAATTGGGCTGTAGGCAGTGAAATTCCGGTATTGGCACTATTAACTAAAGCCGATAAGCTAAAGCAAGGTCCGCGTAAATCACAAGTTCTTAGCGTACGTCGTGAGTTAAGTGAATTAGATGGCGATATTACGGTTCATGCATTTTCATCACTTAAAGGCACCGGCTTACCAGAAGTCGCTAAAAAGCTAGATGAGTGGTATTTAGGCCCAATAGTGGCCGTTCCACCTGCTGATTTAGTAGCGCCAGATAGCGAATAATTACTGTAAGTAAAATTTCTGCTGTGCGGAGGTAATAAAATAGCCGAGCTCATCTGTTTCGGCTATTTCAGCCCACTGATAAAACACATTTCGCGCAACTCGCGCAAAGCAGCCGTAGGGTAACTGCATATAAGGCACAGCCGCACCTTTGTAGTCATTGATATAAAGTGACTCAGAACGACCTAATAGCCATGTGCGGTTTAAGTTATCAATACAACAAATAACGCTTCCCTCTGATGTCGGTTCACTATGCCAATTTACAATAATAAAAGGCGCATCCTTCACCTCAATCGCGATTTTTTCTACGGGTGTTTTTAAGTAAAACTGCCCATCTTCGTTGCATAATACACTGGCAAAAAGTTTCACCATTGATTGACGGGTAATTTCACTACCTGCGTAAAACCATTTACCTTGCTCATCAATCAATAATGGTAACTGCCCGCAGTGAGCGGGCTGCCATTGTTCAAAAGGTTTGCTTGGCTCGCTGAGTTGCTTGCTAAGCTCGTTAAGTGAAATCACTGTTTTTTAAATGTCAGTGCAAAAGTAACTGGCACGGCAGTAGCAATTGAAGGTAATCCGGCTAATTTTTGTAACTGCATTACCCCTTCGGTGATCTTAAAGTCATCACTGTTGATAATGATAGGAGTGAATGATGCCACACTTAAATCTCCATTGGCCGCACTGCTTACGAGTACATCAACAGCAAGTGGCTTTTTATGACCATGAAAGTCTAGCTCAGCGCTAATACCTTTTAATACGTACTGCCCTGGTTGCTTAATAAGTGACAACTTATCAGATAAGTCAGCGGTTAATACTGCGTTTGCAAACGTGTCAGACTCAAACAATATCTTACTTAAACGTTCGTTACGGATTGGGATAAAGGTTTCGGCTGAGGTTAAATCAACGTTTACGCTAAATTGACCCTGATCGCTCAGCTGCCCTGCTAACTGAGTAAAGTGACTTGCTTCAGCAATGCTATTTTTTTTAATTGATACAAAACTTAATTGGCTTTTATCGTTCAATAGTTGCCAGTTTGCCGATGCAGCACCTGAAACTAGTAAACATGATAAAGATAAACCTGCGATAGCTAACGTTTTAAACATAATGCACTCCTAAAATAAAAAGACTTATACCGGTAAAAATAATACTTTGATCAGCCCAGCTGAAAATCATTAGTTACTGTGTGGTAAATCGAAAATGCTAAGTAGACTGATGGTATCACTTGAAACGCTAAGTGCAATTAGAGAATAAATTTAACGCTTGGATGCAAGGCAATAAAAAAACGGCCCATCAAATATATGATAGGCCGATATAGCAAACTGGGGAGAAGCTATTAATACGTTGCATCTTACGATGCATCATCAACAGGATGTCCTACAGGATGAGGACGGGCGGCACTTTACCAAAAGCAAGTGTAAAAATACAAGCATATTATTGATAATCGTAGCGAATTGACGAACCTCTAACGATTTAATACAAACTGCTGTTTAATTTAACTTTTTTTTAACCTGCAAGATAAAGAAAAAGCGCCTAGCGGCGCTTTATGATTCTCTTTTTGGACTCTGTATTTGGCCTATATTAAAACCAGTACAGTAGCGCTAAATTAGTGTGCTTGTTCCCAGTTATCACCTTCGTCAGCTTCAACAATAAGTGGTACATCTAACTGCGCCGCTTGTGACATCAGCTCACAAATCTGTTTGGTATATTGCTCAGTACATTCTGTTTTAATCTCAAATACCAATTCATCGTGTACCTGCATGAGCAGCTTAACTGTATTAGGTGCTTGCTGATTAACCCAAGTATGCACGCTTAACATCGCTTTTTTAATAATATCAGCCGCAGTGCCTTGCATCGGCGCATTAATTGCTGCGCGCTCAGCGCCTTTGCGACGAGCACCATTACGCGCATTTATTTCTGGTAAATGTAAGCGACGGCCAAAAATTGTTTCTACATAGCCATTTTCGGCCGCTTTTTCACGCGTTGTTTCCATGTACTCTAAAACACCTGGAAAACGCTCAAAATATTTATCGATATAATGCTGCGCTTCATGGCGTGGTACATCAAGTTGACGTGCTAAGCCAAATGCCGACATGCCATAAATTAAGCCAAAGTTTACCGCTTTAGCTTTACGGCGCATATCTGATGTTACATCTTCAAGCTCAACCCCAAATACTTCAGCAGCCGTGGCACTGTGAACATCTAAGCCATTAGCAAATGCGCTTAGTAATCCCTTATCTTGCGAGAGATGCGCCATAATACGCAGTTCTATTTGGCTGTAATCGGCAGCCACAATTTTATATCCATCTGCGGCAATAAACGCTTCACGAATACGACGTCCTTCCTCTGAACGAATAGGAATATTTTGTAAATTAGGATCGCTTGAGCTTAATCGACCCGTTGCTGTTACCGCTTGGTGATAAGAAGTATGCACTCGCTGCGTGCGTTCATTGACTATCAAGGGTAACTTATCGGTGTAGGTTGATTTGAGCTTAGATAAACCACGATGCTCAATAATCACTTTAGGCAGCGGGTAATCGTGTGCTAACTCTTGCAGTACTTCTTCTGCTGTAGAAGGCGCGCCTTTGGGTGTTTTTTTGATAACGGGCAATTCGAGCTTTTCAAATAACAGCACCTGTAATTGCTTTGGCGAGCTTAAGTTAAACGGTTCGCCCGCGATTTCAAACGCTTCTTTTTCAAGCTCAAGTAATCGCTCACCTAAACGTTGGCTATGCGTGGCCAACATGTTGCTGTCGATAGCAACACCGGTGCGTTCAATATCAGAAATAACACTTACTAGTGGCATTTCTATATCTTCAAACACCGATTTTAGTTTTTCATCCGCTTCAAGTTTCGGCCATAACACTTGGTGCAAACGCAAAGTAATATCGGCATCTTCAGCGGCATAAGGCGCTGCTTTTTCAAGTTCTATTTGATTAAATGTAAGCTGCTTTTTACCTTTACCAGCAATATCTTCAAAGCTAATATTTTTGTGGCCTAAGTATTTAAGCGCCAACGAGTCCATATCATGACGGGTGCCTACGCTATTAAATACATAAGACTCCAGCATAGTGTCGAACTTAATACCATTTAATTCGTAGCCTGCATTGGCAAGCACGCTTTTATCGTATTTTAGATTTTGACCTACTTTAGCTTTATTTTCGTCTGCTAATATTGGCCCCAACTTTTGCATCACAAATTCAAGGCTTAACTGATCGGGCGCATCGGGGTAATCGTGTGCTATTGGTAAATAAGCCGCTTCCCCTGCTTTAACCGCAAAGCTCATACCGACCAATTGCGCTTTCATATACTCTAAACTGGTTGTTTCTGTATCAAAAGCAAGTAGCTCAGCTTCATTAAGCTGTTCTATTAATGTCTCAAATTGGGCCTCAGTTAAAATAGTTTCATAGTGCGCATCTTCAACTTTTGGCAGCTCATTCTCTTGCGTTGGTACTGCTAAATGTGTGTCGGCATCTTTTGGGTTGTCTAGCAATTCAGCTAGCCAACGACGAAACTCACATTCACCGTATAAGGCAATTAATTCGTCTTTATTCGGTGTTTGTAATTTAAAAGTATCAAGATCAGATTCAACCTCAACATCACATTTAATAGTGGCAAGCTCATAGCTTAACGGTAAATGATCAATCGCTTTTGCCAGTTTCTCGCCTATTTTACCTTTTATATCAGAAGCATTATCAATTACGCCCTGAAGCGATCCGTACTTTTGTAACCATTTAACTGCTGTTTTAGGTCCACAACCCTCAACGCCAGGAATATTATCTACTTTGTCGCCCATTAAAGCTAAATAATCGATAATAAGTTCAGGTCCAACACCAAACTTTTCAACCACAGTTTCGGGATCTGAAATACTGTCGGTCATGGTATTAATCAAGGTTACATGCTCATTGACCAACTGCGCCATATCTTTATCACCAGTCGATACCAGCACATGACGTTGTTGCTCAGAGGCAATCCGTGCAAAAGTACCGATTACGTCATCGGCTTCCACGCCCTCAATACTAATTAACGGAAAACCCATTGCTTTGATAATACTGTGCAGCGGCGCTATTTGAGTACGCAGATCATCAGGCATTGGCGGACGGTTCGCTTTATACTCACTGTACATATCATTTCTGAAGGTTTTACCTTTGGCGTCAAATACCACCACCATATGTGAGGGATCATATTGTTTGATCAAACTTTTAAGCATGTTTACCACGCCATAAATGGCACCGGTGGCCTCACCCTTAGAGTTCGTTAGATGTGGTGGTGAATGATAAGCACGAAACAAATATGAAGAGCCATCAACTAAAATAAGCGGGTTTTCGGGGATCTGAGCCATGGTAAAATTGGATCCTAAATACAAAAAAGTAATATGAGTGTAAGCATGCCATAAGGCAGTAAATAAAACGACTGTGAATTAATGTGAGTAATCGCGCTACATTTTTAGTAAGTTGTGGATAACTATGTAGATAACACCCACAGGCAATTCATCCGAAGCATCTTGAAATGCCTAGATTAATTTGTAATTTATTGTTTTGTTTAAAAAAAGATAATTCGAGGTTCTTTTTTATTATTTTTTTATTAATGTGGAAAAAGCATTTATACCGTCACTGGTTTTATAACCCACCTTAATTATTTACGTCCATTTAAATAACTGGATGAGCATTCTAGCATAATGGATCAAAGATCATAGCGATCCTTTATAATTTTTTTCATGGCTACTAATCACTAAATGGCATATAGCGCATAACAACGTGCTTTGCGCCTAAAAAACGAGCAAATAAATTTTTAAATCGGCTGATTCATCGTGTTAAACTTTATTTAAGAGACTTTAATGGAGCGAAATGATATGAAAAATATAGCTGTAATTTTAGCAGGTTGTGGTGTGTTTGATGGTAGTGAAATTAATGAGGTGGTACTGACTTTATTACACATTGAAAAAAATAATGCTCAGTATCAGTGCTTTGCACCTGATATAGAGCAGTACCACACCATTAATCACATCACTGGTGAAGAAATAGCACAGCCGCGAAATGTATTAGTTGAATCAGCTCGCATCACCCGTGGCAATATAAAGTCACTCGCTGAATTAGACGTTACACAATTTGATGCACTCATTATCCCTGGGGGCTTCGGGGTAGCTAAAAATCTATCTGACTTTGCTATTAATGGCACTAACGCTAAAGTAAACGAGGCAGTACTTAGCGCTTGTAAAGCGTTTGCGGATGCAAAAAAAGCCACGGGTTACATGTGTATTGCACCGGCTCTATTGCCTTTTATTTATCATAAACCTCAGCTTACTATTGGTAATGATAGCGACACAGCCGAGGCTCTTAGCACATTAGGCGCTGAACACGTAGAGTGTAAAGTGGATGATATTGTTATTGATAAAAGCAATAAACTCGTTACGACACCGGCCTATATGTTGGCACAGTCTATTATGGATGCAGATGCAGGAATCGATAAGTTAGTGCGTAACGTATTAGCTATGAGTTAGTCGTAAGGGCTTTGATCGCATTAAAGGCGTGATGATCCCGTTTTATAATTTAACTATGCGCTAAACCATGTAATTTTATTGAGTTAAGACAATCATTAGTCGTATTTCTAAATAAAATCGACTCTGAGCATTTTATAAATGACTTAGTGGAGTTATAATTGGTTTAAATTCCGTCATTTAAAATCGTGATTGATCACGTTCAAATTGAAGTGGGCAAGGCAAAATGAAAAAACTATCAGCTGCAGCATTACTTGTGCTAGCAACCACCGCATACGCACAGCCATATGATAACTCTATGACTGAAGATGCAATTAAAAAACGTTTAGCGCCTATCGGTGCTGTTTACCTTGAAGGTGAAAAAGTAGAGGTTGCTGCACCAACAGGGCCTCGTTCAGGCGAGCAAGTATATCAAGCGGCCTGTTTTGCTTGTCATGGTACAGGTGCTTTAGGCGCTCCTAAATCAGCTGACGATTGGGCTCCTCGTATTGCTAAAGGAAAAGATACCTTATTAGATCATGCAATCAACGGCTTCAATGCAATGCCGCCACGTGGTACATGTATGGATTGTTCTGATGATGAAATAAGCGCAGCAATCGACTTTATGACTGCTAAATAAAATCAGTCAGGCTAAAACTATAAATGAAAGGCTTACTCACAGTAAGCCTTTTTTGTTTCTAATTATCGATTTTTCGCAGCATAATTAAGATAAATATCTACTTGACGCAAAATGTTAAAAGTGGAACTATAATGATTAATAACTATACAAAAAATTATAACTGGTTAAACATCATTGGAAGATAAACTCATTGTACCGAGTAGCGTAGTGCGCCAAAATAAACGACTAAAAGCACTATTGAAAAAGTACAAACATGCCTACCACCTCCACAATGCCCTGATACAGCTATCAGAGCAAGCAAGTACTGTTGCCGAATTAACCTTACTTTACCCAGCTATTCATGACATTTTACAAAAGTATGTCCCGAGTAAAAGCTTTTATGTGGTGCTTGTTGAGCCGCAATCACAACAGTTGGAACTGTCTTATTTTTCTGATGAAAAAGATGGAATTTCTGTACCACTTAATCGGGAGAATAATTTTGAAGAAGGCGCAACGGGTTATGTGTTTAAGCAAGGAAAGACCACTTATTTCACTAAGCAACAAATGCATGATGCTGCACAGCAAGGCTTATTCAAAGCATTAGGTACACCTGCAGAACACTGGGTAGGCGTTCCAGTTTATCAAGAAAAAAATATTATTGGCGTATTAGCAGCGCAAAGTTACGACACTGAGCAAGGTTATAGTTCGCAACAAATAAACCTACTTGAAGCAATGTCACTTTATTTAGCGACAGCTATTGAACGCGTTAAGAAACGAGAGTTGCTCGAATCAGAAGTAAAACTAAGAACCCGTGCATTAACGCAAAGCAATGATGCTTTAAATGTTGAAATACAACAGCGAAAAAGCGCCCTGCAACGCCAGCAAATATTATTTAAAATTTCAGAGCTGACAACTCAAGCTAAAAACCTAGATGATGCTTATTTTCAAATACACGAAATAATAAAAACCATCACTTACGCAAAAAATCTTTATATTGCCTTGTATGATAAAGAAACGGGCTGGATTAGTTTTCCTTACAGTGTTGACGAATTTCAAGGCAGCACCCAACCAAGGCGCTTTGCAAAAGGGTACAGTGAGCTGGTGATCAGCACCGAAGAAACACAAATAATTCACCCGCAAAGAGCACAAGAGTTATTAGATAGTGGCATTGTAGAGCGTGAAAAACCAATTGATGAATCTAGAAGAGCCACCAGCTGGCTTGGCGCTCCGCTAAAAACATCGCAAGGAGTTATAGGTTTAATTGTTTGCCAAGCTTATAATAATGAACACCTTTTCACACAAGATGATGCAGAACTCATAACCTTTGTATCGCATCAAATTGCCACGGTATTACAAACAAAATTAGCCTCACAGGCGCTGAAAAAGAGCCACCAAGAGCTCGCTTCTCGAGTAAACGAAAAAACCAAAGAGCTAAGCCAAGCAAATTTGCATTTACAGATGCAAATTGATGAGCGTAAAAAAATAGAGCAGCAGCTGTATCACGATGCGCACCATGACTCATTAACAAGCTTGCCTAATCGTAATTTATTTTTAACGCAGCTAGAAAAAACGCTACAGTTTTACCAACGTCACCCTGATGAGCACTTTGCGGTACTGTTTATTGATCTTGATAAATTTAAAGATATAAACGACCAGCTTGGGCACCATGCCGGAGACGAATTTTTAATTAGCGTGGGTCAGTTGTTCTCTCAATGTATCCGTGAGCATGATTTATTAGCACGCTTAGGGGGAGATGAATTTGTAATTTTACTCACTCATTTAACCGAGCCAAACCAAGCTGAAGATGTTGCAAATCGAATCATCAACATCATGCGAAAACCTTTTTGTACAAAAGGTATTTGTGTGCAAAGCGGCGCGAGTATTGGTATCACTTATTCAAAACAAAGCTATAAACATACAGATGAAATTATTAGAGATGCTGATGCCGCAATGTATTACGCTAAAAACTCTGGTAAAAATCGCTTCGAATTATTTCACCCGTTACTCACAGAGCCAATGCTGCAACATGAGTCACAAACATTGCACCATCTTGATGTATTACCTATGACGTTTCGTAGCTCAGATATTATTTCTATGGATGAGCATTATCAATATGCCTCATTATTTGAAGCGTTTGGTGAACACCCTGTACTTGGCTTTACTAGTTTTGATATTTTAAAGAAATTTGCAAGTGATAAAGAACAGCATATAAAAGTAGAACTCCAACTGATTTTACAAGCGTATCAACAAGCGAAAGACTCTGAAATAAGCGTTGCTCTTCTGCCTTGCTCAAGTCTGCTTTTAGAAAAGCATGAGTTCTCTTTATTAACTGCTGCACTAAAGCAGCCATTAAACATTGATCCACTTTGTTTGTTGTTTGATGATCAAGAATTACGTTACGCCAGTGCGCTGCAACTAGAAAACTTAAAACAGCTTAAAGCGCTGGGCTACTCTATTGGTCTAAATAATTTCGCAAAGGATAAATGCGAGCTTAATTTAGTGACCGAGATAGAATTTGATTACTTACTATTAAGCTCCACTTTCAGTAAACGAATATTGCAGCAGGAATGCTATGACTTGCAGCTACAAGGTTTGCTGGCTATCACTAAACTTAAACACATTAAAGTGATTGCTAAAGGCCCGTCAATATTAAACTTCAGAGCCCTTTTAGATAAGCATGGCTTGAACTTGTTTGTTGCCAAACAGCACCCACTTAAAAGCGCGATACGTTCAACACTTATAAGCTCAGAATCAAAATAACGCTAAACACATGCTATTGTGGTTTTTTTAGCATTGCCCTTAAATTTGCAACCCGAGCTTGGCCTTTTTCCATGCGTTCAGCTTGAGTATTAGGCGCTTTTTTGTTTTCAAAGGCTAAGTCATCTTGTGGTAGCTCTTGCACAAACCGGCTGAGCTCCGTTTGCGATGTTTCACCAAATTGACGACGAATTTTAGCATACGTTAAGGTTAGCTCTTGCTGCGCGCGGGTAATACCTACATAGGCAAGGCGGCGCTCTTCATCTACATTATCCTCATCAATGCTTACTTGGTGTGGTAATAGCCCCTCTTCCATGCCTACCATAAATACATAAGGGTACTCGAGTCCCTTTGAAGCATGCAGCGTAAGTAATTGTACTGCATCTGCTTCATCTTCTTCCTCGTTACGCTCTAGCATATCGCGCAGGGTCAATTTACTAACCACTTCAGCTAACGTCATTGGCGGATTATCGGCATCGCCAGTCAGCATATCGGTGATCCAACGGTACAGCTCCGAGACATTTTTCATCCGCATTTCGGCGGCTTTGGCACTCGGTGATGATTCATATAAATAGGCTTCATAATTAATATTTCGCACTAAATCTTTGACCGCTTCTAAGGTATCGCTGCGTACTGCGTTATTCGACAGCTCAACCACCCAACGGGCAAACCCAGCTAACGCATTAAAACCACGTCCTTTTAGTCTGTATCCTAAGTCGTTATCAAAACAGGTGGCAAACAAGCTTTGATGTTTTTCATTGGCTAAGGTGCCTAGTTTTTCAAGCGTCACCGTGCCTATTTCACGCCGTGGCGTGTTCACGATTCTTAAAAAGGCATTGTCATCATCTTGGTTCACTAAAAGACGTAAGTAAGCCATGATATCTTTAATTTCAGAACGTGAAAAAAACGACATCCCGCCGCTAATTTTATAAGGTATACGGTTACTCATTAACGACTTTTCAAAACCACGCGCTTGGTGATTACCCCGGTACAAAATCGCGTAATCTTTATAGCTGGTGCGCTTCATAAACTTATGAGAAATGATTTCTGCAACCACACGCTCAGACTCATGCTCTTCATCGCGACAACCAATGACTTTAATTTGCTCACCATAGCCAAGTTCACTAAAGAGCTTTTTTTCAAACTCATGGGGGTTATTTGCAATTAATATATTAGCCGCTTTAAGAATGCGCCCTGCACTACGGTAATTTTGCTCTAGTTTTATTAATCTTAATCCTGGATAGTCTTTACTTAATAACACCAAATTTTGTGGGCGAGCACCACGCCAAGAGTAAATTGACTGATCGTCATCTCCTACCACAGTAAAGCGTGCACGTTCACCAACCAGCAATTTTACTAATTGGTATTGGCTGGTATTAGTATCTTGGTATTCATCCACCAGTAAATACCGAAAACGCTGCTGCCAACGCTCACGTGATGTGGCATTACTGCTTAAAAGCAGCGTGGGGATCATAATTAAATCATCAAAGTCGAGTGCATTATAAGCGCGAAGCTGATTTTGATAACGCGCATATAACTGAGCAAACAAGGCTTTTTGTGGCTCTCTGGCTTCGCGAATAGCTTGCTCTGGTAAAATGAGTTCATTCTTCCAGCTACCAATTTGCATTTTAAGTAGATTAAGTAAGTCTTTGTCTTTTTTAAGCTCATCTTCGGTTAAATCACCGAGTAGTTGATTCGTATCTTGGTCGTCAAACAGCGAAAAACCAGGCTTAAAACCCAGTGTTTTTAACTCTTTTTTGATGATTTCAAGCCCGAGTGTATGAAATGTAGAGACCCATAAACCTTTAGACTCTTGCTTTCCTAAGGTTTGCAAAACCCGCTCGCGCATTTCTTTAGCCGCTTTATTGGTAAAGGTAACCGCCGCAATATTACGCGCTTGATACTCACACTTCTGTACTAAGTAAGCAATTTTGTTGGTGATAACTCGTGTTTTACCCGAGCCTGCGCCAGCTAATACTAAGCAAGGACCACTAATGTACTTTACCGCTTCATCTTGTTTAGGATTGAGTTTCATAACGACCAGCTGATTGCAAAAAGACGGGCAATTTTAACGTAATCACTACAATACGCCTAGCCAATAAGGTAATATTAGTTATTATCATTTTAGGCAACAGGCAAGGGACGACTATGATTAACCCAGCAAAACTTGAAGAAATTGCGAAACAGATCACTAATAACATGCCACAAGGTGTAAAAAACCTGGCTGATACACTTGAAGGTAAAACCAAGCAAGTGTTACAAAATAAGCTTGCCGAAATGGACTTTGTAAGCCGTGAAGAGTTTGATATTCAAAGCCAAGTGCTGATCCGCACCCGTGAAAAGCTAACTGAATTAGAAGCAAAAGTAGCGATACTTGAACAGCAATTATCGGCAAAAACAGACGCAGAATAATAAATATAACGCCATAGACGAACCTGCTTTATGGCGCTAATCACTCAGTTATTCAAATAGCTCGTCGAGCACATAGTAACCCGTTGCTTGTTGCTGCTCTATGCTCACCCTTAGCAATTTATTAGCTACTTGCTCACCGGTTATTGGTCTATACCGTTTGAAGATGCCAAAACGCGTTAACAGTGGCAGTACTACCTCACCTAACTTTTCTGCAATTCTAAGCTCTGATCGCTCGCCGACTAACAAAGACGGTTGCAATATACTCAAGCGCGAAAAACCAAGCTGCTTTACCTGCTGCTCAAGTTCCCCTTTGATTTTTAGGTAACGGCTCATGCTATGCGCATTTGCGCCACTTGATGACAACAAACAATAATGAGGAACACCGTTATTGGCCGCCATTTGCGCACAAATAAATTGGTATTCAAAATCAACTTTACGCTGTCCTGCTTCGCTTCCAGCTTGCTTTAACGTGGTGCCTAAGCAGGAAAAAAACACGTCACCTTTGAATAACTCAACGTAATGTGTCAGGTTCTCAAAATCAATAACATGGCTAGTTAATTTAGGATGAGAAAAGTCTAATTGGCGGCGCGATAAGCTCACTACTTTCGTATAGCAAGGAGATGCTAACAGCTGTTGTAATAACTGGCTGCCCACTAAGCCGGTACTGCCGATTATTAACGCCGTTTTAGCCATATTAAGCGTGACTACCCGCTGACTTGTTCAGTACATGGTGTACTGCCTTTTTATAGCTAGTGCATTCTTCTTCAGCGCAGCTAACTACCGACTCTAAATCATGCAGGTGACCGTTTTCTAATCCATATACCCAGCCATGCACTGTGAGCTCTTGACCTCGTAACCAAGCATCTTGAACAATGCTAGTGCGCGATACGTTACGCACTTGCTCAATCACATTAAGCTCAATTAAACGATCAAGACGCTGTTTTTCTGGTAGAGCATTAAGTTGCTCTAAATGCTTTTCTTTTACATCACCAACGTGGCGTAGCCAGTTATCAATAAAACCAAAGCGATCTTCGTTTAATACCGCTTGTACACCTCCACAACCGTAGTGGCCAACAACCATAATATGTTTAACTTTTAATACTTCGACCGCATACTGCATAACCGATAAGCAATTATGATCTGTGTGCACTACCACGTTGGCAACATTACGATGCACAAACAATTCACCCGGTAATAAATCAACAATTTGATTAGCAGGAACTCGTGAGTCAGAACAACCAATCCATAAATATTCTGGATTTTGTTGCATCGATAAAATTTTAAAAAATTCGGGATTAGCTTCGCTCGTTCTAGATGCCCAGCGTTTATTATTTTCTAGTAGGTTATTTAAATTTCTCATTACATCTCTTTTAGGTCGAGGGCGTTAAACTGGCTAAAATTAAAATATTACGGGGTGTTAATTGCTTCTCACAAAATGTACTAACACTGACGTTATAGCCTTGCTGTTGCAAATATAAAGCACGATCGAGCACAAGCCAAACTTCTATTGCTCTTCTAAACACATGTCGAACCAGTTCAACTCGCTCGGTTATCTTTTTTCGCGCCTGCCCAATCAATAAAAATTTATTGTAATCAATATCTTTTGGCAGTTTTAAGGCTTTTTTATCTGCCGCCCACTTACAAAATGATTCAAACGAATCTGAAAATATTGCTTTATTCACTGAGGGCACACTAACATACGCCGACTCACCGGTGAGTGACTTTCTTAAAGCATCAAACCCGAGTCGCCACTCAACTTCTGTTTTTCGTACTTTGCCCACTCGCGATGGAGCCGTGACGGTTTCTTGCAAGGCGAGTTTTAAATCTCGATGAGTTAAATTAAGCGCACTTCGCTTCGCCTGTTCGCTCATTGCTTGATAATTATTCTCGGTAAACAAGTGATAGCAACAAGGTGAAAAACTAATTTGTGTTACTTTGGCCGCACTGGCTTGATGCATAAAAGTTTGATGTAACGCACCGCAGGCATGTAAAGCAACGGCATGGGTTTGTGGGTTAAAAAAATCCTGAGTGTTATCTGTGAGTACATCAGCTTGGCTAAATTGCATAGCAAGCCCCTGTTGCTGCGCACTTTTTTGTCCTTGCTCACATAAGTGAGATTGTAGCTCAATACTGTGCACGCTCGGCGCACCATTAAAAGCTAACATTCGTCCTAAATGGCCTTTGCCTGCACACCACTCTAAAATAGGCTGATCATTGGCAGGTAGCGCACCAACAAAGTCTTGTAGCTGTGTAAACTTTCGTCCTTTAATACCGTTACTAATCCAAAACGGATAATCCGTTCGACTGCTTGTTATGACAGGGAGTGAAGCTAATTGGCTTAATTGCTCAATACCGGGTATGTAAGGTGAAAAAAACTGATAAAGTTGCGCTTGATCAGTATCTAACTCAGCAACGTCCTGATCAGTTAAAGCAGTTAGGGGGTCGTGTAATTCAGGCCACGGTAAACAGTCAAAATCAAACGCAGTACATTGCCAATACGAGCGCGTATTCATCAGTAACGAATCGAGGGCAGTAAATTGCTCAGTTAAGGTCATAACAGCTTAAAATATTAAAAAGGCAATAAATTATACCAGTACACTCGCGCCTAATTAAGCGGTTATTTTTTTAACCTCGCAGAGCAAGGGGATTACTTAACTTTCCCACCTTTTCTATTGGTTAAATTAGCCATTAGCGTGCTTTGAACATTAACCGTAAATAAAGGGGAATAGAAATAATACTAATAATAATGGCTGCAATCAGCATCCAAGAAAGCTGAAGGGTTTCTTGTTTTTTATATTTATAAATAAAATCGGCTTTTACTTCGTCAAACTTTGTTTGGTCAATCTCATATAAATCAGCAATTAAACGCCATTTGGCCATCGACATATTACCCACATTGGTGCTTGGTGGCGCAATATAGTCTTTTAGCACTTCGGCCTCATAAGCTAATTGATGAAAACTACGCTCAGGGGCATAAAACTGCTGAGTAATGGCGATGGCTTCATCCATATTCATTACCGCATAGCGCCACCCTTTTAAACTCGCTTGGTAAAACTTTTCTACCGTATCGGGGTGGTACTTAATCATGTTATCACTGGTAAATAAAATATCTGCGTATACGTCCATACCATAACGTTGTGGACATATAAGTCGATGAGCAATACCTTGCTGATCCATATAATAAGGTAAGTCGGTAACATAGACTTCGATGGCATCTATTTTATTTTCCATCCATGCTTTTTGTAATTTATCGCCTTTGTATATAGCCAACTTTTCGGTATTTATACCGCTGCGCTTGAGCATAGTTAACAACTCAGAATTGCTCTCTTTACTCACTTCACTTACACGTTTATTGACAAAGTCACGGGCATGAAAAATATCAGAGCTTTCTTTGACCATCCAGCAATAAGGAGAAAACTGTAATATGGCAGCCATGGCTACAAAGGGTTTACCTGCAATACGCTGCTGTAAAATACCAGAATGCGCAACCCCAAACTGGGCTTCACCACGCTCTACCGCGCCAAAACTATTTGGTCGTTTTTGATCTGCAGGCACAATAGTGACGTCTAAACCGGCCTCATCATAATACCCTTTTTGCTGAGCCATATAATAACCCGCAAATTGAAATTGATGTGTCCACTTTAATTGTAGTGTGACTGATTCCTGCGCCATTAACTGGCTACAAAAGAGGCAGGCGCTAATTATCATTCCTTTAAGTAACAAAGAGAGTTTCCAAAAAACGTAGTGATTAACGTAACTATATGTAAAGCAGCTGATAAAGCAAGCATCCACAGAAGATGCCTGCTTAAAATAGGATTATGCTAAGGCGAGCTTTTCAAGCTTTTCTGCTTGAGGTTGTGTGGTTAAAAACTGGGTGAAACACGGGTTATGGGTTTCGTCTTGAACACTGTAACCTAGGCGGTTTAAGTGCTCATTAAACATCTCATATTGACTTGGCTCAATAGCAAAACCTGCCAATACATTACCCGTTGAACCGCCATGATTACGGTAGTGAAATAAAGTGATATTCCAATTACTACCCAGTGTATCTAAAAAGCGCGCTAATGCACCTGGGTACTCTGGAAACTCAAACCGCAGTAAGCGTTCATGTAGCTGCTCTGGCGCTTTACCACCAACCATATACCGTACATGAAGTTTTGCTAATTCGTTATCTGACAAGTCGCAAAACGAATAGCCATTATCGGTTAGACTTTGTTTAAGCTCCTCAAGTTCTGCTAATCCTTGGCGCAGTGCAATACCAACAAAAATTTGCGCCTCGCCAGGCCCCGCATATCGGTAGTTAAATTCGGTAATAGCGCGCCCACCTAAAGATGCACAAAACTGTTTAAAGCTACCGCGTTTTTCATCAATTGTTACCGCTAATAATGCTTCGTTCTTCTCACCCAATGCAGTACGTTCAGCTACATAGCGTAAGCGATCAAAATTTAAATTAGCACCAGACAAAATAGCCGCTAAGTTTAACCCCTTTAAACCCGACTGCTGAGACCATTTTTTAAGCCCTGCAGTTGCAAGTGCGCCTGAAGGTTCGGCAATAGCACGGGTTGATACAAAAATATCTTGCATGGCAGCACATATTTCATCATCTGACACGGTCACCACTTCATCGCAAAACTTTTGCGCCAGTCTAAATGTTTCGCTACCAATTATTTTTACGGCAACACCATCGGCAAAGCTTCCTACTCTTTCTAGCTCTACAGGCTCTCCCGCTTCCATGGCAGCTTTTAAACAAGCACTTTCATTAGCCTCGACTCCAATCACTTTGATATCTGGGCGCAGCGATTTAATGTATACCGCCATACCCGCCAGCAATCCGCCGCCGCCAACAGGAATAAATACCACGTCTAAGTCGTTCAGCTGTTGCATTAGTTCACGGGCAACTGTGCCTTGACCAACAATGACATCGGGGTCATCAAATGGAGGGACAAATACGCCGTTTCGCTGCTCAGTTAATTCAAGCGCATACGCCTTTGCGGCATCAAATTGATGACCATGTAACACGACTTCCCCGCCCAATGCCCTTACCGCATTAACCTTAATTTCAGGCGTCGTTACGGGCATAACAATGGTGGCTTTATGCCCTAGGTGTGAAGCACTCAGCGCCACCCCTTGAGCATGATTGCCTGCCGATGCGGTTATCACGACCGAGCCCTTTGGCAGCTTATTTAATTTATTAAAAGCACCGCGTAATTTAAACGAGTACACCGGTTGCTGATCTTCACGCTTTAACCAAACATGATTACCTAATCGTGCACTCAATTCGGCCATTTCACTCACCTCAGTCACCTTAGCTAAAGGCTCCATATTGGCTTGGATAATAGCGCGAAAATAATCGAGTTCTTGAGAAACCATACCTAACTAAGCTCCTCCAGTTTGGCTAAATCACGCACCGCACCTTTATCGGCACTGGTTGCTAGTAGCGCATACGCTTTAAGCGCAGATGACACATAACGATCGCGGTTTAGCGGCTTATAAGCTTGTTTACCACGAGCCAATTGTTTTTGCCTGCGAGCTTCGAGTTCCTCATCGCTTAATGCTAAAGTGATTTCTCGAGTAGCAATATCGATGATAATTTTATCGCCATTTTCAACATAAGCTATCGCTCCACCGCTGGCAGCCTCGGGAGACACATGACCAATTGATAAACCCGATGTGCCCCCTGAAAAACGCCCATCAGTAATTAATGCGCACTTCTCTGCCAAACCTTTTGATTTTAAGTAGCTGGTTGGGTATAGCATTTCTTGCATGCCTGGGCCGCCTTTAGGGCCTTCGTAACGAATTACAACTACATCGCCGGCTTTTACTTCACCATTTAAAATCCCTTCTACAGAGTCATCTTGAGACTCATAAACAACAGCAGTGCCTTCAAAGTGCAGCATTTCATCGACAACGCCGGCACTTTTAACAATACAGCCATCAACCGCTAAATTACCTGAAAGTACCGCGAGGCCGCCATCTTGACGAAATGCATGTTCAACACTGCGAATACAACCATGTTCACGGTCATTATCCCCTTCGTCCCAACGGCAATCTTGGCTCATGGCTTTAGTAGTACGAATACCAGCGGGACCCGCGCGGTAAAACTTTCGCGCCACTTCGTTATTAGGATCCGTTGCATCCCATTTTTTTACCAGCTCACCCATGGTCATGCCGGCAACATGATTAACCGATAAATCAACCAAGCCGGCTTTACCAAGCTCGCGTACTATGGCCATCATGCCACCAGCGCGGTGTACGTCTTCAATATGGTATTGCGCGGTAGCTGGGGCAACTTTACATAAAAACGGGGTTTTACGTGAAAGTTCATCAATGTGTGACATATCAAAATCAACGCCAGCTTCTTGTGCCGCTGCGAGTAAATGTAATACCGTATTTGATGAGCCGCCCATGGCAATATCAACCACCATAGAGTTCATAAATGCGGTTTTATTAGCGATGGCACGAGGCAGTACGTCTTGGTTATCTTTTTGGTAATACTCGCGGCATAAATCAACGATGCGAGCACCTGCTTCAACATACAATTGTTTACGGTCTTTGTGGGTCGCAAGCGTGGTACCGTTACCCGGCAGCGCAAGGCCTATTGCTTCTAATAAACAGTTCATTGAGTTGGCAGTAAACATCCCTGAACACGACCCACAGGTAGGGCATGCAGAGCGTTCAACTTGCTCTGAGTCGGCATCACTTACCGATTCATCGGCACCTTTAACCATGGCATCTACTAAATCGAGTTTAATATCGATATTGGCTAATTTAGTTTTACCCGCTTCCATAGGGCCACCCGATACAAAAATAACCGGTATATTTAAACGCAGCGCCGCTAACATCATCCCAGGGGTGATTTTGTCGCAGTTTGAGATACAAATCATCGCATCAGCACAATGGCCATTGACCATGTACTCTACCGAGTCGGCTATTAGATCGCGCGATGGCAGTGAATAAAGCATACCGCCGTGCCCCATGGCAATACCGTCATCTATGGCGATGGTATTAAATTCTTTTGGAACACCGCCCGCTTGGGTGATGGTTTCAGCCATTAGTTCACTGAGCTGATTAAGATGCACATGCCCCGGCACAAATTGTGTAAATGAGTTAACCACAGCAATAATTGGTTTACCAAAGTCGGTGTCGGTCATGCCTGTTGCACGCCATAATGCTCTTGCGCCTGCGCGTTTACGTCCTTCAGTAGTCGTTGCACTTCTTAATTTAGCCATAGTTACCTCAGTATTTGCCGCAATAAATGCGGGCATTCCTCATTCTTAAAATTGATGAGTAACCACGTGAACAGTTACTCGTAAAATCTGTTAAATTTTTTGTTATACAGCTTGTTGCTGTAAGCTTTGCAGCGTGACATGTTTCACATCAACCAATTTATTTAGTTGACTGGTAAGCAAATAAATTGGTTTATCGCTATCAACCGTCATGGCCATATTATATTGGCCATCGTCCATATTTAGCTGCAAGTGAGTTAAATCAAAACCACGATGACGCACGACACGTAAAAAGCGCTCGATTGCGACACTTTGGCTTTTTAAGGCAATAGTTAAACTGTGTTTCATTGTGCTTTCTCCGTCATCATTTCATCGTTAGCAGCCCCAGGTGGAACAAGTGGCCATACGTTTTCTTTATCATCAATACAAGCATGAACAATGTAAGGCCCATCGCTATTTAATAAGGCTGTAATTGCATCATCCACTTGGTTGGCATGGGTAATCGTTTGCCCCGCAATACCAAAAACAGCCGCTAGCTGCACAAAGTCAGGGTTATCTGACAAGTTAGTTTCGCTATAGCGCCCTTCAAAAAATAACTCCTGCCATTGGCGTACCATGCCTAAACGCTGGTTATCAAGTATCAGTATTTTTACTGGTAAATTATTACGACGAATAGTGGCAAGCTCTTGGATATTCATCATGATTGAGCCATCACCTGATACGGTGATCACAAAGTCATCTTTTCTCGCTATTTGTGCGCCGATTGCCGCAGGTAAACCAAATCCCATGGTGCCTGCACCGCCACTGCTTAAGTGGTTGCATGGATGGTTAAATTTCATATGCTGCGCAACCCACATTTGGTGCTGACCCACATCGCAGCAAACAACACTGGTGCTTGGCATACGCTGGCTTAGTTGATTAAGTAAATAAGGGGCAAATACTTTTTCACCAGGATAGTCGTAGCGCCATGCATGCTTAACCATCATTTGTTTATTATGATCGCACCACGCTTTTGGCGTAACGACGCACTCAAGGGCGGGAAGTGAGGTTTTTAAATCAGCAATTAAAGAAGCCTTTGCGGGTTTACGTTTACCGACCTCGGCTGCATCTATGTCTAAATGAATCACGTTTGCTTTTGCAGCAAACTTAGCTAAGTTGCCTGTTACACGATCATCAAAGCGAGCGCCAATACACACTAATACATCACATTCTTGCACGGCTAAATTAGCCGCTTGACCGCCATGCATACCTAGCATGCCTAAATCATATTCGTAATCAGGTAATACACTGCCCAATGCTTTAAGGGTTGAAACCGCAGGCATTTGCGTTTTATTTAAAAATTGCATTAATTCATTTTGCGCATCAGCGGCATGAACGCCCCCACCAACATAGGCAACAGGCCGTTTGGCTTCACTAAGTAATTGATTGGCGATAGCAACTTGGTTTAAATCAAGTTGAGGTAAGTATTCATCTGCCGCTAACCAAGGTTTAAAAGGCACCTGCGCCATTTGAATGTCTTTGGGGATATCAACTAAAACGGGGCCTGGACGGCCGCTTTGTGCTAAATGCATCGCTTCTTGTAATATTTCGGCTAAATCTTCTGCTCGCTCAACCATGTAACTGTGTTTAGTACACGAAAGCGACATGCCAAGCACGTCAATTTCCTGAAAAGCATCAGAGCCAATAGCAGCGGTTGGTACTTGCCCTGTAATAGCAAGTAAAGGCACTGAGTCCATCATGGCATCTGCCAATGCGGTAATTAAATTAGTAGCTCCAGGGCCTGATGTTGCCAAGCACACACCTAAACGTCCAGTACTGCGTGCATAGCCCACGGCGGCAAACCCTGCACCTTGCTCATGACGAGTAAGATAATGTTTTACAGGCGCACCATACAAGGCATCGTAAATGGGCATAATAGCACCACCTGGGTAGCCAAATACTTCATCTACGCCGTGTTTGGCGAGTAAATCGATTGTTAGTTCTGCGCCTGTCATTAGTAAATCCTCATTCCTGTGTGACAACCCATTAAAAATTTAACTCTAAAACTAAAAAGCCCCCCGGACGGTTAAGTGCGGAGGGCTTTTCAATGCTTAGTTTTTTAAAGCACTACGAAGCCCTCGCGGGAATAATCACCACGATAATAATCAGGACTAGGTTAAGTGCATTTTTAAGCATAAAATTCAGTACCATTTAAGATTTAGTCATTGCGAACATCTTGTTTCGCTGTCTTTTTATATTAGTACCGCGCTCAGGGCGGTAAGTCAACACCAAATTCAATTCAAAATAATTATAAAAACACGCTTACTCAGGTTTTAAAATTCAATTAAACCAGGTTAAATAGATTTTTTATCCCTTCATTTCAACTCAGGAAATTCACTATTCTTATAACACTGAATTCTGGTTTGATTAATTTTTAGTAAGCCACCTCATTTTTATCTAACAAAATTAAAATAAATCGATTTCTTAAGAGTTTCTTAAGTCTGGCAGCCTAGCATAACAACGTTCACGAAAAAGAGGCGTGTTATGAACCCAACTTTCAAACTCAGTAAGCAACCGCAAGAAAATACTAAAAAACGCTTTTATTTTAATTGCAGTGCTAATGCATTCATTATTTTTATGGCTTGTTATTACGGCTTAGTTATTAATATTCCATTTATGCAGGGTGCGTTTAGCGCTATTACCTCGTTGCACACATTTTCATGGCTATTTTTGTTTTCTGTGCCGTTACTACTGATTTGTTTGCTAATCATATTCTTTTCAGTGGTTTCTATTCGGGGAATACTAAAACCCATTAACTACTTGCTGCTAGTGCTCTCGAGTGCGGCGTTATATGGCTCATTGAACTATGGTGTGGTGTTTGATTATTCCATGATACAAAACACCGTCGAAACTGACTCTAGTGAAGCGTTAAGCTATTTAAACCTGCAACTTGTTGGCTTTTTACTGCTTTTTGCCGCATTACCTGTCTTTATTTTGAGTAGAATAAAAATAAACTGCGCTCGTCCATACAAAGAAGTTATTAGCCGTCTTAAACTGCTTTTAGCAAGCTTTGCACTGATTGCATTAGTGGTCGTTAACTTTTACGCCGATTACGCGGCAACGGGTCGTAATAACCGTATTCTTAAAAAAGAAATTATTCCATTTCAATATCTCTCTAGTGGCTACAAATACGCCCGTGACCAGTTACTTTATAGCGATATTGAATTTAAAAATATTGATACCACGCCAACTTTAGCATCGCCAAGCACAACACGAGTTACTGTCATCGTGGTAGGTGAAACCGCTCGAGCTGAAAATTTTTCCTACCAAGGCTATGAGCGTAATACCAACCAATACACGCAAAAACATAATGTCACTTATTTCGATAACGTATCGTCGTGTGGCACGGCCACAGCAGTGTCAGTACCATGTATGTTTTCACTGCAAACTCATGCCAATTTTTCTCGTTTAGACAGTGATAACCAGCAAAACGTAATTGATTTGATACAACAAGCAGGCGCAGATGTCTTGTGGGTTGATAATAACAGTGGCTGTAAAAACGTCTGCACGCGCGTACCTACCATTAATATTGATACCAAAGCATCTGAACTATGTGATGGTAAATACTGTTTTGATGAAGCGTTACTAGCCCCTTTAAAGCACAAGCTTGCCAATTTGAGTCAGGCTAATACGGTTATAGTGCTGCATATGATGGGTTCACATGGCCCTACTTACTTTAAGCGCTACCCTGAAAAATTTAAACAGTTTAGTCCAACCTGCGACCGCAGCGATATTCAAAACTGTAGCGCTGAAGAACTGGTTAACACCTACGATAATACAATTGCTTATAGTGATTTTATCAACGCTCAAGTTATTGAACAGTTAAAGGCACTGCCAGCTAATATTGATAAGCAATTACTGTATGTGTCAGACCATGGCGAGTCGCTCGGTGAAAATGGCGCATACTTACATGGCTTTCCCTATGCATTTGCACCAACAGCTCAAACCCATGTGCCTCTTTACATCTGGGCTGATGAGCATAATCAGCGCATTACAGCCAAGTGTCTAAACAACTTAAATAGCACTTTAGCGCAATCACACGATGCTATTTTTCATACCCTTTTAAGCTTAACCGGTGTTGCGAGTAAAACCTACCAAACCTCTGAAGATTTACTCGCGTCATGTCAAACGATTAACCATAGAGAAACTAAAATATGAATAATAAAACCGTTATAAAACGCCAAGGCCTAATGCGCCTAATTTTTACCTTAAGCCATACATTTAACGGCCTAAAATGGATGAGCCGATTTGAGGCTGCTTTTCAGCAAGAGTTGGTTTTATTTAGTTTGCTAGGCGTATTTGCCTGCTTGCAAGAAATTACTTTAAGTAGCAAATTAATCTTGATTGCCAGCTTATTGTTTGTGTTATTTGCTGAGTTGGTCAATACCGCAGTCGAAGTGGTGGTTGATCGCATCGGTAGCGAATATCATGAACTATCAGGCCTAGCTAAAGATATTGCATCCGCCAGTGTCTTTATCGCCATGCTTATTGCTATTTTAGTTTGGTGGTCTGTGCTATGGACTTAATCAGTAGCACTAAAAAAGTACTGGGGCCATTGTGGGTTTTAGCGGTATTTTTTTTCGCACTCCTATGCTTGCTAACTTTTGCGCGATTAGGTTTAAGTTTGTGGCAAAGTGGCCGTGTATTTACCGAAGGCGCCTGGCACTTTGTTTTTGTAGGCGGTTTACGTGTTGATATAGCAACATTATGCTACATCATAACCCCCGCTTTGTTACTAACACTTGCAGCACATGCTCTCAAATTAACTGCTTATATTCGAGGAGTCGTAAAGTGGTATTTAGTAATAATGGCTGCAATGTTAGTGTTTTTTGAGGTTATTACACCCACGTTTATTAACGAATACGACTTACGCCCTAATCGCCTATTTATTGAATACCTTATTTATCCTAAAGAAGTCTCTAAAATGATTTTTTCAGGTTACAAACTCGAAGTCCTCTTCGCTGTTTTAGCGCTCGTTTTCACCATTAAATTTGCTAACAAAATTCTTACTCAGCAATGGCAAAACCGCTCGTCCCTAGGGGCAATAAAACTATCACTATTAGCTGTTATTATATGTAGCCTAACACTGTTAGGCGCTCGAAATTCATTAGGCCATCGTCCATTAAACCCCGCTATGGTGGCATTTTCGACCGACCACTTGCTGAATGACCTCACGCTTAATTCATCATATAGCGTAGCATTTGCGTTAAAACAGCTCTCCAATGAGCAATCAAGTCAGGCATATTATGGCAAGGTCCCTCAAGAGGAGTTACTCGCCACAGTACGCAGTACCATGCAAAATCCTCAAGCAATATTTAATAATCCAAATGCCCCTACCCGCACTTTTCATCAGGCAAGCTACCAAGGTAAAAAGAAAAACCTGGTTATTATTCTGCAAGAAAGCTTGGGCGCTCGTTATGTAGGTACCTTAGGTGGCTTACCCTTAACGCCTAATATAGATGCACTTTATCAACAGGGCTGGGGATTTGATAACTTATACGCTACCGGCACTCGCTCTGTACGCGGTATTGAAGCAGTTATAACCGGTTTTACACCGACTCCCTCACGCGCGGTTGTAAAACTCGATAAATCACAACGTGACTTTTTTACCTTGGCTAGTTTTTTAGCAAAGCAGGACTACCATACTCAGTTTATTTATGGTGGAGAAAGTCACTTTGACAACATGCGTAGCTTCTTTTTGGGTAACGGCTTTAGTGATATTGTTGATAGTGAAAGCTTCGATAACATTAACTTTAATGGTTCATGGGGCGCATCTGACGAAGATTTATTTACTCAAGCAGATAAAGAGCTGAATAAATTACAACAACAGCAAAAGCCATTTTTTAGTCTGATTTTTAGTAGTTCTAATCATAGCCCTTATGAATTTCCGGACGGTAAAATAGCCCTGTTTGAGCAACCAAAGCAAAGCCGTAATAACGCAGCTAAATATGCAGATTATGCCCTTGGCACATTCATTGAAAAGGCGAAAAAATCATCTTACTGGGACGATACTGTGTTTATAGTGATTGCTGATCACGACTCACGCGTGTCTGGTTCCAGCCTTGTACCTATTGATCACTTTAGAATTCCTGCGGTTATTTTTGGAAACGGTATTAAGCCCAAACGCGATCATCAATTAGCCAGTCAGCTGGATATTCCTACCACCTTACTGTCGCTTATTGGCGCCAGCGGTGAACACCCAATGATTGGTCACGATCTCACTCGCCCTGTGGCCAAAAATAAGCAGCGTGCAATGATGCAGTACGATAAAAACTTTGCTTACATGCAAAATGATAACGTTGTTATTTTGCAGCCAGATAAACCGGCAACCACCTATATTTATAAAAATAAGCAATTACACCCCAGACATAACGATAGCGCACTCATCAAGCAAGCTCGTGCGCTGGCTAATTATGGCAACATGGCCTACAGCAATAATTGGTATCAATAACACCGAAAAATGCCTGATTGATTAATCAGGCATTTTTACGTTACCTATAAAGTAAACTAAGTTAGTATTTATAAAACGACTTAAACTTGGATAGGATTTTATGAACGTGTCATTACGTATTAGTCATTTATTTATGGTGTTATTACTTTTAGCCTTTAGCGTCAACGGCTATGCAGCACCGGCTCTATTCAAAATAGAAAAACAAGGCGCTAGCTCGTATTTATTTGGCACCGTGCATGTGGGTGATGCCAGCATGAAAGGGCTACCACAAAAAGTGACTCACGCACTGGATAACAGTAATCAAGTTGTTGTTGAAGTGGATATAAGTAAACTATCACCATTACAAATGCAACAACGTTCTATGCCGTTTATGCTGCTTACTAACGGGCGTACGCTACAGAGCGAGCTTTCAGAAAAAAATTATCAACTCCTCAAAGACTACTTTGCTAAAAAATCGATTGATATTGCCATGTTCAACAGTTTTAAACCTTGGGCTGTTATGTTGACCATGATGCAAATTGAGTTTCAAAACGCGGGCTATTCAGATAAAAACGGCATCGATAAGCAAATACTCGAGTACGCGCAAAAGCACAGTATTAACATTGCGGAGCTTGAAACCATAGAGCAACAACTACAGATGTTTAATGGCTTAGAGTCATTAAGCAATGCCATGATGGCAGAAACTTTTGAGCAACTAAGCGATATTAATACCTACTTTATCACCCTAGTGGATGCATGGAAAAAGGGCGATATGCAAACCCTAACCAGCTATTACCACACCAGTTTTGATGACAGCCAATACGGTCAACAAAGCGAGCAAGTGATGCTGATTGAGCGCAATAATAATTGGGTCACTCAGCTCACGCCTAAACTTGAACAAGGTAAGGTGTTTATTGCGGTAGGTGCTCTGCACTTAGTTGAGCAGCATGGTTTAATTAAACAACTTCGCGACCAAGGGTTTAAGGTTACTCAGTTATAAACAAGCTTATATAAGCGTCTCACTATGAGCAGCTTGTTGCCCATAGTGAGCCGGTTTAAAATCTTCCATTTTTAAGGTGTGTTCAATCCCTTTAATGGTATCTGCTGCATGATGGTTTACATAAATAACGGTACTCGTTTTTGCAGCACACACCTTTTCTATCAGCAGTAAAACGCGTTGACGATTTGCCTCATCAAGCCCTAAACATGGCTCATCTAAAATAAGCAAAGCAGGATGTTTAACCATTGCGCGCACAATCAGTAATAGTCGCTGATCGCCATACGATAGCTGGGTAAAAGCGCTATTTGTTTTGTCACTTAAACCTATTAGTGCCAACCACTCTTTAGCTAAACGCGTTTGTAACTCACTGGCTTGTTGATATAAACCTATACTATCGAAAAACCCTGAAATAATAGTATTAAGCGCCGAAATACTCACTCGATACTGCAAATGTAGCGTATTTGAAATATAACCAATGTGCTGTTTTATATCCCAAATACTCTCCCCTGTGCCACGCTTAAAACCAAACACTTCAATCTCATTGTTATAGCACTGAGGGTTATCACCAGTAATTAAATTTAATAAACAGGTTTTACCTGAGCCATTTTTCCCGGTGAGTTGCCAGTGCTGATATTGGTTAATCGTCCAGTTTAAATTTTCAAAAATTGTTTGTTCGCTGTAACGCACATGAGCATTAGTGAGCTTAACGAGTGGCGTGTTTGTCGCTGATTTAAAACAGCGCTCAGGCGCATCGGGAATACTTAATGATGTATGCTCTAAATGAAGTAATTTGAATAAATCCGCTTGTTTTGCTGCACACGGTTTTGCCAAGCTATGTTGTAAACGACCATTATTCACATAAGCAAAGTGATCAACAAACGCTGGAATTTCGTCAACACGGTTTAGCACAAACACAAAGCAGGTTTGTGCGCTCAACTGCTGTAATAGGCGGTTTAGCTGCCCAACCGATTCAGAGTCTAAGCCATCAAATGGTTCATCAAGCACAACTAAATCACTGTTAGCAGATAGCGCTTTAATTAATAATAATTTACGCGTTTCGCCAGTAGATAAATCAGTAAAATCACGATTAAGTAAGGCATCAAAATTAAAAGCGGTGATTAACTGTTGGCATAAATCGCTATTTATTTGAGGCTCAGCAAAGAGCATGTCCGTTACTTTTTGTGGCTTTTCACTTTTACGATGCGTGTTAAGTAACTGCTTTTGTAGATCACTTGACACTAATTGTAGCTTGTTAAAGGTACTATGACGTTGCCCGCTTTGTTGTTTTGCTTCACCAACTAACGCTGCTGCGAGTGCTGATTTTCCAGCACCATTACCCCCGAGTAATACCCAATGTTCACCCTGCTTTACTTGCCAAGTTAAATCGTCGATATAATACCGAACACTGTCATAGGTAGATAAATAACCACTAAATTGCTGTAGTAAAATTGAGCGCACGTTAGATCCCATAACAGAGTTAAAAACTCAAACTAACGTAATAAGGAATAATTAAGCAAGTGAGATTTAATCAACCTCAGGTAGAAAAGCATCGTTTAGCGCCGCGATTATGCTTTGCTGATCTATGGGTTTATGAATATGACCTATTGCTCCACAAGCTTTAGCGCGAGCAAGAGCACTATCAGAGGTGTTTGCGGTAACCACAATAATCGGCAGTGTTTTATCGTTATCATGCAAGATTTTAGTGGCTTCAAACCCATCCATAACCGGCATATTTAAATCCATAAAGATGACGTCATAAGATTTTTTGGCGACCATTTCACACGCTATTTTGCCATTCTCAGCGCATTCAGCGTGTATGTTCAATGCGGTTAATAGCTTAGTGAGTACCAGCATATTAAGTGGGTTATCTTCAACGACTAAACAATGTAAGTTATCAGGAATTGACGATGACTTGCTTAAAGTAGTATCCATCTCTAATGGTAATGTTAAAAATACAGATGCCCCTTGCTGACGATTATTTTCAAAACGAATTTCACCCTTTAAGGCGTCAACAATATATTGTACACGGGTAAGGCCTGTTCTGAGTCCTTGAAAATGGTTACTTTGCTCAGTGCTGTCTAATTCTAATTGCTCGATAAGGTGATTAAAGCCACAGCCGGTGTCCTCGACGCTCAGCGATAGTTGGTTATTGTTGAGCGTAGCGATGACTTTCACCTCTCCTTGCTCTGTAAACTTTAATGCATTACTAAGTAGCTCATTAACTATTTGTTCTAGGCGTGCATGATCTACAATCACCGCGCAGTCTAAGCTCGCTGCTAACTCTCTGGTTAACTTTAACCCTTTCTCAGTACAACCATATTCATACACAACTAACACTTTATTTATGGTGGTTAGTAAGTTGTCAGAGGTCGGGTTTAACGACCAACGATTTAAACTCAGCGCTTGTAAATCTTGTAATTCATCTAACATCGCCAACAACCTCGCCGAGCAATACCGAGCTTGGCGTTGTATATCCTGCTGTGAAGTGGGAATTTTTAGCTCATCGATCGAGGTAATTAACCCCTGTAATGGGGTTCTAAATTCATGACTGGCTCGTGCAATAAAGTGCTCTTTGTTATTACTTACCTGCTCTGCAAATTCTTTTTGTTGTTGATACTTTTGTAATGTCTGCAGAACTCGTTTTTCCATCGGCATAAACACAAATCTAAGTTCTAAAAACAATAATGCCAGAGTAAAAAACCAACAAAGCAGCTCAATACTAGAGATCCAATCAACCTTTTTTACTGCTTGTTGCTCAAATAAGCTCACCGCAGTGTCTAATTTTTTAAGTAATGCTTCAACTTCGCTCACAGAAAACGAAGCCAAATTAATAGGCTCCTTTTGAGAAACCAAATTTTTAGCTTGCGTTATAAAGGCCAACACTTCTGCATCTAAGTTGCTTGGGGGGGCATAATATAAATCAAATAAAGGTGTATTTAGATAAACTGCGTCACCTTGCTCATCTTTAGTGAGTAAATATTCATGGGCTTGTTCAAATAACTCAAGGGAGTGTTTTAACGATTGAAGATGTTGTACGTGGTTATCCGTTTGATTAATTAATGCATTGCTATGCCAAGCTATTTTTTGCGAAAGCATACGTTGCTTGCCAGCTATATTGATAATTTTTGCATCGTATTTTTGCACTGAAAAGAAGTATTGCATCAGTAATGCAGATACGCTGACCAACAAGGCAATAGCAACTAAAGCCCAACGGTAACGTTTGCGAATACTCTTAACAATGTTGAACATACACTAGGTTACTTTTTTTGTTTTAACTGTAGCCTAAGCTTAGCAAACTAATTACTAAATTATTAAATATAAAAAACCCAGCTAGTTAAGCTGGGCTCTTGTAACCGTTTAGCGTGTACCTAACGATTTTCTAGTCGATTATAATCAAACATACCAAATTCAACACCTCGGTACTGGCGGGCAACCTGATGTAAAATATCGCTGTATTGCCAAAATTGCGGGTGAGTTCGACGAATCGCAAACTTAGACTTTAAAGCGCGATAATCAGCTTCCACTTGCATTAGCGGTAACTGTTCGGCAAAGGCCGAAACCTGTTGGGCGTTATTTAAATACCAAATTGCAGAAGGGTAATCACCAATAAAGCCCGGAACAATTGTCACCGTATCTTCTTCATAAGCGCGCTGTCCGTCTTCGTTTAGTAGACTCGAAATATTATAGTGCGCGTTATGGTGAATAATTGTATAGCCTGTGTGGCCATCCTGCTCTTTCACTAGCACATAAGATAGCTGTGGCAGTAAGTTAACTGCTTTAGCAGGCATGGTATTAATCGCACTTAATGGTGCGGGTACTTTTTTATAGTCATAACGAGGACTTAAAACGGGCTCTAATGCCTCTTTAATTAAGCCATATAGCTCTGATTGCGGTTCATCTGTTTGATAGTTAATACCGCTGGGTTGACTAAACTCACGATTGTTTTCAAAAAAGGTCGACAAACTAGGTGGTGATTTTCGATACCAACTCTGTTTAATTGTCTCTCGCTGAGCTTCAGGTAACAAAGCTAAAAAGTTGTGCTCACCTTCTAAACGTAAAAAGTCCATGTATAAGCGCGTTATTAATTGATGGCCAATATTGCCATACACATCAAAGCCCGCAACTAACAAGTAATGAATACGCTCAAACAGCGCGTAATCAAGCACCCACATAGTTTTAGGTTGTTGGCCAATAAAGCCTTTAACTACAGTTGCACTATCAAAGTGTCGAAAAATAGTCAGTGCCGCATTTTGATTGTGCCCATCCCCTTTCCACAATAAGTCGGTGGTTAAATGCTCGCCGTTTTTGAACAGATTATTAGCAAGCTCTACCTTGGCTTTTAAGTAACGTTTTTCGCGAACCGAGTATTTGACCCAATTAGAAATCGGTAACGCATTACTTTCCTCTGCTGCGGGCAACTCTAATGCATCCTCATGTTGCACCAGCATTTTACCTACCGCCGGAGTCGCTACCTTTTTAGGATCAGCAAACGCCACCCAAAAATGATCATTAATCACATTGAGTGCTATTTGACCACGACAAACAGGGCCTTTAATAAAGCCCATAATAATTAGCTCAGCTTCATCGAGCATAAATTGATATTTTGCATCTATAGGCAGTGCTTCAAACGTTTTAAACGGGTTTGATGCAAGGGTAGGCTCATAGCTTGGTAAACTAGATACAGTGTAATTTGGCGCAATAAATTGCTGGTAAATACGTGCCAACTTTTCATCATTAAGTTTAAGCGGTAAATGCGTTTTTGATAAAATAGTAGAACGGTCGTGAAGCAGTCGATAATAAACACGCTCAACGTTTGGATTATCGTAAGGGCGACGAGAACTTATTAATTTAATGTCTTCACCAGGGGGAGTACTTGAGCGTACCAACTTAAAAAAGTTAGGTGATTGTGCATCACTAAAGTAGATGTGTGCTAAAAACCAATGCTCATAAATATAGCGCGCTGATAATTGGTACTTCAAACCATCTTGATTTAAAAATGCTTCCCAGTTTTTTACTTGCGCAAGCTCAGCAGCTGATGGCGGCTTGATGTGCGCCATTTTCCCGCCTTTTTTAATCCAGTTTTGTAAGTGCTGAAATTCAGCAGCAGTCACTCCAGGCAAGCCATAAGGCATACCCGCATGCGGTTGCTCATCCGCTAATTGGTCAAACTCACCCATCGTCGCACAACTTTGGTTGCGGCTAAGTGAAAAATCAAAACGTTCATCTAATACTTCATCTTCTGGCAAGGGTGAACTTTGCTTTAATACCAGCGTATTAAATAACACACTACCCGCTAAATTGGCTTCTTCAGTTTGTGCTCGCTCGTTTAATACCGGGCTAAATTCTTTATCACGCCATTGCTCAGTCGTGGTTGCATCAAATAATAATCGGCTCGGCGTTGAGGCTAACAACCGAGTACCATCGTAAACCAACTCTTTACTGAGGCCTCTGTCGATACCTTCAGGAGAAGAGAGTTTTAATTGGCAAGGCGCATCATAACAGCCATGACAAACCACGCAGCGGTTATCGAGTACAGGCTTTACTTGCTGTAAAAACTCAGCCCCAGCACCGCTATTATGAGCAACTATACGATCTTGTGTTTGCTCAGGACCGAATAATTCATTGTAATGTGCATTACCTAAGTAAGCACAACCACTTAAGATAATCAGTACAAAAGTACCTATAATATTTTTTTTCATTATTCAGTCTCATCACCTAAATCGAACGTAGGCATCATATCGATTTGTGGTGATACGAATGTTAGGTTTTCAACAGTAGTCACCACAGCGCTTAATAGAGGGCCCTGTGTTATGGTTAATTGAGCGTCATGCTCGCTTTGCGCTATGGTAGCAAAGCTTGAATTGATGATATTCAACTCATAGTCTGCAATGCTAATGCCTATACTACTGTCAGCACTGGGGTTCTGGCATAGTTGAGTAAGCAGCTCATCACTTAAGATAACTGAAATTTCCAAGTCAGGCTGCGCTAAGTCACGGGTACTTAGTGTTTCATCTAGAATAAATAAAGGAAGTGTTAAATTGCTATCTTGTTCAAGTTCCATTGGACTCTCTGCGCTACTGACTATTTAATTATTACCTATTATAACAACGTTCCAACTTAAATAACGATAAACAAGCCTTAAAATAGCCTCGTTAATTTTTAAGCAGCGGTATCAATGCTGCTTTAAACTTCGTGAAGACAACAACAGGAACGCCAAACTTCACTCATTAAAACCTGAAACCTGCAGCATTACAGTAATTGAGAACTCAACGATCGTTGCTACAAAGCACAAATGCATAAGGTAAGTGTAGAACCTTCATGCTTTACCCTCTAAGTGCGATAAAACTCAACCCAAGTGACAGTGTTAAATTTACACCGAGCTGCTTTACCTAAAATCTTATACCAATTCGCTTAATTAAGCGGTCTATTTTGAGGCAGGAAAAACGGGGTGATAGCTAGGCAAAAAATTCGCTATTTAGTTGTTCTAAATGAGAATTTTTTAACACAGATAGCGACACGTTTAGCCCCAAAAAATGATTGAGTATTATTGCGGATTGGTATTAAACCTTGCACCTGAAACCTTTATTTTATTGCAGGCATTAAAAAACCCGAGGCTAAGCTCGGGTTTTTTCGTATTAATTACCTAGGCTAATTATTACTCGTTGAACGTTGCTACAAAGCACCTACGCCTAAGGTAACTGCGCCACCTTCACATGATGTAAATCGCAGCCATTAAAAAAGGCCACCTAAGTGACCTTTTTCTAACAATTAACTTAAACGTTAATTATTACTCTACGATAGTTGCTACAACACCAGCACCTACAGTACGGCCACCTTCACGGATAGCGAAACGAAGACCTTCGTCCATCGCGATTGGCGCGATTAGCGTTACAGTCATCTTAACGTTATCACCAGGCATTACCATTTCTACGCCTTCTGGTAACTGTACGTCACCTGTTACGTCAGTTGTACGGAAGTAGAACTGTGGACGGTAACCTTTGAAGAATGGAGTATGACGACCACCTTCATCTTTCGAAAGTACGTATACTTCTGAAGTGAATGTAGTGTGTGGCTTGATTGAACCAGGCTTAGCTAGTACTTGACCACGTTCAACGTCTTCACGCTTAGTACCACGTAAAAGTGCACCAATGTTCTCACCAGCACGACCTTCGTCAAGAAGCTTACGGAACATCTCAACACCAGTACAAGTAGACTTAGTCGTCTCTTTGATACCAACGATTTCAACTTCGTCGTTCACGTTGATGATACCAGCTTCAACACGGCCAGTTACAACAGTACCACGACCTTGGATTGAGAAAACGTCTTCGATAGGCATGATGAATGGCTTATCGATGTCACGCTCTGGCTCTGGAATGTAAGTATCTAGTGCTTCTGCAAGCTCTACGATTTTAGCTTCCCATTGCTCTTCGCCTTCAAGTGCTTTAAGTGCAGAACCTTGAATTAGTGGTAAGTCATCACCTGGGAAGTCGTATTCAGAAAGAAGTTCACGAACTTCCATTTCTACTAGCTCAAGTAGCTCTTCATCATCAACCATGTCACATTTGTTCATGAATACAACGATGTAAGGAACGCCAACTTGGCGAGAAAGTAGGATGTGCTCACGAGTTTGTGGCATAGGACCGTCAGTCGCAGCAACTACTAAGATAGCGCCGTCCATTTGAGCAGCACCAGTGATCATGTTTTTAACATAATCGGCGTGACCAGGACAATCTACGTGTGCGTAGTGACGAGTAGGAGTATCGTACTCAACGTGTGAAGTTGAGATTGTGATACCACGCTCGCGCTCTTCTGGAGCGTTATCGATTGATGCGAAATCTTTAGCAACACCGCCGTATACTTTTGCAAGTACGTTAGTGATTGCTGCAGTTAGTGTAGTTTTACCGTGGTCAACGTGGCCGATTGTACCAACGTTTACGTGCGGTTTTACGCGTTCAAACTTTTCTTTTGCCAT